>CALBXK010000075.1 GCA_937890535.1 uncultured Spartobacteria bacterium
GTGAAAAAAACCAACCATTTGTATCCGTTGAGAATCTTGAACCACCAGCAACGACTTGAGCACCGGCAGTTACTGCACGACGCACGAAAGACTCAACATTTTCGAGCTGTTTCTGACTGGAAAGAGGTCCAAGTTTACTACCTTCTGAAAGGCCATCCATTGTAGCCCAGCTTCTCCACTTCGGAGATCACTTCGGCGATTTGTTCCTTTGACGAATGGGCACGAATAACTATGATCATAAATTCGACTTTCTTATAGGGAAGGTCTTCACAAGACGCAATGTCTGCCTCCAATTTCCCCGCCGAGACCGGTCTATGAAAGAAAAAGCAAAAGACACGCGCATTAAGAGTCTGGTCTCCGAGGTTGCGACCGGGAGACAGGCCGAGCTCATCGAGGATATGATCGCGACCGCGCTCTGCTTTGGTAAAGATAAGACGGGCCTTGGCGACTTGAAACTTTACAGCCGCTCTTTGCGCGAAATGCGTTATGCGGCGAGCGTCTTCCAAAAATATGAGGGCATCCGGAAAGTGGCGGTTTTTGGCAGCGCGCGGACCAGTCCGGACGCCGAAGAATACAAGCTGGCACGCGAGTTTGCCCGGCGCATGGTCGAATTTGAATGGATGGTGATCACCGGAGGTGGCGAAGGCATCATGGGGGCGGCCCAGGAGGGAGCCGGTGCCGAGCAGAGCTTTGGGCTGAATATTCGGCTTCCGTTTGAGCAACGGGCCAACGAATGGATTGAAGGCGACAAGAAGCTCATCAACTTTCGATATTTTTTCACCCGGAAGCTGAACTTTGTGAAGGAGACTCACGCCTTTGCACTTTTCCCAGGAGGCTTCGGTACCCATGATGAGGGATGTGAGGTGCTCACCCTCATTCAGACGGGCAAGAGCCCCATCGTGCCCATCGTGCTGCTGGATCGTCCGAATGGACATTATTGGGAAACGTGGCGGCGTTTTGTGGTCAATGATCTTCTCGATCAAAAGTTAATTTCGCCGAGCGATCTCAATCTTTTCAAGGTCACTCACGACATCGAAGCCGCTATTGCAGAGGTGTTGCAGTTCTATCGTAATTTTCATTCGTATCGTTGGGTGCAGGACCGGATGGTGATTCGGATCAACCATCCCCTCACGACGAAGGCGATCGAAAAGCTCAACGCCGAATTCAAGGCCTTGCTGGTGTCCGACTGCATCGTCCAGTCCGGAGCTCTCCCCGAGGAAGTCGATGATACCCATCTGGCGCATTTCCACCGGCTTGTGCTGGTGCCGCATCGTCGGGACTTCGGAACCATGCGGTTGCTCATTGACGCCATCAATCGGGCCGCGACCGCGACAAAAAAGGCGCTCCCGACCGAGGGTTCCGCCCCCCGGGGAGTGTAGCTCACCGGCGGAGGAGGGATATCAAGACTCGGTTCGGGCGGATCGGGATTTCGCAGGTTCACCTTGCTTCCGAAGGCTCTCGGGGTTTAAGATCAGGACATGTCGAACGTGTTCGCCCCATTGTTGGGAGGGATCGTGGGAACGGTCGCAATGACGGCCTTTTTGCTGCTTCCTCGGATATTGGGTTGGGGGAAAATCGACGTGATTCTTGCGGTTGGGGCCTTGATCACCAAGAATCCAGATCGGGCGTTTTCCTATGGATATGTTCTCCATTTTCTCTCCGGGATTGTTTTTGCCTACATCTATTGGGGGTTGTTGACCCTCTTGTCCCTGCCGATCGTATGGTGGACCTTTGGATTGGCCGGTTTTATCCACGGGATTATTGTCATGTTGCTGGTCAGTATTGCCGTGATGGAGCATCACCCGGTTGCGAAGTATCATGAGCGGGGTCCCATGACCGGAGTGGCCCAGCTTTTGGCCCACATCATTTACGGGGTCGTGGTCGGGGCCATCATTCATGGTTTGCGATGATCTTGGCGATTTGAAGTTCGATCCCCCGCAGACTGTTGAAAAACCCCGAAACGAAGAATCTGAAGAGGAATGAAAGGAAAGAATGCGGCCAAGCCGATCAGGGGATGGAGAATACCCTGAGGGGCTGCGGCCCTTTTGCGGTCTGGCTGCGTTGCGGATCGGGCGCGGGGTGCACCCCGCTTCCTCCCCGCGCCTTGCCGGACCCCAAAATGACACGCAGTTTTTCATTCCGCTCTTTTTCAACAGCCTGCTAGGGTGCCGGGGTGATTTTCGATCAAATTAAAGGGGCGGTGGAATTCGCCTCGCACCTACCGCGCTATCGGGAGATTCTGCGTATTCTTTGGAAGTACGGGTTTGGCGATGTCCTGAAGCTGGTGACCTTGCAGCACGTCGTCGGGCTGGAGGATGCCACGATTGCGGTGCATGCGGACGGGTTGCTCTCCAAACCTCTGCCAGAGCGGATGCGCCTCGCTTTGGAGGAATTGGGTCCGACGTTTGTAAAGTTCGGCCAGATTCTGAGTTCCCGCCGGGATTTGGTGACCGATGATTACTATGTCGAATTATGCAAATTGCAGTCGGGGGTCCCGCCCTTTCCGGCCCGCGAGGCGCGCAAAATCATTGCGGAAGAACTTGGAGAGCCAGTTTCCAAGTTGTTTGTAAAATTTGAAGATGAGCCCGTGGGTGGGGCGTCCATGGCGCAGGTGCATTCCGCGGAACTTCCCAATGGTGAAAAGGTGGCGGTGAAGGTGCAGCGACCGGACATCACGAAGGTGATCGAGCTGGATCTTGCGATTCTGCGCGATCTGGCCCGGTTTGCTGAAAGCCATGTCCCGACCATGTCGGGTCTCAATCCGGTGGGCGTGATTGAGGAGTTTTCCGGGACGTTGATTAAGGAATTGGATTTTGAAAACGAGGCGAAAAATGCCGAGCGGTTTCGAGAGCAATTTGTCGGAAACGAATCGATCAAGGTGCCGGCCATCTTCCGCGATCTGACCACTTCCCGAGTGCTGACGATGGAGCTCGTGGAGGGGAGGAGTATTTCCGATACAGAAGGATTGGAGGCGGCGGGGATTGATCCGGTCGAGCTTTCGGAGAATATAACCAAGCTGATTTACGAGCAGATTTTTGAGTTCGGATTTTTCCACGGAGACCCTCATCCGGGGAATATATTCGTTGTGGGAGACGGAGTCGTCGGACTGATCGACTATGGGATGATGGGGACGTTTACGCCGGGATTTCGGTCCAGCGTCGCCCACCTGATTTCCGGGCTGGCCGAGAAAAATCATCAGCAGGTGATGCGGTCAATATTGGAAATGAGCGAGGAGGGGTACACCATCCACTCGACGAAGATGCTCTCGGATGTTGAGGAGTTCAGTGGGATTTATCTCAATCAACCGCTGCGGGATATTAATCTCGGACTGGTGCTCAACAAGCTCCTGGAGTTGCTGCGAGCGAATTCTTTGCGGATGAAGGGGAGTTTTTATCTTGGAATCAAGGCCTTGACGCAGGTGGAGGCCATCGGCCGGTCCCTCAATCCGGACATCAATTTTATCATGTTGGGCGAACCCTATGCGATGAAGCTCATTCAGGGAAAATACCATCCGACGCGGTTGTTTGAACTCGGCCGTAAACTCCTGAGCGAGAGCCTCGATTTTCTGGACGAATTTCCCCACGATTTTCGCAATCTCTACCAGCGGATCAAACACGGGAAATTCAACATTCCCCTGGAGCACAAAATTGACCCCGAGGGATTTGAACCACTGCGCAAGACTCTGGATTCCATTGCCAACCGACTTGCCAATGCCATTCTCGCCTCCTCGGTATTGATCTGTTCCAGTATTCTTGTCCTCGCAGATTTGCCTCCCAAAATTGGAAGTGTTCCAATTCTCGGGCTCGCGGGGTTGATTTGGGGCATGTACATGTGCCTGCGCCTCGTGCTTTCCATTTGGAAGCACGGAGGGCTTTGAAGAGAATTAAGAAGGAAGAATGATGAATTAGGAAGGAGGCGATGGACCTGAAGGTGGGGAAATTGAGCGTCGGCGGGTGGGGAAATCCCATCCACCGTCGATTTTCTCAATTCTGCGGCCGGGCCATCCCCACGCGGGTGGGGAAATCTGCCCAGAACCGGGACTGCATCTCTGCCAGGACGGGCCATCCCCACGCGGGTGGGGAAATCATCGCCGCCGCATCACAATGCTGCACCGCATCCGGGCCATCCCCACGCGGGTGGGGAAATCCACCCGGTCACTGATCCAGAGTCCGGCGCAACCGGGCCATCCCCACGCGGGTGGGGAAATCTTTCGAGTGAGTTGGCTGCATTGAAATGGGTTCGGGCCATCCCCACGCGGGTGGGGAAATCCTTCCCGAGAGTTAAGAAAACCACACACTCGCCGGGCCATCCCCACGCGGGTGGGGAAATCAGTTTCACCCGAATGCAGGCCACCGTTACCATCGGGCCATCCCCACGCGGGTGGGGAAATCAGCAAAGGCAATCAGGCAGTCGAACGGGTATTCGGGCCATCCCCACGCGGGTGGGGAAATCGAAACCGTCGAAACGCATCCACCTCGGGGACGCGGGCCATCCCCACGCGGGTGGGGAAATCGCCTCGACTGTCCGCAGGGGGGTCACAAGTGCCGGGCCATCCCCACGCGGGTGGGGAAATCTCGGGAACGACTCCCCACTAAAAACTCGCCATCGGGCCATCCCCACGCGGGTGGGGAAATCCCGTAGAGGTCGCCCCGCAACATTCCGCGGCCCGGGCCATCCCCACGCGGGTGGGGAAATCCAAAGTCTGTTACCCATGGGCCAGCGTTCGCACGGGCCATCCCCACGCGGGTGGGGAAATCCCATCCTGATCCTCGGAGGGTCGCGGCGAGAGCGGGCCATCCCCACGCGGGTGGGGAAATCGTTGCGGGATTTGCGGGTCAGGCCGAACGAGTCGGGCCATCCCCACGCGGGTGGGGAAATCACTAAAGACTTTCCCGCCGTTGCCTCGACCGTCGGGCCATCCCCACGCGGGTGGGGAAATCTGTAGTGGCGGCGGTATCCCATCGTGATTCCGCGGGCCATCCCCACGCGGGTGGGGAAATCAAATTGCAGGTCATACTGGAAAATGCCATATCCGGGCCATCCCCACGCGGGTGGGGAAATCAAGATGCGGATTGGGTCACGCAAATGTATTCCCGGGCCATCCCCACGCGGGTGGGGAAATCCTTTTCGATGTAAACCGCAGCGTCCATCAACTCGGGCCATCCCCACGCGGGTGGGGAAATCGTCTTTTCCGATCATGTCAGGGAGCTTGGATGCGGGCCATCCCCACGCGGGTGGGGAAATCGACAATTAGCGGCAAGTATGGCCGCAACTGTACGGGCCATCCCCACGCGGGTGGGGAAATCTATACAATGAAGTCAGGGATTGAACTATGCCTCGGGCCATCCCCACGCGGGTGGGGAAATCCCAAAGCTGACTCATGACCACCGAACCAATGACGGGCCATCCCCACGCGGGTGGGGAAATCGGAATAGGCAAAACTCGCGCCGC
>CALBXK010000076.1 GCA_937890535.1 uncultured Spartobacteria bacterium
ACGAGCCGTCTCGTGCCATGTGGATCTCGGCGTGGTGACCAGAAACGCTGTCATTGGAAAAGACGATGTCGTTGTCTCCGCGGCGCCCGATGCGGCTGGCCGTCTTCGTAATCGCCATGCGGGTTGCTTCGGCATCTTGCATGACAAGGAAGGCAAATGCTGCATTTTGCGCGGGATTCCCTTCAGGAGGCAGCAGCGGGGATTCGATAAATTCATCAAACTCGACCGGTGGTGCCTTTTTTTTCCGGGTGGCCAGTGCAACGATGATGATTGCGAGTAGTCCCAGAAGAGCTGCCGCTCCGGCAATCACCCAACCTTTGTTCTGCTTTGCCCATGTAGTGGCAGCCTGGATTCGGGTGGGTGTCGGGCTTGGCGCAGGCGTGGCGGTGGGGGAAGGTGATACCGTCTCGCTAGGGGACGCGGAGGCATCCGGCGACGCATCGGGCGTTGCGGTGGGAGATGGTGTGGGTGTGGCGGCCGGCACTCGCTGGAGGGTCTGCTCCAATTTTTGTCCGTCTGCCGTGGTCAGGGTCACGGTGACTTTACCTGCGGCATTCACGTCCTTCAGGGAGGCAACAACCTCGCCTCCGCCGGTTAACGAACCCACGAGCGATTCCGCCAAGCCCGGTGGATTCTGTAGTTGCGTCATGCTGCCCTTCTTCTCGAGGGGAAGTTGGACGTAGGTGCCAAGGGTATCGGCAGCCAAACGCTCCAAGTTGCCAAGGCCCGGCACGTCCTGGGCGGATTCTGGACATCCAACTGTCATCACGATGACATTTGCTTTCTGGGCGGCTTCTTGAAGATTTGCGAGTGTGTAGCCTGTGTCCTCATCCTTGCCATCGGAAAAAATGAGAAGCGCTTTTCGATCAGCCTCGACCGCAGAAAGCTTCTCAATCGCATCCATTGCCCGCCGGTAGAGCCTCGTGCCCATACCATCGGCCTTGAGTTTTGTGAGAGCGGCTCGGTTTTCGGCAACGGGAGCGCCAATAGGGGTCAATTCCACCAAATCGTTTGCGAAGGTGGAAAGCCCAATGAGGGTATTTGGGCGGCTTTGATCCAAAATGTTTGCGATGACTTGCTTGTTGAGGTCGATGGTGGCGTTTCTTGGAAACTTCGAACTCCCAACGCTCGTATCGACCAGGATCAGCATCGCGGAGAGATTCAGGGGATTGTCCGCATAGGGAGTCGCCCGGCTTTCAATCGGTTGCCCGTCGCAGGTCACTTCAGTAGTTGGAACCACAACATTCGGAACCAGACGATAGGTGAACTTTAGAGTTGGTTCGGGGGTCGTTACCTCGGAGATTTTCGTCGCATTGGGGTCGAAGGCCGCCGACCCTGCCACCAAAGAGGAAGCTGAAATCACCAGAAAAATTACTAGAAAGGATAACGGTGGAGGAACAATGCCTAAAATTGACCATCTTGACATGGTGTCGTTATTATCTAGGCATTCTGGAAAGTGCAACCGGTAAAGTGAGATGAAATATACCTTCTCAAACTTGATAAAATCTGAAACCGTGAAGTCCCTTTTATGAACTTTCTGATTTTAGCGGCAGGCGCACTGCTTGCTTCGTCCCCCTCCGAAGGTCACGAGCGAACGAATGTGACTTTGCGAGGCACGCGAGTTCCATCCAAAGCCATCGTATGCCGAAATCGCTGGGGAACGCCTATGCTCCCTTATGGGAGAACGGATGGAGGGGCTTGGGCAATGAACTCAGAAGTCCAGAAGCAACTGGCCGCCTTGGAAGCCAAACGCGAGGACCAGGATAAAAATCAAGCGAAAATCAATACCATTGATGGAATGATTTCGCGCCTCGAAGCCTCCATTACGGAGACGCATAGAGAGTTTATGAATGCCCAAGCCGAACAGAAGTTGCAAAGGTCCAAACTCAATCAAATAGCGGAAGAAATTGAAAAGAAACGGGAGGAGGTTGCCAAGTCGATGGGTGAGTTTGCGGAATCTGCGGACAGATCAGCAGCAGAAGAAGCCCGCAAGGAAACTGAAACAAAAATCGCGGAGCTTCAGCAAGAAGCATCCGAGATGGCCGAAAAATTAAGGTCCTTAAAAGCCTCTCAACCATCTAATTATGCGCAAAACAATGATTCCATGGCCGTCGAATTGGAGCGACTCAAGGAGCTTGCGATTAAAATGAAATCATCATTGGGATATAGCCTGACAGCCAACATTGATCCTTATTATGTCGAAAACAGTCTGCTGCAACCGCCGAAAGGATCGACGGCCTCTGATTTTGGGCTGTCCTCAACTCGGGAATTTAATCGCTACAATCCCAAGGGAGATCCCCGTCCTTTCTCCAACGAAATTACGCCATTTCGACCAAATAGGTAGGCCCTACCGGACTATTGCTTTTGTCCCAAAATTCAATCAGCTGGCGTGGTTTCCACAACACAGCGAAAGCCAACGAAATCTCGGCGTGCCTGTGGTTGAATCCCGGTGCGGAATGAGGATTTTAACATAGCCTCTTCACGGCTGCTCCAGCCGCCCCCGCGGACTACGCGAAATTTTGAATCTGGTCCGAGATAGTCTGCACACCATTCCCACACGTTGCCGCTGAGATCCATAATTCCAATGCCATTTGGATGGAATGACCCTACCGGAGAAGTGTGTTCATAGCTGTCCACGTTTAGACTGGGCGCGTAGTTACCCTCTGCATACGGAGGCGGCCATGTGGGTCCCCATGGAAACCCAGGAATAGCTCCATCCTTCTCCTTGGGACTGGACCCCGGCTCATTTTGCAATCCAACCGCCAAGCTCCACTCTTCATCGGTCGGTAGCCGGTACGTTTTGCCATCTTTCAGGGACAACCACTTGCAGAACGCTTGAGCGTCCTCCCAACTCACATTGACCACGGGATCCTCTCCATTCTGAATAAATTTTGTAACTGTCGACGGATAACTCCCTGGCTCGGTTGACCAAAACGCCTTGTAATCTTTGACTCTCGTTTCCCACTTGGAAATGAGAACCGAGGTTCCGGGAAGAGGGACAAACTTCATTCCCAGAGAGTTTATGTAGGGACTTTCTTGCGTGGCATCGGCTGGGTTCTTCCTGCTTTCTTCGGCCGCTGCAGCAAGTAGGCGCGCGCTCTCCTTCCTCTTTTTTTCCTCCATTCTAAGCTCGTCTTGCTGTTTTTGTGCCGCCCGTTCTCGAGCGGCCTCTTCTGACGCGCGCTTAGCTTCTTCGGCCTCAGTTCGAATTTTCGCTTGGCGACTCTCTAGAGCGTCCGATTGAGACTCCGCAGCCGCACTAATACCTTGGGAAGAAGGAGTTTTTCCGGAAGGTAGGGCAATGAATATTAGAAGAATTACGATTATGATCGCGGCAAAAATTGATATTGCCTTTCCGGCAGAAGATTTTGGCGGGTGAGCTTCCCTAGATCGAAACTCCGAAGGTAATTCAGGTGGTTGTTCGATGATCGGAGGAGGGATCGCTTCATGTGCCGGCTCGAATTGGTTGCGATTCCGCGAGGGTGCGTCCCCTCGTCTCAGTTGAAACTGCCAGTCACGGATATTTTGAGGACGTGTTTCCGGTCGGAGCATCAAAGCGTGATCAACCGCCTCCAGAAATGTTGAGGTATAGCCGTTTAATGGTTGGAAATGGAGTGCTTGAAACTCATCGTCCACCAGACGATCTGCTGCGACGGGCGGTTTCTCTCCCGTAATCGCCCTGCACATCACCGCCCCAAGAGCATAAATATCCGTCCACGGCCCCATCCTTCCCTTGGTTTGGTATTGCTCGATGGGGGAGTATCCGTGGGTGACGATGCTTGTCATCGTCGCGGTTTTTCCGACGGATTCCCGCGCTGAGCCGAAATCGATGAGGATTGGTTTTCCTCTCTGACTGATGAGAATGTTCTCGGGTTTGATGTCCCGATGGATCAGGCCAGTTCGATGTACTTCTTCCAGACCGCCCAAAAGAGGCCCAATCACCTCCATAAGTGCCTCCTCATCGGGCTCTCGCCCGATCCGGCGAAGACGGGCTTCGTAACTTTCGCCGTCGACAAAATCCATTACCATATAAACCGTGCCATTGGCTTCGATGAGACGGTGCACTCCAACGATGGCCGGATGGGAAAACCCCGCGAGAATGCGGGCTTCATTCAGAAACCGCTCGCGGGCCCATTCCCAATTCTCAGCGAGCGCAGAGCTCTGGGGCACAATGGTCAAACCATCGACGCGAGTCGCGATGCTGTCTGGCAGCAATTCTTTAATGGCTACCTTCTTCCCTAGTTGCAGGTCAAGTGCCACATAGGTAATCCCAAACCCTCCCTTTCCTAGCATCCCTTCAATGCGGAACTGTTCGATTTGGTAACCCGGAATCAGGGCAAGGCGGTGGGTTTCCATGGCGAGAGTCAGAGCCTATCTGGGAAGTGTGGGCTGGTTCAATCTCTGCAGGATTTTCGCTACACCGCAGGGTCCAAGAATAGCAAATTCACTCACAACCATATCTCTCTCCATGCGAAATAATCAGAGGGACGCAGGCGGTAGCGGGAGATATTTCCCTCATGAAGGTTCATGCGGATCAGCGAAATATTGGCTGCGAGACGCGAGACGAGTTTGTTCACATCCTCGAATGGCTGCAGGTAGGGAAGGGGAACCGTACAAGCGAACGTTGCCCGTCATCTGATATCCTTTTTGGAATGTCGTTAAAATGTGGCGCATATAGCATCTATACGACACTTTTCGCTGTTTTTATGGCGTATAGATTT
>CALBXK010000077.1 GCA_937890535.1 uncultured Spartobacteria bacterium
GGGCAGGCGTCGTGGAAGCTGTTGAGCCGGAGTCATCGCCGGCCCAAAGTGTTTTGCAGGCCTTTCCGGACCCATCTGGACCGCCGATTCTCTTGGTGACGACCTGCGATCACCCATTGCTCTCCTCCGCAATGGTCCGCGAACTCCTTGACGCGTTCGAAGAGAGTGGCGCCGATGCCGTCGCAGGGATCGTCAATACCAACACGATCCGCGCTCGCTATCCCAATATCAAACGAACCGCTATCCGATTCCGGGATGGTCCAATGACCGGCTGCAACCTTTTTGCCTTTCGGGGAGACGCGGGTGCGTCCGTCGTCCGATACTGGACGCGCTTGGAGGGACACAGAAAGAAGCCCCTGCGGATGGCCCGGTCCGTTGGAATTGTGACACTCTTGCTCTACGCTGCCGGATGGTTGACGCTCGACGGGGCTCTGGAGCGACTGGGAAGGCGGCTAGGGGTCCGCCTCCTCGCAGCCCGCCTCACGGACATCCATGCGGGCATCGATGTCGATACGCCCGAGGATCTGGAGGCCGTACAAAAAATATTTGCGGCCAGGATGTCGCAAAACGACCCAAGGATTGCTCTTTAAATCGCGAGATTGCGAGGGGGAATATCGGTCTCACCCCAGGTAAGGCTGAAATAGGATGGGAATAAATGTTCCCAGGCTCCCCTCTGATCGGTAAGTTTCTTTTCACTTTTGTAACAATGCCCGCCCTCTGCCCTTTCCAGCGGCTTGGTTCACGCCAACCGCCCCTCATCGATGATCCTTCGGAAAACATCACCAGAGCCCCCGTCGCATTTTGTCCTCCAAAAATTTGGCCTATCCAACCGATTTCCGCTTCGGGTGCGAAGACGCAGGACGGGATCGGCAAGTTCCGAAGGAAGTCAGACGGAAGCAGGGCACCGATCCGATCCCGCTCAGAAAAAAAGCCACACTTGGTGGTGTTGGAGAACCCCGCTAGCGGGTACAACTCAAGAAATCCAGGAGTTCTGAAACGTCTGTGCGAAGCGGCGGGGGTAGTGTATCGGGCGGGACGGACTTCGGAGGAAATCGAAGACGGGATCGCTGAATTGCTGGCCCTGGAGCCGGATATCCTCGTGGTGAGTGGCGGTGACGGCACGATCAGCTCGATCCTCGGAGCCATGGGGGAGGCGATCAACTGCTCGAAAAAGCCCGTCTTGGCGCTTCTGCAGGGAGGAAGTACAAATATGACGCATCGGGAGCTGGGCCTGCGTGGGAATCCAAAGCAGGCCCTGCAAGCCCTGCTGGATATTGTCCAAGTCGGCATGCACGAGAAATACATCCAATGGCGAGCACCGCTCGGGGTGCGGATCGAGGGAGAGACCAAAGAAGAGCTCGGATTTTTTTTCGCAGTTGGAGCCATGCCCCGTGTGTTTCGAGTCTGCCAGGCCATGTCGGCAAATGGGATGTTGCGAGGTCTTGCCGCGGAAACCCTCGTCTTGGGGAGTTCCTTTCTTCAGCTTCTGTTCGGCGATACGGCAAATACTGGCGCCTTGCGTCCCGAATCCGTCCAATGGACTCAGAACAAAACGGAGTCGACACGTCGCTGGCAGGGCGGATCGCGCATCTTCGTCTATCTGACGAGCCTCAATCGATTGATTTTTGGATTTGATCCCCGGGGAAGGCGGGATGCGCTTAAGCTTGTCGGTTTCAAGCACCCGTTCAGCAAGTGGACGCTGGTCACCTACCTGCTTTCCCGAGGACGTTCGGGGAGATTCAAGACTACGGATGTCGAGCACGATTCTGTTGATGAATATTCGCTGAATTTCAAAGGACAATGGGTTCTGGACGGGGAATTCTATGGCGAGCATGGCATGATGACCACCTTGAGTGTGCGCACCTGCGAGCCAGTTCCATTTTTCACCTTCTAAATGCACCCCGGGGAAGCGCAGAGGAAGTTGGAAACACTGGAAACATTGGTGACGCGGGAGACGGCGGCCCTGGCCCCGCACCCCACCACGCATTGGGTGAATCGCTTTCGAGCCATGCCTGGAGTCGCCGCCGTGCTCTTCTACGGATCCGGCTTGCGGGACCAGGCGCACGACCCGGATGTCGTTTACGATTTTTATCTACTCGTTCATCGGTACCGGGACTATGCGCCGGGTTGGTTCCTGGCGGCGGGAGGATCGCTCGTTCCACCCAACGTCTATTACTTCGAAGAAACGGTCGGTTCCAACCGCCAGCGATGTAAGGTTGCGGTATTGACAGTCTCCCAATTTTGCCTGCACGCCGATGACAAGGCATTGACGCCCCATATCTGGGCTCGTTTTTGTCAACCCTGTCGCATTCTTTTTACCGAGAGTGTCGAGCTCAGGACGACGCTGAACGAGGCGCTGGTCAACTGCGTGGTCGCATTCCACCGTCAGACCTTGCACCAAGTGGATTCCTGCTCGATCGGCGATTTTTGGTCCACAGGGCTGCGCTCCACCTACGCTGACGAAATTCGCAGCGAGAAGCGCACCCGTGGCCGCTCCATTTATACTGCCAATGTGGAGGCCTGCCGAGCGCGTACCCGTCTGGCTCTGTTGCGACTTCCGGAAATTGGCAGGCTCGACGATCTGGGTATCGTGTCCTCGAAAATCCCGCCTGACCGAAGGAACGCCTATCGGCGGCGGCTTCGTCTGATGCGCCCCGTGAAGAAGGCCGTTGTTGTTCTCCGTCTCTTGAAGGCAGGATTTAGCTTTCGGGGAGGTTTGGACTATGCCCGCTGGAAGGTTGAACGCCATTCGGGGATTCGAGTTGAGATCAACGACTTTCAGAGGCGCCATCCCGTCCTGGGGGGGATTGTTCTTTTCTTAAAAGCGGTCAGGCTGGGTACTCTGCGTTAAGGCCTCGCCGAATTGTCCATAATCGAATGGGGAAAGAAAAATCAAGGGAAGGGAAGCCTCTTCCCCGCCAGGCGGATTGGCGAAAGCCGATGCGCAACGTGGGGAAGCTCACGCTCGGACGATCGGTGCAGGCGATCTCCTCGCTGGCCTATCTGGCTTTTGCGACCAGATCGCTCGGGCCCGAAGGCTTCGGGAAACTAATTTTGATCCACAGCCTGTGTCTCGCGGTTGCACAGTTGGCGCGTTTCGAAAGCTGGCAAACCATGGTGCGATTTGGGATGCGCGCTCTGCGAGCTGAAGCACCAGCCCATCTGCGTCGGATCGTCAACTTCGGGCTCGTCCTCGATTTTTCAGGGATGGTGCTCGGGATGTTGGTCTATGCGCTTCTTCTCTATCCGGTGGGGGCCTGGTTGGGGCTTTCCGTCAGTCTGCGGCATTTGGCGTTGATCTACGGACTGCTGACAATCGCGGTCCTCAACGGCTCGGGAACGGCGACGGGCTTGCTTCATTTGCTGGATCGATTTGGCCGCCTCGCCATGATGGCCACCTTGGAGCCGATCATCCGCCTGATCGGCGCGGCCGCCATATTTACCTTCGGAGGCGGAATCGAAGGCTTTTTGCTCGTCTGGTTGTTGGCTTTGAGCGCGAGTCATCTGGGTGTGATCTTTTCGGCCTTTCCAATTTTGGCCCATCGTGGCCCCGATTGGAGATTCAGGTTTGAGCCTGGCACCTGGGTCCGTCCGGAGCCGGGAATGTGGCGGTATGCCCTGGGGACCCACTGGGTCGGCGCCATGAATGTGGCTCAGGACTACCTTCCCACCCTTGCTGCGGGAGGGGTGATTGGCGCCACGGGGGCAGGCCTTCTCAAAGTCGCCAAGCAGTTCGCCGATGTGCTCACGGGGGCTGCGACCAAACTTCTCGTGCCCGCGCTTTTTCCTGAACTCGCACGTCTCAAAGAACACGCCAGAAAAGCCTTGGTAACGAGGCTCAATCTGCTCGTGGTCGGACTCTTCTCGCTCGTCTTTGTTTTTCTTGCGATCTTTGGAAAAGATTTGATCCGCCTCATCGCGGGTCCAGAGTTTTCCATGGCCTACCCGACGATGCTCTGGCTTGCCTTTGCAGGCCTCGTGGGGGCTACGAGTTTCAGCTTCGAGACGCTTTTGACCGCGACCGGGGCCATCCGGAGGGTTGTGTTCGCCAATACGGTATCGCTGGTGGTGTATTTTATTGTTTTGGCATTGCTGCTGAAGCCGCAGGGTATCAACGGGGTCGGGATGGCGGCCGTTGCGCACGCGACTGTCCGCTCGACGCTCCTCTGGTGGAACGCTCGCAGCGCCAAAGAGCTGGAGCAATAAATGATTAGTTTGCAGGCTCTGGCGTCCATCGCCATTTCGATTTTTTGAGATAACGACCCCAAACCCGATTGAACGGATGGGTTCCCTCCGCTGCCCCATGAGAATTGACCAACGGGCGTCCCTCATTCGTCCAGGCAAAAATCGACCCTTCAAGATTACGAACCTTGCGAAAACCGGCGGCGGTCAATTCCTGCGCAAGCTTCGCCGATCGATACCCCACCGAGCAATAGACGACGACCATCTGATCGTCCCGAACCCCCAATTGATGAAGCTGTTCGGCAGCATCCTCTTCCGCCCGCAAGGCCCTGGGGATATGGCTGACCGCGAACTCCTCTTCCGAGCGCACGTCCAGCAAGATCGGGGAGTCACTCCTGGCGGCGAGGTCTGCGGTGGAGAGGGTTTTGACGGCGGGAAACTCTTTTTTGAGCGAAAGGCTGTAAGCCGTAAGGCTCCGGGGGGAGTCCCCGCCGCAGGCGCTGACGAGCAGACTGGAGAAGAGCGTCATCACCGCCAGAAACAACCTGAGAAGTCGCATTTCAAAGGGTGGATTTTGTAAAATACCGACTGGTTCCCAGGGCTTCGACGGTTTCGGCAATGCGGCGGAGGGCCAGCACGTAGGCTGCAATGCGCAGAGTGATATCGTGGTCTTGCGCGATTTTCTGAACCTGGGCGAATTGCTCCTTCATTCGGATCTCAAGACGACGGAAAATTTCTTCCTCGCTCCAATAGTCTCCGCTGCGGTTCTGGACCCATTCAAAGTAGCTCACGGTGACACCGCCCGCGTTGGCCAGAATATCTGGCACGACAAGGATTCCCTTTTCAGCCAGGATGCGGTCGGCCTCGTCGTCAATTGGTCCGTTGGCCAATTCAACGATGGTACCCGCCCGCACCTTGGCAGCGTTCGCCCCGGTGATAACATCTTCCATGGCCGCCGGAATGAGAATGTCCACCTCGAGTTCCAACAATTCATCATTGGATATTCTCTTGGCTTCGACGGCTTCACAGACCGACGCCTGACAATAGACGGCGTCAAGTCGGTTGGATTCATTTTTCGAATGGATGAGGCTGGGGGCATCGAAACCTTCCTCCCGATGGATGCCTCCCCGAGAATCGCTCACCGCCACGATCCGGTAGCCGTCGGCGTGCAAGAGGCGGGCAATCGACTGCCCGGCATTGCCGAATCCCTGGATGGCGACGCTCGTCTCGGCGGGATTCCAGCCCCGTTGGCGGGCCAACTCCTGAATCAATAGGTAGCCGCCGCGACCGGTGGCGCTATTGCGTCCGCGGCTTCCTCCGAAACCGAGCGGTTTGCCGGTGATCACGGCGGGCGTACGGCGTCCAGCCAGGCGGGAGTATTCATCCATCATCCACCCCATGATGCGGGGATTGGTGTAAACGTCCGGGGCCGGGATATCGGTCTCCGGCCCGATGAAGCTGCCAAGCCGTACGATAAACTCGCGACTGAGCCTCTCCAATTCCATCGGGGAAAGAAGCTTGGGATCCACGATGATGCCTCCTTTTGCGCCTCCGAACGGAAGATCGAGCAGGGCGCACTTGCAGGTCATCCAGAAGGCGAGCGATTTGATTTCATCAAGATTGGCCTGTGGATGGAAGCGCAACCCGCCCTTTCCGGGGCCACGGAGATCACTGTGGTGGACGCGGTAGCCCTCGAAGATGCGCAACTCCCCGTTGTCCATGCGCACCGGAATGGAAACGTTTAGGACGGCTTTGGGAACTTTCAATCTTTCGATTACCTCGGGGTGCAAGCTGGTGTAACCTGCTGCGGCGTCGAGCCGACCGATGGCGCGTTCAAAAGCGCCCGTCGCCCTTCCGAAGGCTCCGGGGTGGGCCGAGCGGGGAAGCGAGGGTTGAGGATGGGTCATGGCAGGGGAGGAATCGTTACAGAATAGGAGAGGGAGGGCAGGAAAATATTCCTCTCTCGGCGGATCGCGGAATAAAGTCGGCCAGCTCCCACTCGGTTGAGAAACGAATTATTCATCGATGACGACAACCCGTCGAGACCCGTTCTTACCTGCAGGGCCCGCCAAGATCCTCTTTTCCACCAAGTGACCCGCTCATGACCCAGACAATCCCGCCACCGCGCCGCGCCCTACGGTTTTGCCGATGAACGATTACCGACGCCTCATTCTCGTCGGAGCGGGTCATGCCCATCTCCATCTCCTCAGCCGCCTGAGGGAATACCGGCAGTCCGGTCTGCGGGTGACAGTGATCGCGCCCGGTCCGTTTTGGTATTCCGGTTTGGGGCCCTCTCTGCTTGGTGGAGATGCCGAACCCGGCGACGACACGGTGGATGTACGTCGGATGGTCGAGAGTTCCGGAGCGGAGTTTTTGGAAGATGTTGTGACCCGAATCTTGCCCGATCAACACGCGGTCAGCCTTCGTGATCATCCGGATCTCAACTACGATGCGCTGTCGCTCAACGTGGGTAGTTGTATCACCGGGCCTCCCGGATCAGAGGAGTTCGCCACTCCCGTCAAACCGATTTCCCGTTTGTTGGAATTGCGCCAGCGCCTCACCTCCCGCCCTCGAAGTGCGCGCCCTCTGCGCATCACCGTCATTGGTGCTGGAGATGCGGGGGTCGAAGTGGCAGGTAATCTTCGACGACTGCTCGGCCACCTCGGCCAAGCGTATCGGATCACAATCGTGAGCCCGGGCCGTCGTCCGCTGGAAAACCAGCCACCGCGCGCTGCGGAACTTTTATTTGCCAGTCTTGCTCCGTTTGAAGTTCATCTTCTCATGGGACATCGCGTGACCCAGGTTGGTCCAGAGGCCGTGACTCTGGACTCGGGGGCTTCGCTCGCCAGCGATCTCACCATTCTTGCCACCGGCGTTCATCCCCCCGAACTCCTGCGCTCATCTGGTCTGGAGGTGGCCGACGACGGAGCCCTTAAAGTGAATTCCTTCCTGCAAAATCCCAATCATCCGCGAATTTTCGGTGCCGGAGATTGCATCCATTTTGACGAGCATCCCCTGCCTCGCATTGGCGTCCATGCCGTCCGGCAGGCTCCCGTCCTGCACCACAATCTGCGGGCCTTCCTGGCCGGAACCCCCCTTCGCGCCTACCGGCCCCAGCGCACCTATCTCCTGATTCGTAACCTCGGCGACGGCACGGGCTTACTCACTTGGAGGAGTCTGGTGCTGCGATCCCGCTGGGCCCTCGTATTCAAAAACTGGCTCGACGCCAGATTTGTACAGCGGTATCAGGCCAAGGGAGGGTGAGGAAAATTATCCGTATTCCGTTCTCTCTGAACTATCGCCCGGGCGTTTCGGAGGTCGAAAAACCCGTCGTCAGAATGCGGCGTGAAAGAGAGAGCCCACAGCGGCAGTCAGCGCCATCGCCAACGCACCCCAGAAGGTCACCCGCATCGTGGCTTTTCCCAATGGGGCTCCTCCGGCCCGGGCCGCCAAGACACCGAGTAAGGCAAGAAAGACGAGCGAAGCCCCAGAAACCGTCCCGATCAACGCGGAGCGCGGCACCATAAAGACGAGGAGAAGAGGCATGGCAGCACCCGTGGCAAAAGCTCCGGCGGAAGCCATGGCCGCCTGGACGGGCCGAGCGCTTAGGGTGTCAGAAATTCCCAACTCGTCACGGGCATGGGCACCCAAGGCATCATGGGCCATCAATTGGGTGGCGACCTGCTGGGCGAGTTCCGTATCGAGGCCCCGCCCGACATAGATGGCGGCCAATTCGTCATGCTCGCTTTCGAGGTCTTCGGCTAGCTCGACCTGTTCCCGGTCGAGGTCAGCGCGCTCGGTATCTGCTTGCGAGCTCACGGAAACATACTCGCCTGCGGCCATCGACATCGCACCCGCAATCAAGCTCGCCATCCCGGCGACGACAATGCTGTTGTGGCTGGATTGGGCCGCAGCGACGCCCAGAATCAAACTGGCCGTGGAGACAATGCCGTCATTGGCTCCAAGGACGGATGCGCGCAGCCAGCCGGAGCGATGGGCGAAGTGGTTTTCTGGGTTTCGCATCATAATCGGGCGATAGCATCGTAAGGCTTGTGCCTAATAACTGGATTACGGCTGAGAAACGAGGAAAATGGAAGAGCACTGAGTTGGGCAATTTATGAGGGATACCACCGGCCCTTGAATCAAGGGGGCGGGGGCTCGCGCAAATTGGAAGGATCCGTTGGGCCACAAATCATTCTGCACCAAGAGAAAGCCTTTCTCACCCTTGTATCGACAGGAACATTTTGCCTATACATACGTCTATGGGGGCTGGAGCTACAATATTTAGAAATGCGAGCCATGGAGACTCCGAAACCTGGAAAATGATGTCGAACAGTCAGATGTTTGCTTGTTCGCAAACCGCCGGAGACCTGACTGTTATTTCTGAATCTGTCTCCATCATCCTTTTTGGCGTGGGTGCACCGTTCCTATTCTGGCGCAGACAATGGGCTGGCGTGAGCAACATCTGAGACACGGCAAGGGAAGCGATTTATGCATTCGTCCATCCGTCGTTCTCGACCCGGCAAAAAAGCACCTCCCGCCGGATCGGATTCAGAGAGCCCGGAAACCGAGGCCGAGTCTTCGACACTAGCAGCCAGTAAATCCTTCATCGGCCGTCTTGTCAGCCGGGTGGGCGACGTCATCCTTATTGGAATTCGCACCTGGCGGATTCTATTTGATCCGCAGCATCGATCGGTGGTTTTCCGCCTCCTTCGCAGGAAGTTGCATCGACGGTCGAGTCCGATCTTCGTCTGGCTGGATGCCTCCCTGGTCAAAATGGCCAATCGCCGTGTCACCCTTGTCGGATCCGGACTCTTCCTAGCGCTGGCCCTTCTGGCCATCGGACTGGCAATTCCTCGAAAGAGCACAGTGAGCCTTTCCGCCGACGAAGAATTGGCCCTGATGATGGAGGATACCGCAAACCTACTCGCTACGCGTCAACTTGATCTCGCGGAGAAAAACGTAAAGCAGTTAGAAAGCACCGACTCTAATCCTTCCGCAGTTATGAATTTTTCCGGCGCGATCAAATCCCTCCGGGGGGATCTTGCCGGCGCAAAGAAAGATTACCAGCGGGCGCTAGAAGGTTCGCCGGGGAATTTCAATGCGACATTCAACCTTGTCGAAGTGGATTTCGTCGGGGGCGACTACCGCACGGCAGGGGAGGGGTTTCAGGCCATGCTGGCGGCGGGCTTCGAGAAGGACGTGGTTCATTTTCGCATATTCCTCTGTGAGCTTCTTCAAGGACACGACGACTTGGCGGCGATTGAGCAACAGACTCTTCCCCAGGGGGGCGCTACGGCAGCCTACTATTACGCCGAAGCGGCGCGGCTCTACCGATTGGGAAAGAAATCCGAAGCGCGCGAACTCGTCAAAACGGCGCAGATGCTTTACCCGCAGCAGACGAATTTCTTCGATGCCACCTTCGAGCTACTTGGTTTTCGCTAATCGCTAATTCCTGTTGATGACGCGATTGAGACGGAGAGCTCGGTGCAACATTGACGAACGCCCCCTTAGGAGGTAGTGTATTGCTCCATGCGCAAGCCGTCCCCCGTCCTCGCAAGCCTGAGCGTTCTGCTCACCCTCTTTGCGATCCCAGCGATCGCGGGGGCCGCGCCCTTGGCGGTCACGAACTCCGGCTTCGAAGACATCACTGGAGAAACTCCGGTCAACGAATTTACCTTTGGAGCCCTGCCCGGTTGGGGCCTCTACGATCCGGACAATGTCACCTCCGATGGTGACGGGCCGGACTATTACATCGGCACCCTGACACCAACCGCCCCCACCTTTTTCATTGCGGGGGCTCCCGAAGGGAGCAGGGTGGGCATCGCCTTCAACCGCGCAAGCACCGGAAACGGCGGCGAGTATGGTATGCAGCAGACGTTGGCCGCCACCCTGCAAGCCAATACGACCTACACCCTGAATGTTCAAATCGGCAACATCGCCTCCGGCACCGCGACCAGTAATGAATTCTTTAATCTGGATGGATTTCCCGGATATCGCATCGATTTGATGGCCGGAACCACCGTTCTCGCCTCGGACAACAATACGCTCGGAGGATCAATTGCCGAGGGTACATTTGGACTCAGTTCGTTCAACTTCACCCCCGATGGTTCTCACGCGCTCCTCCTGAATCAAAATCTCGGGATCCGACTTGTGAATCTCAACGTTGTCGATGCCGGCTTTCCTGCGGCAGATCTGGAAGTGGACTTCGATGACGTAAGTCTCGACGCCCAAGCCGTGCCGGAACCCTCCGTCGGCACGTCCCTCGCGCTCGCCGGCTTCGCTCTGTGGCTTGTCTCGGCACGCAGGTTCCGAGCGCCACGCCTCATCCCCGTCCGCGTGGTCTTTCCCCGCCGCACCTAGACGCGGGCGATTCCCGGGGGGGATGTCATTTCTCCTCGTCCCGTTGGAGAAATCCCGCATGGTGTCCGCTGGATGATTTTCTAACGATGACGGTCCCCAAGACACGGAACCCACCAGGCACAGCCGCAGCCAGACTCTGCGCCGCGTGTGGAATGTGCTGCAACGGGGTTCTCTTTCACAGCGTGCGTCTGCAAGCCACGGACCCGATCCGAAAGTTAGCCGCCCTCGGACTCAGACCCAAGCGCCAGCATGTTCCCCAGCCCTGCCCTGCCCATCAAAACTCGCAGTGCACGATCTATGCCGACCGGCCCGGTCGCTGCCGGGAGTTCAACTGCCAACAACTCCAGGGGTTGGAGGCTGGAACGATCAACGAGGCCCGGGCGTTGGAAACCATCGGCGAGGCCCAGCGGTATCTGACCCGGGTGCAGGAGCTTTTTCTCCAAGCGAAAGACTCCAGGCTCCATAAACCGATCGCCACCCGCTACGCCGCCATTTTCACCGAACCTTTGGATCCCTCGGCGGAGGCCGTCGCAGTTCGCAAGGCGTTAAAAGCCGCCATGCGGGATCTGGAAACTCACCTCGCTCAAAATTTTCGTACCTCGCCTGCTCCCTCGCTTGGGTCGGAAGGAATTTAGTCTCTATGCCCCTCGTTTCCGAGTCTTCCTACCTTCCGCCCACCGGACTTTCCAATGGCCACGTCCAGACGATCTTCCCAGCCCTCTTTCGCCAGGTGCCGCTGGTCACCCGCGAGCGGGAACGCATCCCGACTCCAGATGGGGATTTTTTGGACCTAGATTGGAACCTCGATCGCAACTCCTCCCGCCTCGCCATTTTGACTCACGGCCTCGAAGGCGATTCCCGCAATCCCTACATGCAGGGCATGGCCGCCGCGCTGCACCGGGCCGGATGGGACGTTCTGGCCTGGAATCTCCGGGGTTGCAGTGGCGAACCAAATCGGCTGGTCTCCTCCTATCATAGCGGGGCCACCGGGGATCTCCACACCGTCATCCAACATGCCCTCACGGCCCCTCGCCTCCGGCAGGTCGCGCTCGTCGGATTCAGTCTGGGCGGCAACCTGACTCTGAAGTATTTGGGCGATTTCGCCGACACTCTGGATTCCCGTCTCATCGGGGCCGTGGCTTTTTCCGTCCCCTGCGATCTGGCCTCCAGTTCCCGCCGTTTAGAAGGCTGGGTGCAACGTCTCTACATGCGGAGATTTCTTGTCACCCTCCGAAAAAAAATTCGCGAAAAGATGGAGCTCTTTCCGGGAAGATTGGACGATGCCGGACTCGATGCCATGCGCACCTTCCGGGAGTTTGACGGTGCCTACACCGCTCCCCTTCACGGATATCAGGATGCGAACGACTACTGGCGTCGCGCCAGTTGCAAACCCGTCCTGTATCGCATCGGCATCCCCACCTTGCTCGTCAATGCCCGCAACGACCCCTTCTTGGCCCCGCCCTGCTTTCCCTCCGAGGCTGCCGGGGCTAGTTCCTGCTTCCACCTTGAGGTTCCCGCCAGTGGCGGCCACATCGGGTTTCCTGCCTTCAATCCCCAAAACGAATATTGGTCCGAGTCGCGGGCGGTGGAATTTTTGACTCCGCGGTCCGGGAGATGAGAGCCTGCTCTTTACCTGGAAAAGAAGGATTTTTTGAGGCCACTTTCCAGCGCGTTCTTGGGTATAAAAAAATTTGACAACCTCGGACTTCAGTGGAATAATTTCGGCATGAAACAGGTTGTGTTCTTACGAGAACTAAAAAGTAAAAGGTCCAGCACTTTAAGCTGGGTGCGAAAAGAGACATGGCAGCGAGTCCTTTTCGGGGTCGTTCTGCTCGCCGGATCAATTGTTGTT
>CALBXK010000078.1 GCA_937890535.1 uncultured Spartobacteria bacterium
TCTGGAAGTCTGCGGGATGCTGCTCGCGCCAGCGGTCGCTCGCCTCCTTCGTCAGGTCCTGCTCCAGCTCCTGAATGACCTCGATCGCCGCCTCCGAGAGCACGGTGTGCCCTCTCTTCTGTAGCGCCCTGATCGTCGTGGTTTTCCCGGAGTGCGCGCCGCCAGTGATGACGTATCGCTCCTGGAGCACGTCCCTGTGGAACTGCCGAACGAGATTGGCTCGATCCTGGTCAGTGCGGAGGCGGCTTCTGTCGATCAGCCGTCTGAGCAGCCCTGGCGTGACCTTCTCCAGGCGACATTCGATCCGCCCCGAGCCATGCTCTCCCCCTTCCGCGTGGTGCGCGTAGAAGCCCCGGCCCTGCGACCGGTTGGCCTCGAGGTTGTGGAACTCGTACGCGGTCAGACCGGTGATCTTCGATTCGCCATGCTCGGCATCGAAACAATGGACGAGGCGGTTGCCGAGACCGACCGACACGTCGAGCTTGCCGTCGGGCCAGCTGGCGTCAGCCTCCCCGGTGGCCGCATACGAGACCCCGCGCACGATGTATCGCCCACGCGGAGCACCCTTGATGGTGACGAGCGAGTACGGCCGGCGGGCCGCGCTCGTCCTGACCTCGAGCCAGTCGCCGGTGAAGCGGCCGGCGGTCCGGATTGCCTTCTCCAGGAGTTCCTTGACGTGAGCGGTCAGGGTGCGCTGGACGACCGCTCGCAACTCGCTCCTGGTCTTGTAGCTTTGGTTGAAGCCGCTGGCACGGTGCTGTCGCTCGAAGCGCCTCACGGCGGCGAACTGCTTCGTGTCGTATCCCTTGGGTGGCCTGCGCAGGTTGAAATAGAGCGACGTCGGGCGCCCGGCCTCGATGCTGCGCTCGACTTCCTCGACGGCGCCGCCCGGATGGGTCTGGGTCGGGGTGCCGAGGCGGGACCAGAACAATCCGATGCAGATATCGCTGGTCGAAAGCAGCTGGCGGTTGATCACCTGTTGCGCCGGGTCTCGGGCATCGGCGGGTGCGGTGTCTTCATAGAGTATCGGCAACAGGACGGCCCGCAACTGGTCGCTATGCAGGTGGTTCCAGTCGAGCACCGCCGCCTGGAGCGCCCGGCGGTCGGCGCGAAGATCGCTCGGGGAGGCGACGAGCACGCGAAAGACGTCGTGTTGTGGCACGGGACCGGCTCTGTGGCCGCCAAACCTTGTGGAGAGCACGCGATAAATGGCGGTGAGGCAGCGATTCGAGACCTGCTGACGTGTTTCCGTAACTTATTGATGGCGCGTGATTTCTGGGTTTAACTGGTTCAGAACTGGTTCAAATCCCTGCACCTAGCAGCCCCAACCGTCGACGCAAGTCTACTGGGTGCGTCGGAGCCTCTGGACGCGTTGGCGTGCCCCGCGGTGGCGGGCGGCTCCGGCTCATCGCGTTGATCGAGGACCCCGCTTAATCCTCTTCTTCTCGGGCGACGAAGTACGCCGTTGTGCCTCCGGGACTTTCTCTGTGTAGTCGAACGTTGTATAGCCCTCGCAGTATTCCCCGGATGTCCGTGCGAAACGTGCCCCGCCGCGCGGATTCGAATCGGTCTGGTTGGCATTCTGGCTGGGCGGCCAGTTCGCACTCCAGTGCTATTCGCCAATGCGTCCTATTGTCTCGTCAGCGATGACCGATCCACGGCTTCCCCACTCAGCCTCTGCAAGGTGTCAGTCACGTTCTCGATCGAGTCCGCGAATGCAATGCCGGGGAGATCTTTGCTCCAGGTTTCCCAATGGGCCTCCAATTTGTGGTGATTGTTTCCAATCACGGTGTGGGGAATCCGGAGAATTACGCAGAGAATGTGGCCGTGAAAGCGATCGGTGAAAACGTACTCATAGGGTTCGAGTTGGGCGATGCATCGCTCGATCATGTGCCATGAGCGCAGGATATACCCCGGACACTCCACCCGCTTCAGGATCCGCGTTAGTTCGTCCGGCAGGGCAGACGGTGGCGTTCTGACCGTGAGCGAGGGCGCCTTGTGAGGCTTCAACAACACTTCGACGCCGCTAAGCAATCCTTTCCAACCCATGCACTCCCAGTTTCCGCGAGGGATGCCGGAGGTTGCCTGAAGGATGGCTTTCAATTGGGGCGCCGCTTCCCGGTCGCGTGATCCACGGGTGAGGCAGTAAATCTTCCCGTTCTTGATGGCAGGCCGCGGCGGGATTGTGTCTGCCAGCAAAACCGCCTGGTCCGGCGCGAGAACGGTGCGGCCGTCGAAGTGTTCCCGTGCCAGCTCGAGACTGACCCGGTCCCGGAGCATCATCGTCAAGTCGGGATGCGCGTTGAAAACCTGCCGGGCACGCGCGAGGTTCTGCTTTTCGCGGAAGTACATGCACTGCGGAAGGAGAACAATCGGCTGGTTCTGGAGGCATCGAACGACTTTTTCCCTGAACCGTTGCGGCTTGGGCCAAAGGTCGCCCAAGTTGCCGCCACCGGCGCAAAAGACCGGACCACGTCCAATTTTCTTCTTCAGCTTGGCCGGCGCAAAATTCAGGCGGTGGCTGATGTGGATGCAAGCGGGTTCGCACTGACGGCTCAGCCATATCAGCGCACTGATAAAGAGCATGTGGTCGCCAGGGTTACCATGGAGGGGATAGTCGAGCAGGGCACAGGCCTCGAAGGGGGACAGGTTTTCCAGGGTGTCGGGAAAAGCTTTTCGTAGCCGGTCCAGTGACCCGATGCGCTGGAGTTGATCGCTCACTAGATCTGTTTATGAGAGTGCAAGCCCACGGGGAGAGTGTGGTTTGCACCAGAATAACGTATGGCGAAACTGCGTCGCATCATGACAGACTCGGGAAGGCTGGCGGCGTGTCTGCGGCGTGCTTCCAAGCGTCAATGGGATGAAGCGTCCACGCAATCCTGGCGTAACGCCCGGGCCGCCTCGCTGGTGCAATACGCCGCACGGCATGTGCCCTATTATCGTAATCTCTTTCAGAGACACCGGCTCGATCCCGCCTCCTTCCGGTCGGTCGATGATTTGCGGCGGATTCCCGTTTCGACCAAAGCCGATCTGAAAGAACAACCGATCGAAAATCTCGTGTCGGATGAGTACGATCCCGCGAGCCTGGCCGCGCACTCGACCAGCGGATCGTCCGGAATTCCTTTCACAATCCTGCGCGGCTGGTTCGATGAACGTTGCTTGAATTCGATTTGGATGAGGCATATTCCGTTGCAAGGAGTAAAGCCGCGCGACCGGATTGCCACCTTGACGGCACATCTTGAGGGGCGTGCCACCGGTCGCATTCTGATCCAGAGGGCGCTGAATGCTTTGGGCCTTTTTCAGAACGCGAAGATCAACAGTTTGCTCCCGGCAGAGGAGATTCTTCGGGCCCTCGGAAGATGGCGGCCACAGAGATTGATGGGTTATCCCGGTGCGCTCTTACGCATTGCCGAGGCGATGCGAGAGACGGATGCCACGGCAGTGGCCCCGGAATCGCTTCATACCTTCGGCGAAGTGCTCACCCCGGACATTCGCGCCCGGTTGGAAACCGGTTTCAAGGCCCCGGTCTTCGATCTCTATGGCAGCTACGAATTCGGGATGGTGGCGTTTCAATGCGGCCAGCCGGGCGTCTACCATGTCGCGGACGACGCAATTCACCTCGAGATTCTGCGCGCCGGGGAGCCGGCCGCCGAAGGAGAGAGCGGAGTCCTGACCGCGACCAACCTGGTCGCGACGGCCATGCCGTTTATCCGGTTTGATATCGGAGACCTCGTCGCCCGCGGGCCGGCATCCTGCGCCTGCGGATGGCGGGGTTCTTCGATCTGTGAGATTCGCGGCCGGATGCTGGATATGTTTCCGCTGCCTGACGGGAGGGAAATCCATCCGTATGAGATTGTGGGCAAACTGCTGGTTTCGGACTCGCCCATTTCCCAATACCAGCTGACTCAGGAAACCGTGGGCCTGGTCGTGCTAACCGTCGTCCCGTCGTCCCTCGGACCCGGCTTGATTGATTTTGATGATCTGCACCGCAAGATCGGGGGGGTTTTGGGAGGTCAGGTTCGTTTTGAAATCCGGCTCGTGGACCGCATTGACTTCGAGAAGAGCGGCAAATTCAGGGTCAGCCGATCAAAGGTGAGTTCAATGTACGACGAGGTGAAATCGGGGTCATGAGCGCATGAAAGAAGCGGCGAATCATGAA
>CALBXK010000079.1 GCA_937890535.1 uncultured Spartobacteria bacterium
TCTTGAAGGATGTCCTTGGCCTCGCGTCACCATCTATCAAAAGATTAACGCCTCCTCGGAAGAGGTTGCGGCGGTCTTTTTCGATTTTGAAGACAATAAATCATTCATACCCAACGTTTTAAGATCGAAAATCTCCCGGATAATTTCGCCTGCGGAGTTTGAAGTCGATTTTTCGATTAATATTCCGATCCTCCCGGACGAACACTACACCGCCCTCAACACCCTCTCGCAGACGGCTCCAGAATGTTACGGAATCGCTTGGAAACTGCTCAAGGCCAGGCAAACGAAGGACAGCGTCGGCAGCTTTCAGACGGAGCCCTTTGAAGGAGGGGCGCTCATGCGCTATCGCAATCTGGTCACACCCGGCTCACGGATGGCGGGGCTTCTCCGTGGCATCGCCATCCGGCAGATGCAGAATGCGGCCGAGGCGATTGCCTCCCGGGCGGAATCATTGAAAACCTCGAACCCAGATCAACTGGAGCGCCAGGTTCAGGATTTACGCGCCGCTCTGGCGGAATAACCCCTCGGAGCGAAACGTCATTATTCGATTCAAGCGTCCTTTTCCAGACGCGAAAGGCGGACGGCCTCGCGTGCGGCTCCCGCTTGCCGCCGCCGGTATATCCAGCGACCGACGAAACCCGCCAGAACGAGAAACAAAATAACAAACACCGTCCTGGGTCCAAATCCGCGGGGCGGCAAAGGTGACACCATGCGGAACGTCGGCGAAGGCGGCGACAAACGCCCGTCCGGGGCGATGGCGCGAACCCTCATAAACCAGGTCTGGCCCGGGGCGAGATTTTCAAATCTCGCGATGGAGAGTTCGCCCTCATCCAGAAATTTCATGCCCCGACGCTCTTTCCACAGAATTTTCGGAGGACCCCCGGGAACAACTTCCAGAGTGCGTTGTTCAATCAAATAGCCGCTGACATCACCCGGCGGACGCGCCCAGACGACATCCACAGCCCGTTCCGACAGCACCCGAAGCGTAAAATTCTCGATGGCCGGAATCGGCGCGTTCGCGGCCTCAGGGGGAGTTTCCGGCGGGGTCCCATGACCCGATGACGGCGAGCCCTTCGGGGCCAGTGCCGCAGTCGACACCTTCGCAGCCGTAGGCGACCCGCCGCCCACCGTGGCGGTGACACTCACCTTTCGGGAGGGACGCCCCTCCACGCCAATCTCAATCAGATCGCGATAGGCACCCAACTTGCGAGATTCCAAGGCCACCTCAAAAACACGGGTCTCATCAGGTGCCAGGACGAGGGAATCAGGAGGAGGAAGCAGCTGGATGTCCGGCGGGACGGAGCCTTGAAGGCGAGCGTCCGATCCGCCAATATTCTTGACCGCCAAGGCGAGTTTGTAGCGGCGTCCGGGCTCGATTTTTCCAAAGTCGAGGTGATCCTCTGGAACAAACGCAAGGAGTGCCTGCCGCGCAAACACCCGCAGCGAAATAGTGCGTCGAAATCCTTCGCTGGTCAAATTCAGCAACCCGTCGTGGGAATCGGGAAAATCGTTTTTGGTTTGGAGGTGGATCTCTTCCTCAGCGCCAGCTGGCAAGAACAGGGTTTCCTTGACCTGAAGGCCTTCTGGAGGATCCAACTCGATGGTCCGGTCGGCGGCGGTCAGGTTCCGAATTCGCAGGGTGGCGGCACGAATCGGATCGGTGCCGGAAGCCTCAAGCGCAATCTCCGCGGGAGGGTCAAAGGCAAACGGGGCCGTAGCCCCGCCGACAAGCTCCACCACCGAACGGGCGTCATGGGAAAACCCCAGACGATGTCGATACTCCCGTTCCTCCTCAGGCGCGAAAAGAAGACGAACCTTCCGTTCCTGGTGGCGTTTGAGCCGGTAGGAAGGCGACCCCAGAATCTTCCAGGGTGAAGGCACAGTCATTTCCCCGGTGAGAAGTCCCCCCCCCGCATTCTGAATGCGAATTTCCTCTTCCTTCGTCTCCCCGAGCATCACTGTGCCAAAATCGAGGGCATGCACGACGGAGAGAGCTGGTGGTTCCTCGGAAATTTGAATCCCCACCTTGGCCGGAGCCGAGACCGGAGTGCCCAAGCCCTGCACCGCATAGGTGAAGGTGTCCTTGCCGTCCCCACTGGAATCCGAATGGGTGTAGGTGACCACGGCGGACTTCAAACCGGTGGAACGAATCGGCCCCAAGGTCCCGGAGGCCGGCCCGGATCGGATCAAGAATTTTAAGGTTTTGGGGGCGCGGCCGACAGCCCGCAGGGGAATATCTATGCTACGTCCCCGAAAAATTGAGACCTCATTGGCCTGCGGCATCGGGGGCGGAGGCGAAGGCACGGACTCCTTGGGAGCGGCCGAAAGGCCCGCCCCCATCACCAAAAAGCCAATTGCGTAAATTCGAATCATCATGGAATCTCGTTGCGAAAAATCATCGCAGCGATTAAGCCGATGTCGATTCGCATACAATACCGGAATGTTATTCACTCTGTCCCGCCACCATCATCGTCCCACCCGTGCCAGTCTGGCCGTCTTGGGAATTCTGGCCTTGGCGGGCACTCTGCTGCTCGAAACCGCCGTCGCCGCCGAGAGCCGAAAGACGCAGAAAAATGCCTCCGAGCTCATCCGAAAACAAAAGCCAGCCAAGGTCAATCCGCGACTCCTCAAGAAGGCAACTCCCGAGAATGTGTCCCTGAATATTTCACTGACCAAGCAACGGGTCTACCTCCTGGTTGGTGAGGAAATCGCGGTGGACTCCCCGATTTCCAGCGGAAAACGCGCCGGAATGACTCCGAAGGGGACCTTCACCATCGTGGAAAAAGATGCTGACCATGCCTCCAGTCTCTACGGAAATTTTGTCCATGCCCGCACCGGAAAAACTGTCCGCCGGGGAGTGAGCACCCGGATTGATTCCGCCCCGAGCGGCACCGTTTATCGCGGGGCCCCCATGCGCTGGTTTATGAGGTTCGGCGACACGAACGGCTTCCGGTCCGAGGGCATGCACACCGGCATCCTGCCGGGATACCCCGCCTCTCATGGGTGTGTACGCCTTCCGGATGACGCCGCCAAACTGATCTACGGCACGATCGTCGTCGGCACCAAGGTGCGAATCGACGACTAGCCCGTCCGCTTCAGCCGCCCATCGCGTCCAGCAATTCCTCGATATCCACGGATGCAAAAGTGGTCGCGGAATCCGACAGCGCATAGGGAATGACGAGACGCCCGTTGTGAGCAAGTGAGCCACAGGTATAAACCACATTGGGAACATAACCCTCCCGTTCATCACCTTCCGGTTTGATCAGCGGTTCGCTGAGACGCCCAATCACGCGGGAGGGATCGTCCCGATCGAGAAGAACCGCCCCGATGCAATACTTGCGCATGGGCCCGACGCCATGGGTGAGAACAATCCAACCCCGTTCGGTCTCGATCGGGGGCCCGCAGTTGCCTAACTGAACAAATTCCCACGCCTGCTTCGGACGGACAATGATCTGGGATTCGTACCAGAAGTGCAATTGATCGGAGTACATGAGACGGATATTTTCATTATCCTGCCGGGAGAGCATGACGTAGTGGCCGTCGATCTTTCGGGGAAAGAGGGCCATGCCCTTGTTTTGCACGGCAGGGCCATTGAGAGTGCGGGTGCCGAAGTGCAGAAAATCCCGCGTTTCCAGCAATTGCGGCAGGATAACATGCCCATCATAGGCCGTGTAGGTGGCGTGGTAGGTGACCTCTCCGTCCTCATCCACAAAGCGCGTGAAGCGCGCGTCTTCGATGCCGTTGCTCTCGCTGGGGGAAAAGGGGAAGATGATGCGTTCCGAAATGTCATCTTCCGGATCGAAGGCGACATCGTAGTTGGCACGGGCGAGTTGAACCATGTGCTGGCCGTTGCTGACATGTTCCTGCTGGGGAAACTCCCGACGGTGGGACTCCACCGCAGCGCAGAGTTGATCGAGAGTGAAGGCATCCCCCAACCGACCCAAAATTCCACGGGTGGTGGAATTGTCCTGGCCGAGTTCGGCTAGCTTGCGCTCGAAGAGATTGCGGTCGTAGCTGGCGTGGGGGATCGGACGGGGCTCGGAGACGAATTTTGCGTGAGGGCGGATGGACACAGACCCGTCAGGCAAGACGAGGCCCGAGCGGAAGGTGATGGAGGAAATGTGTCCCTCCCCGGTGGCACGCAGACTCATGATAAAGCGAAGCGCCCCATCGGGAACGCCCTCCTGATCGGGAGCCATCACGATACTGGGATTGAAAAGCGCCGCACTTTCCAGGGAATATTCGTTGGTGAAATAGGCGCCGATCAGAAGGCGACGGTTTTCGGAAATCGGGCGATCGCTGGGAATGACGCTCCGAATGTGCTCGTAGCGCTCAAGGAAAATGGCCCGGATTTTTTGATGGCGGTCACTGAATTCGCCCAGAACTTCACCAAGTTGAACGGTGACCTCGTCCTCACTGAGAGCGAGAATCCGGGTGAGGATGAGGAGGGTGCGCGGAGAGTCGGGAGGCGGCAGGAAGGGCCGCACCAATACGCGGGTCGCATTGGGCCGAAGGACAAGTTGCTGACGGCGGACTTCAATCATGAGCGGTGGTCTTGGCGGATTCTTTTTCGTCGATAAGCATGGCATTTTGGGCACGCTGCATTTCCGCCAGGGAAAGCAAAAAAGCAAGGGTTGATTCCGCACCCTGATTTTGATTCACCCGGTCGATATGCAAGCCATCGCGGCACCCGCCGGATTGCGCATCATAAAGAGCCAGACCGAGATCATTGCCGCCATCAAACCATTCAAAAGCGCGCCCGGCCTGGACGAGCCAATCCTCGTCTCCAGAGGCGTCATAGGCTTCCAGGCAGGCACACACCATGGCATGGGCCTCGAGGGGTTGTTGATCGAATTGGGCGGATTTGCCGCCGCGCTTCCAGAATCCATTCGATCCGATGGGGCGAAAATGCCCGGCCGGTGCGGTCTGTTTCTTAGCCAGCCACCGCAGCATCTTCAGACCAATTTCGAGCATTTCCGGCTGATTGGTCCAACGCCCGGTCATAATGAGAGCGTGGGGGATTTTGGCATTGTCATAGGTCACGATGTCTTCGATCCATGGCCATTTCGGTCCGGAGACGACTTTGAAGAGTGAGACGAGGCGTTGAGATAATTCCTCCCGGAGTTGCCCGGCCATGCGGTCGCCACTGAGGGTGCGAAGGTATTCGTGCAACCCGATCACAGTGAAGGCCCAGGCGCGAGGAGAGGTGAATTTTTTTACAGCCGGCAGGGCACTTTCGAAAAGCTCGGCCGCCCAACTGCGCAGGCTGGGACGTTGGGCGCGACCCACACAAGTGCCAAGAGCCCACAACGCCCGGGCGTGACTGTCCTCGGATCCGCATTCCTCCACCCAATGGCGCTCGAAGGACATGAAGTTGCGGAACCGGCCCGAGTCCGGATTGTAAGCATGCTGCAGGAACGCGGCGTAACAACCGGCCAATTGCTGGCGCCCAGGGAGGTTGACCGCCAATTCTTCGCAGAGCATCGTGAGGATCAGGGCTCGGGCATTGTCATCCGTGCAATAGCCGTGCTTGTAGTCAGGCAGGGTGTGAATGGCGTGTTGGAAAATGCCGGTGTCGTCGGTGAAAGCCAGGAGATGATCAAATCGCCAGACGGGCAGGCCGGTTTGTTGCCGATCCAGGGTGGGAGGGGTGTAGGCAAACACCCCGGCGGATGAGTGGTCGCGTCGGGCTTGTTCGAAACAATGCACGTATTGATGGGCGACGCTCGACCA
>CALBXK010000080.1 GCA_937890535.1 uncultured Spartobacteria bacterium
GCTCGTGGCGTAGGCCTTCGGAACTGAGGCATATTTCAGCCGCATGGCCTGAAAATTATCGTGTTAACCGGGGGTGCTTGTTCCTCCAGGCAGGGCGTTTGTCGCCCCTGCCCATTGTCGCCTATTAAGCGAGGAAGGATGCCTATGATACTGCGGTTGACACCGACGCGGCGGAGTTATCGAAAATCGTGCCGTCGATGTCCGGATTGCCGCGCAGGAATACCTTCACGCGACCGGTATCCATTTTGGCATGGATGAGGATGCGCTTGATTCTATCGCGGATGGCATTCGCGCTGAGACCGCATTCAAACCACTTGCCTGAGCACAGGAATGGGTCTTGCAAGTCGTCTCCGGCGTCTCGGACTCCTGCGATGCATGGGGTCAGCACGAGGTGCAGCTTGAAATCGTCGGGATGTTTTTCCAGAAATTTCGTCAGGAATGTCTGCCAGAGGCTGCGCCAAGAGTTTGTAGGGCCTATTCGTTCGCCATCGAATTGGAAAGCCGTGGGTTTTGTGGAAACGAAATTGCGGTGAAGCGGTGCTACGGTTTCTTCAACCGGCACGGTATTGGGTAATTCGCTGGGCAACTGGATCTTCGGCAGCTCGGCGATGGTCTCGAGGAGGTCATTTGCGGCCTGTTGAAACGTTTTGATCCGCTCGTTGATCTTTTCCTTAAACGGAAGAAATACTCGTAGGGCTTTGGTATCGCGGTGTTCGACGCTGCCCCAGATTTCTTCATCGAGTGAGAGGAGTTGTTCCCGTAGGTCTTCGATTTCTTGGCTGATGTTTTCGAGTGGCTTCATGGAGTGCGTTTTCTTTGATAGACGAGATTGAGCCAAAGCCATACGGCTTCACAATCTTCTTTTGCGCTGAGGATGCGGTCTACTTGGGGCGGAAACACCCGAAACTTGTACTCTCGCCAGCGGAAGAATCCTTCCGGCAGGGTGTCTCAAGGGCAGACGGGCGGAAAACGGGTGCATTCCCGCCAGATACCCGCTCATGGGTGGAAGGCGTCCTGGAAGATGCTCTGTTTTGGAGTAGCCCCGGTCATCGTCCTCGTGGATGAGACCCACGACCAATCGCAGGAAATTACCTCTCCTCGTATGTCTCCGACTCAAGGAAAAAAGAGCCTGTTGTGAAAAAAATGGGCAGTATCCAAAAATTCAAGTTGCTTTTGGGAGGGTCGGCTACGTATGAGCTAGTATGAAGAAACTATTTTTCCGGCTTCTAATGGCGATGCTGGGCGCAAAGGGGACTACGGCAACAAATCCGCCTGGGATCATCTTATGACGTCTGATTTATCCAAAGAACAAGCCGTCCGCCAACCAGCGCGATTTGACTCCAGCCGCATACCAGAAATTCCCGCCTTCCTGTCGGAGATTGTCCGGGAGAACTGGCAGGCTCATACAAAGGCGCAGGGCGCAGACGGTCTTGGTTTGAGCATGGACTCCTACTGGGCCATGCATTGCTTGGGGGCGCTTGACGGGCTGGGGAGAATTGCGAAACCGGGGAATTTGGAAGACGAGGGTGATACCAATCTGGCGAACGGCCCGAAAATGCTTGGCAAGGACGCCTTCTGGAAGCGGATGGCGTCGCTCGACGAAGCGAAACTTACAGCCTTTCTCCCGCCCAATTTCTTGCAGAAAATCGCCATCGCATGCCGGGTGACGGAAGGGTGGGTTGAGACTGTATGGGAGTTCCAATTTGAAAATACGACGAACGAGCCGCGAATCCCGGAGGCGGCGTTTCCGTTCCCAGAGGCTGCCGCGATCAACGGGGTGAAATGTCGGACCGGAGACGAGGTGATCGATGCAGAACTAAAGCCAGCGGGTAATTTTTACCAGGGCTGCGAGGAGATTTCCCCAGGTGTTATATGCATCCGCCCCGGAGTGCTGAATCCAGGCCAAAAGAGCTCCGTCAGAATCCACGGATGCATTCCCATTCACCCATCAGGGCACCACAACGAGCTGGTTTTCCCCTTGGGTTTGCCTCTGCCTGCGCCCGAGGGCGAGCTGTTGCTTCGTCGCGACCGGGGTGCGGGGATTTTTCCGGATACAACCAAATTCCCGGAATCCTCCCGTACCAGCCCGCCAGTTCAAGTGATGCGCTTTCCGAAGCTCCGGATCAGTGTGGACATTCCGAGGGAAAACGCGGCTCCCGAAACGATTGTCAGCGGGACCCATGAAATATTCGTTTATCTGAATCAGTCGGATGTCCGGGCCGTGCTTCCTGACCATACGCTGAACTTCGGCGATTCCTTCAGGCTGCGATGGGCGACGCCGCCGAAAGATCGCGTGAGCCGCGTGACATCCAGCGTGCTCGGGCAGCACCAGTATCACATGCTGCGTCTCTATTCCCCGCAGGAGGTAGCGACCTCGGACGGCTTCGAAAATATATGCACCATCATCCTCGGTTGGTTCACCGAGATGACCCCCAAGGAACGCCAACTCGCCCTCGATTGCCTGGCCGTTGCCGTGGCCACCCTCCACGGCGAAACAAATTTGAACCTGTGTGTGTTTGGCCGCGACGTTCGCTGGTTCAGCGCGGGAGGCGTCGCGGTCAGCCAATTTCCCATCGCAGAAGTGCTTTCACAGATCCGGGACTCTCCGACCGGGGTGGCGAAAAAAGAGTTCGATGAGATCAAGAAAATCTACGGGTTGTGGATTGGACCCGCTCCGAGCCCGGTCCCGCTGCTCTGGGAGAAGAAGATGGGCGCGATATTCATCGGACAGCCCCGCCCGCACCACCACGAAGAATGGCTCCGCGCGTTGAACCTGGCGGTCAGCATCCTCCCCGGAGATTCACCCGCAGAAATCATCCCGCCTCTGGTTGCACGCAATTATCACCAAAACTGGAAGGCATCCATTGACGGAACAATTAGCCTCGAAAAACCGTCCTACGAATACCATTTCCGGATCGCCCTCAACGACTCGCTGGTTTATCTCACCCGCACGGATGCCACGGTTAAACTGCTGGGCGTTCAACTCGATTCCCGCCACAAAATCGAATTGCCAGTCCAGGCCAGTGATTGGCAAGCCCCGCAACTACTCTGGGCCAGAAGCCGCGTCCTTTATGGCCGCGAGCATCAAGAGGAAAAACTGTTCAAAGAAACCCGCGAAGCCCACGGTATTCTGACCCCTCGGTCGATGTTCGCCGCGCCAGACCCCGAGGAAGTCCCCCCCGGAACCCAGCGCAGTTGCAACCCCATGCCATGAACATCGATGGAAAAGACATCCCGCCCGACTGGCTGGTTCAGGTGAAAATCGAGGCGGTGGGCGACTTGATCGCTTATCGGCACGGCAGCGCCGACGAGGTTATCGAAGGCGACTACAGCGGAATGGACATGTTGGATTGCGATAAATA
>CALBXK010000081.1 GCA_937890535.1 uncultured Spartobacteria bacterium
ACCGGATTCGCGCAACTCCCGCCGCAATACCGCCGCCTTGGAAGCGCTGCCGATGACGCCGAGGTAGGGGAACTGCCGCGTCCTCAAAATGCGTTCCAACACCGGTTTGTCGCTGCGATGTCCCTGGGTCATCACGGCAACGAAGGCTCCGTCCGGAATTGTCTCCACCGCGTTTTCCAACGGTTCCACGAGGTGGCGGGTGATGCGTGAGGAATTAGGAAGAAGTGCAAGCATTGCCGGTCGTGTATCGAAGACATCCACGCGACAACTCAGGTTGGCAAGAACACCGGCCAAAGCCTGGGACACATGCCCGGCTCCAAACACGGCGATCCGCCACGCGTGAGCATGAAAGACCTCGAACAGAAATGTCACCACTCCGCCACAGGTCATCCCGATGTCCTTTTGCAAATTCCATTCGATCAACTCGCAGGGGGATTCGCCTTCTGATGCAAGGAGTTCGCGGGCCCGTTTGATCGCGGCTTCCTCAACCCGCCCGCCTCCAATCGTCCCACAGGATCTTCCGGCCTCCGTCACCAACATTTTGGCCCCGATTTCCTGGGGAATGCTGCCCTTGGCCCCGGCGAGTGTGACGCAGACGAATGCTTCGCCCGTTTGATCAAACTCGCGCATGGATTCGACGATTCCGGTGAAGAGGCTCATTTCAACTTATCAGAAGGAGGGGTGTGGTGACGGAACCATTTCAATGCGGACTCGTAGGTTTCCGGCGTATTCAGGTCCCATGAATATTCTGCCGGAACTGCCTCCGGCAGGCGATGAATTTCCGATGCATATGCGTCGAGCAGCCCGCGCAATCCCCGGGATGTTTCGTCGAGAGCGAGAAGACCGGACCTCAGCGAGCCAGGGAGCACGACTGGATGGCCGCGGGTTTTCCCCTGTGACGGAACAATAATCTTCGCGCCGGTTTGTGCGGCAGCCTCCCTCTGGAGGCGCCTGTAGAGAGCAGGCGGACGGGGTTGATCCACCGCAGTAAGAAGGATCCATTTTGTGTCGTCCGCGAGCCGCTCAGCACCGCAGGCGATCGAGGTGGTCTTGCCCCTGTCCGGATCCGGATTGAGGACGGCGCAACCGCCCGGCAACACGGCCCCCCAATACGCGAACGTATCGGGTCCCAGCACGACCGTAGTGAGCCATCCGGCGGAGGTGAGTTCGTCAACTATCCATGGAAGAAGCATTTTTCCGTCGAGCCAGGGCAAGCGGGATTTTTCGCGGCCCATGCGGGACGAACGGCCGGCGGCCATGATAATGGCGGAAAAATGTGGCGTTAAACGGGGCATTTACCAGCTTGGGCTTGAGTGGGGGATCTGTTCAGTGAAGCTCCGCTGCCACGGTGAAGTTCCTGTTCATCCTCCTTGTCTGGTGCGGGGCCTCCGACTTTGACTCGCCCAGGCTTGCATGATAAGTCTGTCCCAGACATGAGTGCGCTTCCCAAAACAGCAGTGCGCTTCCCAAAACAGCTCTGACGGCCGCCGGGTATCTGGCCATCGAACGCGCCGCCGAAACGAAGAGCGAGTTCTTCGAAGGCGAGATGTTCGCGATAACCGGAACCACGAAGAACCATGCGCGCATCGTGATGAATCTTTCTTGCGAGCTTTCTGCCCGTCTCAAAGGCCGGACATGCGAACCCTTCGCCACCGACCTGCGGGTGAAGGTCGAGGCGAACGGCCTTTATACCTCCCCCCGACCTCGTGGTCGTCTGCGGTGAAAGGATAGGTCGGCCAATGGCACTTCGGCAAGCATCGGCTGAGCGGGGCGGATCATGAGGAGCAACCGCCGGCACGTGTCAGGCTAGATGCGGCCCGATCGTGAAGGTGCCGAGGAGCTTCCTGTCCACGCTCAGGGGCCTATGGCAGCCAACCTCCGCACCCATGCCGACCCAGTTCAGCATTGGTGTCGACCTACATCGGCACCAATGCTGAACCGGTTCTATCTCTTCTATATCTCTTTCTTCTCTTCTTCTTTCTTCTTGTATCTACCTATGGGTACCCCTCGCGGCCCCATCCCTCATCGCGATAGAAGCCCGCTGCTCGTCCGGGATTTTCGCCCTCTGATTCCGGCTAACGGTGGCAGGCGGCTCCATGGTCGCCTCGGTGGCTGATCGGGCTTCCCAGCGCCTGAAAACCGTCGCCAGCCAGAGGGATTTTTTAGTCCGTGCCGCC
>CALBXK010000082.1 GCA_937890535.1 uncultured Spartobacteria bacterium
TTGGGACAGCTTCCCTCTTGGCGTCCCCGGTGCCGCTGGAGAACCAACACCGGTCGCCAGCGACCTCCAACCACTCCACCCGGACAATCCCCTTCCGGGTTGCCACCGTGGCACGGGCTGGGCGCTCACGGCGGTCAAAACGGATGCTCTGAATCCTGGGGAAAAGGGAATCGCTCACGACGCGAGGGCCAGACCGGTTTCCGCGTCGAAGAGTCCATGAAGGGCTTCCCCGCGCCGGAGTGCCGTGTGTGGGTTGATTTCCTTATGAACCTCGGTAAACGCGTTGAACAGGCTCCAGGCATTTCGGGGCTGGAATGACTCATGGGCAGGATTGCGCCACTGGTCGAGCACTCCCGGGATCTGGGCTGGGGTGATCGCCGCGCAATCCACTGCGCGGATGATGATGTCATGCGCCCGTGTGTTGGTTACCTGTTCCTCCTTGTAGGCATCCACCCTCTGATCCAGCGCCCGGAACTTGTCACCGAGTTGGCCGACAGCACGCGCCGTGAGGTGCCGGAGATCACGCTCTGCAAAGCGCGTGTGCTTGCGACTGATCCGCACCTCCCCGCTGAAGCAGAGATTGTCGCAAACAAAAACGCGTGTTCCGGCCACAAGTCCAGCCGGATACGTCATGTCATGGCTATTGCGGATGCCTACGATCCAGCCAAAGTCCGTTGTGTCACGGTTTGGAAGAGTGACAGAGAGAACCCCGAAGTATCGGGCTCCGTCATGGCTGAGCGCATGGGTTTCCTCTGCGATGGCGAACCCGCTGGAAACCAGTTGGGATTCGACCTCGCCGAGGATGGTGCTGTGGTTGAGCGGGAACCATGTGCGGGTCCCCTGTGGTGTTGGCACAGCAATGAGATCCTCGCGGCTGACGGTTTCCGCTCCGCAGTGAAGAAGCATTCCTCGCGTGGGAGCCTGAGCGCGGGGTTGCGGCTTTTCGATGATATTCATGGATTTTTGATTTTGAAACGACAAAGGCCGGGGACGTTTTTCGTCTCCAGCCTTCTCTCTGCTTGATTTGTCCGCTACATCCGCACGCTTTGGAGCGAGCGGGGTGTCTGGCGGACGTTGGTGATTTGCTTAACCGATGATACTTCTACAGTTGCTGTCCCTTCCTGATTCACGCTGATTTTGTTAGGGTCCAACTTGTCTTCGATCCGTTTCTGACGTTGTCGGCGCGACGGCTTGCTTACGTGCGCGGCCTGCCTCGAATCGCGTTTCGAGCTTCACGCGGCTACCAATTTTTTTGCGTGAGTTTCGGATGCCGCTTCCACGAATTTATATTTGAAGTAGTCGCCACCGGACTCCGGTCGCTCCGGTAAATACGGAGCTCGAATTCTCTTGAAGACAACACCCTCGGCACCAGTGTTGCGGAGTTGGCGGAATACCATCTGCTTGGCTGCCGGTCCGCTGATCGTCGCGACCCACCGGATTCCTGCCTGCTGGCCGCTTGCAAGCAGGTTGAGGAGCTTTACCAGCCGGTCGCGGTAGGGGATTCTCCTGATGTCGGATTGCTCCAATTCCAGGATGTCGAAGACGTGGAGCATGTCGCCCACGGCCTCGCCATCGACCAGGAAATCACCTCGAAGAGCAAGCGCAGCCGTCCGGATGTTCGCGGGGATTTCACATTCATTCCCGTTCCGGTTAAAACCAGCCATATCCGACCCATTTTTGTGGATGAGCAGCCGTTTCCCATCGTGCTTGGGCTGCATATAGAAAGCGTTGTCGGACAGTAATAGCTTCACGTCGTCAACTGGAAATAGGAGCTGCGGACGCACTGCAGTCATGCGTCTGCGGCCCTCGCCGCAGGTCACAACTTCTGCGGCGTGCTTGCAGCCGATGTTCAGTTTCTTGCGGATCAATTTGCTACAATCGGACTGCAGCGAATCAAAGGGAACTGGGCGCGGGGGGCCGACATCGATCACGTCTCCCATGTTTCCGCAATCGAAGCGGCGAACACCTTCGCCGTTGCTTTCCTGGATCTGAACGGGGGAGCTTTTGTCTGTTGTTCGTTCTTGGAGAGAGAGTGTTGTTCCCATGTATTGTACTTGCCTGCTATTGCGAGAGCCGGAGGTGGCTCTTTGGTTGATATGAAATGTTGCCGTTTCCCGGTTTCTCAAAACCTGGAACTGCCAAATCAACATCCCCTTAATGGGCAAACGGCACGGGCGGAGGCGAAAGCCTCTCCCGTGCGCGCCCGCTGTATAGGTCCCGCCCGAAAAGTGATCAGAAAAAAATGGCGATCAACTTTGACCTCCGGATACCTCCACATACAGCCCCGGCGCAGCTATAATGTTCTTGGAATTTCAACCACACCATCGCCGCAGGCGAGGTCGGACGACCTGCCTTGGCACTTCATAAACCTCCATGAGTGCTTCTCACCATTATTGCGGAGGAAAGACCCGTCCCTCTCACCAATCCTCAGGCCGACATGCGGCTCTTTGAGGGGAGGGCTGGCCTGGCGGGTCTTGGCTTGGCTCAGCTCAGAAGTTCCTCAAGAAGGTCACTTCTTTCTGCGGCGCGACCGGCATTATAAGCCGCTCTAAACGCCTGTGCCAACACTCCCACATCTTCCCAGATTGGAGCTGGTGTCAGGTTAAAGGTGAGACCAGAGTGGAAATCCTCGAAACGAATTTCACTTGGCTTCGCCGGGTTTCGTGTGCTCGTAAATCCCAGCAAAGCGAATGTTTCTGGAACTTCGAATGGCTCTGCTGTGTCCGCGTAATTAGACGCGGAGGCTTTTTTGTTGGGTTTGGTTTTCATAGATGCCTGATTGTCAGGCATCACTTGTTTTCCGCAGACGTTGGTAAAACCCAAGTGCTTTATAATGCTCGGTGGTGTCGGCGCGTCAAAATTCACGTTTTCGACCGGGAATCGTGCAAAAATGTCAGCTGCAACCGCAGATTTCTGCTGAATTGCGCAGACAAAAGTCGAATCTTGAGGGGGGGTTCTCGACGGAAATCGGCAAGCGCGGCACTGTAGAATCAGGCCATCCGGCCGACTCGATTCTTCATATCATAGCTTATATCAGTGAGTTAAACCAATATTGAGACGGCTCCCGGCACTGTATGAACTGAATTTTCTCTTCAAATCAATGCAAGGGCTGAAATTTTTTTGAATCTTTGTCGTTCACCAGACAGCTGATTCGCAGATTGCCATATCTGCCCGGAAGCAGGCTACTCGACCACCGGTGACGCTGGGCTGCTTTGAACGGGCACGACAATCCACTGGTAGGTTTCCATGAGACTGGCCGAAATCGGCGGTTTTTCTTGGCGATAGCCTCGTTGAATGGATCCAAGCCAAAGGCCTTTTATGGTGTGTGGGACGACGCTGCGTTGAAGGACCTCTCCCAAGTGGATAGACGTTCGATGATGCTTTCGAAATCGGGGACCTCGCCGAAAAACATTTCCCTCATTTTGGCGTAGTCGTCATGGAGGGCTTTCTGGCGGCTGTCAGGCGGCGCGATTCGCAATGTTCCGGGCGAGGCCTCGGAATACTTCGCCCAACCGGAGCGGAAAAAGACTCCCTTGTGCTCCGATACCCGCGACAGAAGATCCAGGCTGGCGGTCTTGTCGATGCCGCATTGAATCAGAGCGTCGAAGTCGTAGTAGTGCCGGGAGAGACGGTCGGGGGATGCTTTTTCGGCGGGGCGGTGGTATTCCGCATGCAGAATGGTTGCTTTCTCCCAGAATGTCCTCTCAGCCGAAAGCACCTTGACCAGGCAGGCCGGTTCCTGAAAGCCCTCGGGAAATTGCTCTGCCACATACGGGGTGATCGCTTTGGATTCGCTGGGCCAGTGGTCTGCCCTCGCTCCCATTTCGATTTTTACCGACCGGCGAATGTAGCCGGAGGCATGGGAAGGCAGGGATGATGGATAATGAAAGAGCAGCGTCTGCCCGTCCGGATCGCTCTCATCGAACTCGACCGACCAATTTTTCACGCTGCCGAGCCGTTGCCCGATGGCGATCGTCAACGCGGGTTGCAGTTCCTGCCGGATTATTTGCTGGCTCGCGGCCATGAGCGCATCGATCCGCCGCTGGCGTTCCTTGTTGCTCGTCGCCGCCTCCGGCGCATCGGCTCCGGAAAAACCAAGGAAGTCGCGGTCAATTGAAACGTCGATATCCTCGGAGAACCGCTGAATCACGCGATACGCTTTCGATAGCGATGTGCCGCCTTTGAAAATCAGGTGCTCTCCAATTCGAGGGAGTCCGAACAATTCTCTGAGCGTCCAGCACACCCAGAAATCTTTTTCGAGGATGATTGGAACCATCCCCGTCGCGGCGGCTGCGGCCGTGAACAATTCGTTTCGTTGGCGGTCGTTGAGGCGGATGACTCTATCCATTTTTCTCTTCCCGGGTGATGGACTTTACGACGCCTTGCATCCACACAGGCATTTTCGGCGTGAGTTTGACCAGGTCCGATTTGGCATTCTCATCAAGCGTCTTGCGCAACCGCGTGGCATGGCGTTCGAGATCCGGGCTTTTGCTCCCGATATATCGCAGGGCTTGAAAGACCAATCCTGCGGTGGTTCCAACCCCCAACAGATTGCGAGGTGCCACGCGGCGAAAGGACAACGTCATCCGGCCCATGGCGATGTTCCTCGCCACTCCGTCGGTGATGATCACCACTTTCGCCGGCACCTGCTCGGAGAGTCCCAAAAGATTCGCCGCGTAGGCACCCGAAAACTGCCACTTCGCGTTGCTGCGCTGCATGATCGCCTTCACGGTCGCCTCCAGGTCCGGGGCAGTCGTGCCGATGATCGGGTGCGTCTTCGGAAGATCGTAGAGGCCGGGGCGGATTCTTCGCACCCCACCGGCCCTCACCATACGGCTGATCGCCTGCCGAACGGCATCCGGCCTGCCGCAATTCGAAAGCTCCGCCAGCGTGAACGTCTTCGGAAAGCGGGCAGCTCCCATCGCCTTCAAGATTTTGTCGTCCACGGTTTCCATTTCGGCATTACTGTCACAAATACTTACCTGTTTTTGTGACAGATGGAAGCGTTTTCGTCGGAGACTTTCACGTCTCCTCTCGTGGGGGCCAGATCTGCCCGGAAGCAGGCGGCGGTTAACAGGCATGTCTCATGGTGATGCTGCCGCAGACGAGGTCGTGCCCGAGTGCCGGTAGATCAACCGAGCCTCAAGGCGTGGGGGCCTGAACTCCCCGGGTTAACGGGAGATGGCGTCACGGGGTCAGTGTCTGCCGAACTTCTGACAAAAACCGGAAAAACCGATATCTTGGGGATGTCGCTTTTGACAAAACCGACAAGTCACGATAACGGTTTTGACATGAGAATTCGTGGGAAGTCGAAGCTGGACCCGTATTCCCAGGCCATTTTCACGATGTGGCGGGAAAATAAAACGATTTCCGAAATTCAAATAGAGCTCAGGCACCAGGGCTGCGGTGTTGGCCGCACTGCGGTCAGCGACTGGATTGAGCGCAAATTTAAATCTGGGGTGCTCTCTGCCCAGGTCGAGTCGGATCCGCCCCTGAAGGCGACTCCCCATCAGCGCGATAAGCGATCCCTGGGTTTGTTGGATGCCGTAGATGATTCGGCCACGGTCCATCATTTATTGAAAGTTCTGCGCATTTTGTGGCTGCCGTCGTTTGATTGGTCCGAGGGAAGAATTCGATCTTCCCTTGGACCCAAAGGCTTCGACCTTCGATTCAATTCTGACGGGGAGCCGGACTTTTCCGCTTACGCCAGAGAAGTCTTGGGGCGGAGGCGGGTCGGTTCGTTAGGGGATATGGATTATGTCCTGCTCGCGCTGTGGACGCGCAAAGTCCGCGAGTTTCTGCGGGCACCAGCAACCGACTTTGCCGCAGCGCGAGTGCGGTCAAATTTCGTTCTTCAGGTCGCGGCAAAAATCCGCGTTGAAATGCTCGGGGCCGTGAGCCCGAAAAGGACATTTCGGGGAGTCGTGTCCAAGTAACATTGGACCGATTCATGGGTGAGGAATCTCGTTGATTTCTCACCGGGGTGTCGGGGGGAGCTTCCCCTGACGCACGGAGGAACCGCGGAGCGGAGGGCGGCACGCCCTGGCCTGCGCCTTTGGAGCAGTCCCCCGGAAGGGCAAGGGCAAAAATGGATACAGAGATGTTTCGATGTATCCATTTTTGTTCTTGCCTCTCTATGCTACTTACATCTTGACTCTCACTTCTTCCAGTGCCAATTTTCCGGTATGTCGCTCACTGGCGGTGCATCCATCAAGTCTCTCCTCCACGATCTCGTGGAATCCCTCCAGCATAAATTGGACAAACTGGCGCTAGGTGAGCGCAAGCTCTACGACTTCTTGTTGGTTCCCAAAGATCGCGCTTTTGAATTCCAGAATCGGTTCCCGATCTTGGAGGACTCCGGCATTTACCTGCTCGCACCACCCGTCGAGGCGGCGAGACAGGACGGTGATCCCAAGGATTGGGACAAAGACGGGACTCTCGCCAGCTTTTCCGCTGGCAGTGAAGTGGCTGAACTTCGGCGATTCCTGCAGGACGATGGGGAGAAGACAGGTAATGAACGTAAACGACGCGGCAAAGCCAAAGCGGACGGCAAAAAGAATGATCTCCCGCCACCTCCCCCCGATGACCTTGGTCGGGAATTTCAGCCGGTGTCTTTAGAGGAGGTGGAGTCCGGAGAATACCTCTCCTCCATGTTGACGGTGCGCGCTCAATCTGACTGTTATCACCGGCAGGCTGCTGGGGCGGGTGGTCGAATCTATTGGAAAAAGTGCCCAGTCACAACGCGGACTGTCGACGGGGACGATGTCGGGGTCGGCTTGCTGTTGGAGCCACTGGGGCAGGCATTGCAACTCGCCAAAGACGGAGACGAAGCAGGGCTCAAAAAGCTGATCGAAGAACAAAAGTCGGAAACAGATTCCCTGACGGAGGAAAGACCAAAAAAGGTGGTCGGAGGAGTTTCTGATTTGCGGCGCTATACAATCAACGTGGGACCCGCGTTGGCACGGGCGATGGCGTTGATGCTGGAGCACGGAGGTGACCAAACTGTAGTCCGCGACCTGATGGTTGAGAACGCGCCGTTAATCGCCGCAGAATTCGAGCGCGTTACAGGTCGCAAGGTCGTTGGAGTATCCATCCATTTTGACAGCAATCTGCCGCATTGGAACCTCTGGCACTCTGGTTTGGAACCGGTTCTTTATCGTGTCGGTGAATCGGAACGAACGCGCTTCCGTCGGACCGCCATGAATCTCAATGCCAGCGGAAACATGCTGGCTTGGGATCGTGTGTCGAGAGCCTTCACGCGGATCGGCGAGGATTTCCGTGATGTCAGCGTTGCCACCGCAAACGAACTTGAAAAGGCCGAGAGCCGTGCCCTGGAACGTCAAGGTCGGGCTCCCGGTGATTTTACGCTCAACCGCAAAGCGGATAAGGTCTTGGAATCGGCACTCAAGGAGCTCGGATACGACGAGCTGATCGATCGCGGGTATCAGGATTTTGTTGAGAACGAGAAGAAACGCTACGCCACGGCCATTGCCGGGCGCGATGGCAAGGACCTGAAAAAGATCATCGATGCGCTTCCGGTAGAACCTGCTGAGTCTCCTCTGGAGGCGACTCAGCGCCTCGTCAATGAACGCGACAGAATCGACAGAGCATTGAAGAGTGTTCCCGGCGTCGACACGAAGGATCTCGCTTCGGCGGTTGATAATTTGGTGGAGCGGGTCTCCTTTGCCC
>CALBXK010000083.1 GCA_937890535.1 uncultured Spartobacteria bacterium
GCGACTGAAGCACTGAAAGTTATGTGGTCTTGCAGAGACTCCAACTTTTCGATAAATCGAGAGTGGAAATTGCTTCAGTCAGGAGCGATTGGTCGAGTTGATCGCCGGAGATCGCAATTATACCTCTGATGTCGCGGATGTGCTTGTCGCCTCCGCCTTCCCTATGGAACTCAAGCTTCCACAGGATCACGTATTCCGGCGGAGCAAACCAGACATCAACGCCCATTAAGGAAATGCGGCGTCGGTTCGTCATCGCCCAGGGAAGGTAGGGGTGATTGCGCGACGGATAGCAGTCTGCTTTCAGACCCGAGGTATGATGGATAATGTTGAAATGGCCGCGATTTGCTCGTTTGAATTCCACCTCACGGACTTCCGGCGGTGGAAGATAGAATTCGGAGTCGGGAAAGAGTTGCTCCAGCGACGAGGAGGATTTGCGATCCAGTAACAGAACCAAATCGATATCCAGGGTGGCTCGGGGTTCGCCGTATTCAATCGAGGCGACCGATCCGGAAACCATGTAGCTGGAAATGCCAGAATCCTCGAGCGGAGCGACAAACAATCGGATGAGATCAGGCTCGTGAGAAGAGGAGGGCGCGGCTGGATTCATGATTAATTTCCTCTTCCGACAGATGTGGAGAATTCCTCCGGATCCGGCTTTTTATTCCCTCACGGAGGAGATGATTGGCTTGTTTCGAAAGGCGCCACTTTTCGTCGTAGCTCATTTTCCGCCACGCGAGAATCTGCAGGGGGTGGAGTTCTTCTCCGGTGTTGGGTGCGGAATTGCTCTTTTGAGGGGGTGTTTCGGGCACGTTGTGGAAGAAGCTCGTGGTTGAGGAATGAAAAGCAAAAGGATGAAGGCCTGGCCGTTGGGGAGGCCGGCCATCCATGGGGTGTTCATTGCGATGCGGAAGAATGGGCACCGAGAATCGGAGTGAAGAGGAGATAGCCTGCGCTCTGCGCAGCCCGAAGGGGGGCCGAGAGGCCAGCAAACCGGTGCCCTCCAGTCACTCCTCCGCCCCTATCGGCGGAGGTTATACTTGAGAATGCAGCGGATGGCGCTGAAGCCGTCACGCCAGCCGATTTTTTTGCCCTCGTCGTAGGTGCGCCCGTGGTAGGAAATGGCGACTTCGTAGATGCGGACACCGAGGTTGGCGACTTTGGCGGTAATCTCGGGTTCGAAGCCGAAGCGGGGTTCCTCGATGGTAATGGATTGAATGATCTCGCGCCGGAAGGCTTTGTAGCATGTTTCCATGTCGGTGAGATTCAGGTTGGTGAACATGTTGGAGAGTAGGGTGAGGAAGGTGTTGCCGACCGAATGCCAGAAGTAGAGGACGCGGTGTTCCTCGGACCCGATGAAGCGGGACCCGAAGACGACATCGGCGTGATTTTCCAGGATGGGCCGGATCATCCGGGGGTACTCGGAGGGCAGGTATTCGAGATCCGCGTCCTGGATGATGACGATGGAACCCGTGGCGTGGGCGATGCCGGTGCGCAAGGCGGCTCCTTTGCCCAGGTTCACTTCATGGTGGTGAACCCGCATCCGGGGTCGGTCGACGGCCAGCGCATCAAGCACCTCGCCAGACCCGTCGGATGAGCAATCATTGACGCAGATCAGTTCGACGACCGCGGGCTGGGCCAGTACGACGTCAATGACTTCGGCGACGGTGGAGGCCTCGTTGTACACGGGCATGACGACGGAAAGGGTGGACATTTTGAAACGCTAAAAAGCTAAAAATATGAAACGCTAAAATGCCGGAAGGCCTACGTTTTTTGAGAGTATGGCGTGGTGAGAAGGCGTATAATTACAGAGATGTCTTTTTTTCGTGCATCCGGGACTTTGAGACGATTGTCGTAAAAATCGCGAGGAGCTCAGACGTTTCTTGAAGTAAAAATATGATCTCCTTGTTTTGAAGACCGCAGTCCTCATTGAGGAGTTCGAGCCACAGGTGAGACTCGTCAGCCTCTTGCAAAAGGCCATTGAGTTTGGAGCAGAATTCCGCGGTGGAGCGTGCTCTGGAAGCTTCGCGGGAATGGGCGGCTACCGAAGTTCCAGATCGAAGGAGTTTCAATCCCAAGACCGCGATTTCCTTTTTGCCTGTTGGTAGCGCTGCGTAAAATTGAACCACTTTGGAGGCATACCCTTTGCAGCGTATTCGAAGTTCTTCCGACAGCCTCATCTGAAAAATTTGAAAGTGTTTTGATGCGGGATTTTAGCTTTCAGCATTTCAGGTTTTTAGCGTTTGGCCCGTTCCGGGCAAGCTGCCGCCTTTGGCCATTCCCGGAAAAAGGAGACCAATAGCGAAGTTTGGGGATGTGGGTTTTTTCCGTACAGGACGGAGGGTTTCAGTCTTTTTGCAGAAGTTTCTCTGCGAAAGGGAGAAGGGTGGCGGCGCGATTATGCCATTTGGTGATGCGCTGAATGCGGAGGCGGGCGCCGGGCTGGGCGGCGGGGGGGAGTTCGGGAACAAGCTCCGCCAAGGATTTCAGGCGGGCCCGGCCCCCGGATAAGCCCGGCAACAGGCGCTTGTTGAGAAACCCGGCGACGAGGGGACGGATCTCCAACCGGGCCGCATAGAGGTGACCGCGGCCGTCTTTTTTTCGAACGATGGCCCCGAGATCTTCCAGATGCCGCAAGCCCTGGCTGGCGGTTCCCTTGCTGATGGCGATCCGTTGGATGATCTCATCCATGGAAAGGGGCGACTCCTCGGCGAAAAGCAATCCGTAGATCGCTCCGTACGAGCGGGGATTTCCGAAAAGCTCCGCCAAATCAGAAAAAATCGCGACCAATTCCTTTTGCAGGGCGGTCTGAGCGGTATGAGTTGAGGCAACCACAGGACAACTTTTTGCACAGTCCGATGAAAAGTTCAATTCAAAATGAACAAAAAGTGAAGACGCAAAAAAACTGAAACCCTGAAAAGCTGAAATGGGGACGGGGGAGATGGGGTCGCTGCTTTTAGCGTTTTAGCGTTTTAGCGTTTCAGCGTTTCAGCTTTTCAGCTTTTCTCTTCGGCATGCGATACTTTTTGGCAATCCTTTGCGGCCTTGCGGTGGTGGCGGCCCAGACGATGTATGGAGGGGCGATGCGGCCGGTATTCGCCCTGCCGGCCTATGCGGTTGTGGGCATTGTTGGGATCCTGGCGGTGGCCGGGGCTTTTTGGAGGAATCTCCCGGCGCCCAACGCGGGATGCGTGGTGTCGGTCGGATTGCTGGCCGGGTGGATGTTGTGGCGGACCGAGGCCGCGGCGGATGTTTGGCTGGCGTCTGGTTTTCTGCGATTGATTCTGGCGTGTGTAGTGCTTTATGGGGTTTTCGCCTGGGTGATCACCCACCCTTTTCACCGGCTGGCTTTTTGCGTGGTGATCCTGGCATCGGCTCTGGCACAGGCGGCTTTGGGGGCCTGGCAATTTACTCACCACCATGAGGGATTCCCCATCCCCTGGATGTCCAGACAATTGGAGGGTTGGTATGGCGGGAGATTTTCCGATGTGGCGCATGGAATGTACCTGAACCGGAACCATCTGGCTTGGTTTCTTAATGCAGCGGGCCTGATCGGGTTGGCTTTGAGTTGTTGGGGTCGTTGGCGCATTGGGTTGAAGATTTTGTGTTTTTATGTGGCGGTGATGAGTCTCGCTGGGTCGGTGTTGACCGGGAGCCGTGGGGGAATCTTGGGACTGGCGGTGGGATTGATTGTCTTTTGTATCTGCAGTGCGGGCGTTTTGATCGTGGGTGCCAAGGGCCGGCGGGGCGCGGCCACCATGGCGATCCTGGGGGGGCTTGCATTCACCGCCGCTGGGATTTTTTTCGTCTTCCAGAACAGCTTCTTTGTGCAGGGCCGCTTTCAAATTCTTTTTGACGATTCTTACCGGGAGGGAGTTTTTGAAGCGGTCCTGCGGCAGTTTCAACTGGCCCCTCTTGGAGGAACCGGGCCGGGGACATTTATGTACTATGCCAGACAGTTTCGCGAATCCCAGGCGACCGCAGACGACCTGTTTGCTCATAATGATTGGATGCAGGTGACGGCGGATTTCGGGTTCCCCGCCCTGGCTCTGTTGCTGGTGGTTGTGATTTTGCATGTGAGCAATGGCTGGCGGGGATTGATGGCGGTGTTGCGTTCCCGCATGAGCATCTACACCCGGCCGCAAAGTCATTCCGCAGCGTTGTTGATCGCGGCGCTGACTGGCCTGGCGGCGTTCGCGGTTCATTCTCTGTTCGATTTCAACATGCAGATTCCGGCAAATGCCTTGTTGGCGGCAGCGCTGCTGGGCATCCTTGCCAACCCGGGCGCGGAGAGCCGGCCACAACATCGTGCGGGGTTATTCGGGTCGATCCGGCGGGCGCCCGCGTTTCTGGTTCTAGGGGTTCTCGCTGGGTGGCTGGCGTTTGAAGTCTGGCAGGTGGCCGGGTCTGAGTACCATGTCCTCCGAGCGGAGAATGCGGTGTTGAAAGGGGGCTGGCAGGAGGCCCTCCGAGAGTTGGATCGGGGGCAGGTGACCGAGATCGTGAATCCCCGGCTGCTTGAGTTGCGCGGGAAGGCCCTCTTACTGCGGAGTTTTTCTCGGTCGAGTCCGGCGGATCGTTGGGGGGATGCCCGCGAGGCGGTCCAGGAGCTATCCACGGCCGCTGCGCTGGCCCCGGGGGATTGGTACCATCACCTGCAGTTGCTGGAGGCCTTGATGCGGACCGGTCAACTCCGTGAGGCGGAACGCGAGGCCTTTGTCGCCATACGGCTAAATCCCACCCATGGGCGAGCCTATGAGCTCTATGCTCAGATCCTGGAGAGTCGTGGAGAATACCCCGCCGCGCTGCGGTTTTACCTTCTCTCAAGGGGGTGGCCGGGGAGCACGCTGGGAAGGGATGGGATCAAAGGATTGCAAAATAAAATCCAGGACGCGAACGAGCGTAAAGCTTCGTCAGGAAAAGTTTTCCCATAGAAAATATTGCCTTCTCCTCCGGTTCGGTTAAAAGACCGAGATGCGCGTTGCCACACTTACTCGGAAATTATTGCTCTTGGGAATGAGCGTCGGGATTCTAGCCCTTATGCCATCAAACGCGATGGCGCAAGTTTCATTTTATGGGCCGGCTCCTGCCATGGATTTGGGAGGGACCGGTGGGCCAGAGAGCGGAGAAAGCATTGATGGCGATGAAGGGGGAACGGACGGCGGAGGAAATGGGCTGGGAATTTTCGCCCAGAAACCGTTTGATCTCACGTTTTCGGTTCGCGAAGGCTTCGACAGCAATGTGTACACCACTTCCACAGATCCCACCAGCAGTTGGTATACGAATTTTGCGGCGGGATTGAACTACAGCTTCGGCAGTCCCCGCCTGCAATTGGGAGCCAGTCTCGCCGGCGGGGTCACCTATTACTACACCCGCCCGGGCGACAAGGTGGACTTTAACGGCAGCTTCGCACTCAATGCCCTCTACCGTGCGACTCCGCGCTTGACCCTCACCATCGCCACTACGACCGCCTACCTTTCCCAGCCGGACGTCGCCATCATTGGGGGTC
>CALBXK010000084.1 GCA_937890535.1 uncultured Spartobacteria bacterium
GCGCGGAAAGCGCGGATAGCCCCAAATCTTGTCGATCCACGGCGCGACTTCCATGATTTTGGTCACGTGCTCGGAGACCATGACGTGAAGTTCTGCTTGCGGGTAAGCCTGGCGCAGGACCCAGAGCGCGGGCAGGAGATGGATCGAATCCCCGAGAAACCCGAGGTCCAGAAGCATGACCCTCTGCGCATCGCGAGTGCGGGCATAAAATTCCGCAACCGGTCGGACTTTAGAAGCCATAAGATTAAAAACTAACCGACCACTGCGCGGGTCACCAAGCGAAACAGGTTCCCAAGCTCAGACCGAACGCGGGATTCCCAGTCCCAGTGATCTCAAAACAGCTTCGCGGAAGGCGCTGCGCGAAAATTCCCGCGCATAACCGGCCGCCCGATCGCGGCAAACAATCAGCGACGCTTCATCATGTCGGCCGAATGCGATGATGGCGTCGGCCAAGGCCTTCGCATCGCCGGATGCAAAAACCGACCCCATGCCGTGCTCCCGCACCAGCCGACCGACGAGTTGCTCGTCCGAGGCGATGATATACTTTCCCGCGGAAGCCGCCCTCGACAGAACACCGCTCGTGCCGAAATGATTGATGTAGGGAAGCAGAACGGCATCCGCGGCCTCGAAGCAACATTTCTCCTCATCGCTCGACACATAACGGTCTAGCACCTGCGCACCGCCACGCCCGACAAGCAGATCGAGGCGATGCTTAAGATCGCCTTTGAGCTGCTGTCTGCCCGCCACAAGGAGGAGGAAGTTGCTCTCTGCGGGCAACGAAAGCATGGCATCCACGGCCACCCCCAATCCTTTTCTCCGGCTGCCCACACCGAAAAAGAGCAAGACCTTCCTGTCTGCGGATATGCCGAGCTCCTTTCGGGCCTCCGCACAGTCTCCGCCAAAACCGTCCGGACAAGGATCCGGGAGAAAAAACAGCGGTGCCTGCGGATAGTTGTGCCGCAGACCCTCCAACAGGGATTGGTCCAGCATGAGAAGCTGGGCGAAAAAATCGTCCCTCAAGAGCCGATCAAATCCGCGCATCTTGAGGAATCGACCCAGTGCAAGGCGCGGGGCATCAAGCAACCGGGGTCGATGGTAGATTCCGCCGATGATGCCCGAAAAACCGGCCAGAGGGTTCAGGCCAAGAGCCCTCCAGCGAAATACGTCGGATGCGATCTCATCGAGCGCACAGAGGAAAACCCGCGAGCTTGCGGATGCAGCAAAGCACCGCTTCATTGACTTCCATTTGCTTTGTCCTGTGGAACCGCTTTGGCCACCCCGGGCGTCGAGGAGTCGGACCTCATCCCACAAGTGACCAAGGTGATCGCGCAGAATGGCCGCGGAGGAGGGGCGCAAGTCGACAGCCAAAGACAATCTCGCGCCTGCGGAGAGAAGGTCCGAAACAATGAATGCCAGCCAGCCGGGATGGTGCCCTTCCGTCCGCGGTTCGTAGACCAAAATGTCAGGAGTGAGGGCCACGACTTATTGCTCTGGTCTCTGGATCGGATTGTTCCTGCACCTCTTTGGCTTTTGCGTACCTAAGGAAAGTATAGAAAGCGGTCATCCAGGCGATACTGTAGCCTTGCCAACCGTCGAGAAAACCCAGACGCAATACATAACTGCGCAAAAATCGATAAGCCGGTCGGAACCCGAGATCAACGAGCGTCACTCGGCGAGATTGGGCATCGCATTGCCGGACGAACTCATCCGCATAAACGATGGTTTTCTTTATCTGCTGGTCAAAGCTGGTCATGGAATAATGCAAAAGATCACCTCGCAGTTGGCCCACTTTACCTTCGACCAAAAGCTTGTCGTGGGGGTCGATGCCACCCCATTTGGCTGTACCCCGACGCCACAACCGCGTTTGGCGGTCCGGGTACCAATCTCCGTGACGAATCCAGCGGCCAAAATATCGAGAACAACGGGGAAATGAATAAGCGGAAAAGGGAGGGCCCTCCGCGTTCTGCAGGAGTGCGGCAATCTCATCCCTCAGCTCGGGTGACAAGGCTTCGTCGGCGTCCAAGCTCAGGATCCAGTCGCCGGTTGCCTTTTCTGCGGCGGAATTTTTTTGCCCGATATGGCCCTTCCATTGCTCGATGAAGACTTTGGCACCGTGGCACCGTGCCACCTCGTCGGTTCCGTCGTTAGCGCGATCATCCAAGACAACGATCACCTCGGAGGCCAGAGCAGCCACGCTGGACAGGCAGTTGTCGAGACGACTCGCCTCCGCTCCCGAAATGATACATACGGTCACAATCGTGTCCTCTGTTGGTGATAGTGAGTGCCGGCAGAGTTCTGGGCCGACTTCAAGCTGTTACTCTCGCAGTTATTGATCACCACAACCATTTCCGCCACCCATCCACCGACGCTGCCCAGACTGCGTGCCTCGTTCCGTGCCGTCATGGACACACTGATGGGCAGCCGCTCTATCATGAGAGTCGATGATGTGAGGGCCGGGTGAAAAGTCAATCAGGCGAGCTTCTTCGATTCAGCACACGGCGATAGAGATCCTCATGCTCCGCGGCGACGTCCGACCAGGTGCGAGAAGATAGGGGCGTGAATGCTCGGCCGGCCATTTCGGCGCAGGTGCGGGCCCAGGCTGAGACAGAGGCTTTAGCCGGAATAACTTGCAGTCCGTCGGACTTGAGATGTTCTGCTGCACCGCATTGATCGGAGAAAACCACCGGAACACCGCAGGTGAGGGCTTCGGACATGACCATGCCGAAGGGTTCGTCGGTCGCAGGGTGAATCAGGACATCGATGCGGCCGAAGAAATCCTGCGGGTCGGTGCGGCCGAGGAATTGGACGGCAGGTTCTGATGACGGACGAGCGGGCCGCTCGTCCCTACCCAAGGCGAGCGCTTGCGAAACCAAGTTGCCGGGCAAGGATTCGGGAGGGCAACCGGCAATGAGCATGGTCCAGTTGGG
>CALBXK010000085.1 GCA_937890535.1 uncultured Spartobacteria bacterium
CGAATGGTGGATTGCGAGTCTTCCTCCTCGGCGGTGTCCACAATGGGAAGGGTTTCACTGTCCATGCGGGCATCCATCCGACGGCGCAGGAGTTCTTCAACATACTCGGCCACCCGGTGAAATTTTTGGGTGCCGGCGACCAAATCGACGCCCGGGGAGGTCTTGAGAAGCTCGGCTCCGCGGCTTTGGGCCATGCAGCCGAGATAGCCGAAGACCAAATGCGGGCGATCCTCCCGCAGACGCTTGAGCATCCCCATTTTTCCAATCGCCTTTTGTTCCGCCATGTCGCGCACACTGCAGGTGTTGAGCAGGATGACATCCGCCTCGGTCTCGCTCGCGACCAGATGGTGCCCGCGTTCTGTGAGTGAGCGAGCGACCTGCTCGGAATCGCGCTCATTCATCTGACAGCCATAGGTCTTGATGTAAATGTTGGGCATGGGTGAAAAGTATCAAGGTATCTGTTTTGGGAAAATATTCCAGCCTTCCCGAGTCGAGGATAAAATTTCGCACGAATCCGCTTGTTTTTGCACGGGTCGAATCGAAGGTGGTAGTCGTCATGCCGACCCGTACCCCCGCTCAGAAAGGATACTCCCTCCCCGCAGAATGGGAGCCCCATGAGGCGACTTGGATTTCCTGGCCCCATCCGGGTGGGGCCAGTTTTCCAGGCGCCTACGAGAAAGTGATCCCCACCTTTGTCCAGATGGTGAAAGCCTTGGCGGAATCCGAAATCGTTCGCATCAATATGGCAGATGCTGCCGAAGAATCTCGGGTCAAAATCCTGCTCAAAGACGTGCCGCCGGAACGCTTGGAATTTTTCCACATTCCCACCAACGAACCGTGGTGCCGCGATCATGGTCCAATTTTTTTGACCCGGAAGGACAAACCCCGCCTAGCGGCCGTGGATTTCGGGTTCAATGCCTGGGGCTTTAAATTGACTCCCTTTGACGCCGACAATGATGCGGCGGCGAAAATCGCGAAGGCGGTGAATGTGCCTCTGATTGATTGTGGAAAGTTTGTCTTCGAGGCCGGATCCATCGATGGGAACGGGCAGGGGACCATCCTCACGACCGAATCCTGCCTGTTGAACCCGAATCGCAATCCCAAGCTTTCGCGACAAGATATCGAAAAAAAACTCCGGGACGTTCTTGGAGTTCGGCAAATCATCTGGCTCGGTGACGGGATTGCGGGAGACGACACCGACGGCCATGTCGATGACATCACCCGTTTCGTCAATCGCGATACGGTGGTCACCGTCATCGAAGAAGATGAGGAGGATGCCAACTACGAAGCGCTGCAGCAGAACGCTGAGCGTTTGCATAGCACCCAGTTGTCCGACGGATATCCTTTGCGAGTGCTCAAATTGCCCATGCCGTCCGCCATCCGACGCCATGGCCAGCGGCTCCCCGCCAGCTATGCGAATTTCTACATCGCGAATTCGGTGGTTCTCCTTCCGACCTACCAGGACACCGGAGATGTCTGGGCGGAGTCGGTATTGAAAGAGGCATTTCCAGGACGAAGGATCGTCCCCATTGATTGCCGCGAACTGATTTGGGGTCTGGGGGCCTTCCATTGCCTCACCCAACAACAACCGGCGTTGAATTGAGAATTTGAGACCTACTGGGTGCTGCTGATTCCGAGGCTTCGGAAGATCTGTCGCGTGGCGTCGGAGCGATTGAGGGTATAGAAATGGATGCCCCGGACCTTGTTCTCCAACAGGTCATGGCACTGCTCCGAGGCATGATGAATTCCGACCTGGGTCATGGCCTCGGTGTCGTCGCCGCAACGCTGCAGCGAGCGCATGAGCCGGGCTGGAAAACGAGCCCCTGCGGCCAGTTCCGCCATGCGATTCATCCCTTTGAGGGAGGCGGCAGGCATGATCCCGGCGATAATTGGGAGGGAAATCCCGGCGAGTTCGCAGCGGTCGCGAAAGTCGAGAAAGTCCCGGTTCTCAAAGAAAAGTTGGGTTACAATGTAGTCCGCGCCCTCATCGACCTTCTGTTTGAGGTAGTCCATTTCCCTGAGCCGGTTGGGCGTGCCAGGATGGCCTTCTGGAAAACCGGCCACTCCGATGCCGAAGCCCTTCTTGTTCGGATGGCTGCCGCTTTCATTGAAGCGACGGATAAATTTCACCAGATCGGCGGCGTGCTGAAAGTCATCATCCGACTTATTGTAATCCGCACCGTTGGGGGCGTCGCCACCGAGGGCGAGGATGTTGCTGACACCAGCCTCGGCGTAGCGTCTCAGGATGGCGTGGATTTCCTCCTCCTTGTGGCAGACGCAGGTGAGGTGGGGAATGGGATTGAGAGAGGTGGTTTCCTTGATCCGAACGACTAGATCGTTGGTCAATTCCCGGGTCGAGCCGCCAGCCCCGTAGGTCACACTGACGAAATGGGGTTGAAAGGACTCGAGTTGGCGAATCGCCTCATAGAGGTTCTCCGCTGACTCGGGAGTTTTGGGAGGAAAAAACTCGAACGAAAATGTTGTCGGATGTTGTTGAAAAATGTCTAGAGCGTGCATGCGCCGGGATTGTCATGGGAAACCGGTTTGGGATCAAGCCCCGGCAGGTCCGGGTGATGATTTTCGGCCGCGAGCCCCTGTTGGCCCGAACAGATAAGGGCCTGTCAGTGGTTGATTTTCTCGGTGGAATATCCCGCCGCAGGCGGCTCAATGCTTTGCCTATCCTTCCCCTATGCACAGGATTTGCAGATGAATCCAATTGACGGCTTTTGAAGATCGTAGCCCAACCCGCCACCCCGGAACAGTTGGCGAGCTTGGCGAATGATCGTGCTCCCGTAGTTGTTTGAGAATAGGATGGTATTCCACCCCCGTTGATAGGATATTCCGCCTCCTGCTGGTCCCTCGTGCGCCTGTCGGGCGTTCTTGGAGGCACCCAAGGAAAAGGCCATATCGCCGAAGGGGGGGGCGGCGGCGAATCTCACAGGGAGTCCCGCAGAGAGGTCAGTGGAATCCCTGACGGTAGAACCAGGCTCGCTTCCTTCGAGGATCTCCCTTCATTTTGAACTGAAGCTCTCCTGCCTTGCCTTCCTCCGCCGATTCGTCTAAAAGTGCTTCGATGTTCCCCGTTCGGTCTCCTCCTGCCTGACGAGTCCATGAAAAAACCGAGCCCAACGATCCTCCCAAACCGAACGATTCTTTAAAGAATTGTTAATCAATGATTTATAGATTGTTCAATAATGCGATATGCCAGCATTACCTGATATAGCGATAGGATAATACTATTCTAAAATACGATGGGTAAGAAAATATTCCTTTGCAACGTTGCGTGTGGTAACGTGACGCATGCCGACAGTTCTGCATATCGGGTCATACCGATTCCATTTTTATACCGACGAGGGCAACGAGCCTCCACATATCCATGTTCGGACACCTGACGGGGACTGTAAATTCTGGCTGGAACCATCGTTTTACTCGCAAGCAATCGTGGTGTGAGACCGCATGACCTCCGCCAAATCGAGCGCCACGTATTCGAAAACCAACAAAAACTTAAAGAAGCATATTATGAACGCCATTCTCGCTGATGCACCAATTTCCATGGAGCCGGCCGCCGTCCGTGCTTGGACCGAAGGAAGAACAATATTTATCGAACTCCACGACGGACGATTTGTTGGGTTCCCTGCTGACCGATTTTCCCGATTGGCAGCGGCTACGGATGAACAGCTGAAGGAAGTTACGGTAGAAGTGAACGGCTTCGCCCTCCGGTGGGAAGAATTGGATGAGGACATCACAGTCCCTGGAATTCTTGCGGGCCGATTCGAGTTACCTCAAAAATAAAAGCCCATCGGAGCGATCGACGTAACCCTCCACCGCTGTCACTTTGGGTGCTGGGCTTCGCCGCACCCGACGCGCCAGCGGTTCCAGGTACGTCATCGCGGACGTTAGCCCAGAAATATTATTCCTCTCCACACTATGCCATACGTCAACGTCAAGCTTACAAAGGGAGCCGTAACCAAAGCACAGAAACAAGCGCTCGTCCACGACATCACCACAAGCCTTGTCACACACCTCGGCAAGAAGCCTGAGCACATCCATATTGTGATCGATGAGATCGACCCCGAGAACTGGGGTTTTTCCGGGATACTGACGACCGAATATGACCAAGAAAGAAGCTGAGAAGATGATCGCTCTTTTTGACAAGGCAAGACAAGGCTAACGACCGGTCGAGCTAACCCCTACAAGCTGGCACTCGGGCTGCTAAAGCACCCCGACCGCCAGCTTTCCGGGGCAGCTCACCGGGGACGTTAGGCAAAAATAAAATTACGATCCACGTAGAACGTGGATTCTCAGAATGTCTACTCCTAGATCACGGCTTCTCCCCATATCGCTCCTAACCGGGCTCCTTTTTTCGACTGCTCTTCTTTTTATTGGACAGTTTTCGGACTGGGGTCTTAAGGAACCGGGCTACACACTCGTTGCATCTTTGGTCTGTCTCCTTGGATTGCTTTTGTGGTGCGCCTTCTCAGTTTATACGATGCCGGATATGGTGAAGCGTGTATTGTTTATTCTGTTCGCGTATTTCGTTCTTGTTGTGGCCTTGCTATACCTACCACTCATAATCGGAGCCCCATAGTGCTTCGATTCACAAAAAATGCCTAACGATCGACGTAACCCTCCACCGCTGTCACTTTGGGTGCTGGGCTTCGCCGCACCCGACGCGCCAGCGGTTCCAGG
>CALBXK010000086.1 GCA_937890535.1 uncultured Spartobacteria bacterium
GGAGGCGATGGTGTCGGAGATCCTCGACGCAGCGGAATCGACCCGTGTGTGCATGGACCGCACGGAGATTCTCTTTGAACCCACGCTCCATTGCGACCCTCTCCGGCTCGCCCTGCAATTGAGCAGATCCAGACTCGTCCTGTTCGCTTTGGACGGGAATTACTCCGATGGGCAATTCGTACACGGTTACGCGGATCACCCCGAATATTTCACGGCTGATCTGCGAGGTCTGCCGGTAATCACCCTCACAAACCAAATCCCAGAATTACAGGAAATCCGATGAACTACAGCGATCTCGTTCAATTTCAACCTATCGAATCCGTCATCCAGCTTCGCGATGCTGATAAAACCGCCTCAGCGCAGAACCTCGTTTCGACCTACGTGATCTCGGAGCAGATGGCACAGCGATTGGTGGACCTGATCTTCCCCCAGCTCCAGTTTGATTCGCCCAATGACAACCGTGGGCTGCTCATCGTCGGAAACTACGGGACTGGTAAGTCGCACCTCATGTCCGCAGTTTCAGCAGTGGCTGAAAATGAATCGTTCGCGGACCTGCTCGACCACGAGAAGGTTCGGAAAGCGGCTGCATCCATCGCCGGAAAATTTAAAGTGCTCCGCATTGAGATCGGCGCGGTGACGATGCCGTTGCGTGAGATCATCACAACGTCATTGGAGGATGCGCTCGAGGAATGGGGCACCCCGTTCCGTTTCCCACCTCAGGACAAGGTGAAGGAGAATAAGACTGCCATCGAGGATATGATGGCGGCATTTCTCAAGAAATATCCCGACCACGGGCTCTTGATCGTTGTGGACGAGCTTTTGGATTATCTCCGAAGCCGAAAGGACCAGGCGCTCATTCTCGATCTTGGTTTTCTCCGCGAGGTGGGCGAGGTATGCAAAGATAATCGCTTCCGTTTCATCGCGGGTGTCCAAGAAGCCATCTTTGACAGCCAGCGGTTCGCGCATGTGGCCGACAGTCTTGGCCGGGTGAAAGATCGCTTTCAGCAAGTGAAAATCGTCACCACGGATGTGAAGTATGTGGTAGCAAACCGACTCTTGAAAAAGACGGCGAAGCAGGACGCTGAGATTCGGAGCTACCTCGAACCGTTTGCCAAGTTTTACGGCAGCATGAACGAGCGGATGGACGAATTCACTGCGCTGTTTCCGATCCATCCTGATTACGTGGACACCTTCCAACGCATCCCCATCATCGAAAAGCGGGGTGTTTTGCAGATCATTTCACAGGCGATCAAGGGACTGGTCGATGAGAAGGTCCCTGAGGATCGTCCGGGCATCTTGGCTTACGACAGCTATTGGAAAGCAATCACCGACAACGCTGCGAATCGAGCAAATCCCGACGTGAAGGCCATCATGGATTGCAGCGAGACCCTCGAGACCAAGGTCGAAAGCGCATTTCCCAAGAAGACCTATCGCCCGATGGCCATCCGTGCGATCCATGGGCTTTCGGTCCATCGGCTCACCACCGGCGACATCCACGCGCCCATTGGCCTCACTCCGGAGGAGTTGCGTGATCATCTTTGCCTATTCCACCAAGGCGCGGTGGATCTTGGTGGGGAACCAGCCGAGGATTTGCTGACCAGCGTTGAGACCACCCTCCGCGAGATTCACAAGACGGTGAGCGGGCAATTCCTCTCGTCCAATCCGGACAACCGCCAGTGGTTCATCGATCTGAAAAAGACCGATGACTACGATGCGCTCGTCGAAAAGCGCGCCGAGACGCTCGATAACGGAACGCTCGACCGGTTCTACTACGACGCGCTCCGCCAGGTACTTGAATGCACCGATGTCGCCACCCACGTGGCCGGGTATCAAATCTGGCAGCACGAAATAGAATGGCGCGAGCACAAGGCCGGTCGGCTGGGGTATCTCTTTTTCGGCGCACCGAATGACCGGTCGACGGCGGTCCCGTCCCGTGAATTCTATCTCTATTTCATCCAGCCTTTCGATCCATCGAAATACTCCGACGAAAAGAATTCCGACGAGGTGTTCTTCAGGCTCGACGACAAACAGGAAGAGTTCATCAAGGCTCTGCGCCTTTACGCGGGGGCCCTCGATCTCTCGTCCCTCGCATCCGGGGTCAAAAAACAGGTCTATGAGAAGAAGGCGACTGAATACCTCGCCCGGATCACGAAATGGCTTCGCGAAAACCTGCTCTCGGCAGTTTCCGTCACCTATCAGGGCAGCAAAAAGACGATGCTGAACTGGTTGAAAGGAACGGGAGGTGGCGGAAGCCTCAATATCCGCGATGCCGTTAACACCGTCGCATCCACCTGCCTGTCCGAGCATTTCCAAAATCTCGCACCCCAGTATCCGACATTCTCGACGCTCATCACTTACGGACGGGATGGGAACGCGCTTCAAGCTGCGCAGGAAGCGATCCGGGGCGTCACGCAGACGACTCGGTCGAAGCAGGCGACGGCCGTGCTGGATGCGTTGGAGTTATTGGACGGAGATCGGATTAACCCACCCGCGTCACCCTACGCGAAATTCATCTCAGATCGCCTCGAAGCCAAGGGACAGGGCCAGGTCGTGAACCGTTCCGAGATCGTCACCACACTCGAGCGGGACGTGGATTACATGGCACCAGATACGTTCCGGCTGGAACCATGCTGGGTCGCAGTGCTCGCGGCCTCGCTGGTTTACAACGGGGACGCCGTGCTGGCGATCCCGGGCACCAAGTTTGACGCGACGAATCTCGCGGGACTGGCCACGACTCCGCTTGCCGATCTCATTTCGTTCAAACACCTTGAGAAGCCAAAGGACTGGAACATCCCCGGCCTGAAGGCGCTATTCGAATTGCTTGATCTCGCGCCCGGGCTCGCCATCCAGGTAACCCAGGGCGATGCCGCTGCCGTCCAGCAGTTGCAGAAATCCATTGCAGAACGGGTCGAAAAACTCGTGATGGCCCGCCAGCAACTTCTCAATGGTTTGCCGTTCTGGGGGCAATCCCTCTACTCCGAACCCGAAGTGCAGCAGATCGGGGAGACGATGGTGAGATGCAAGGAGTTTCTCGAAGGACTCCAAGCCTACAAT
>CALBXK010000087.1 GCA_937890535.1 uncultured Spartobacteria bacterium
CGAACTCCACCGCCCTGCGGTCGGAACCCCCCGGCAATCGCCGTTGATCGCCGCAACCGAAAAGCAAGCCCGCCCGCTGTTGGCGGATCCCGCGCTGTCCATTTCTCGTTTGGCGGATTTGATGGGGTATTCACCCGATCATCTCTCCCGACGTTTCCGCCAGGAATGCGGAGTATCCCTCGGACAATGGATCACGAGGGAACGTCTCGCCCTCGCCCGTGAGCTCCTGCGGGACTCCCGGCGAACGGTGGCGGAGGTCGGATGGGCCTGCGGGTTCAGCGCCCCCTCGTACTTTATCCGGGTTTTTCGAGGTCAATGCGGTCTCACTCCGGGAGCCTGGCGGGATACGGCTGAGGGAACCGCGCCAGCCTGAAGTCAGGGGACGTGAACGGGGCTTGCCAGGCGGGATGGGTTCTCATTTACTCAGCGGCCATGTCCACGGAATCTGCATCAGAGTATTCACGGAAAAATCCGTTTCCAGCCACATTGACGGTCAATCGCATTCTGACCGCGGAGGGGTCGAACAAGGACACCCGGCATCTGGAAATCAGTCTGGAGGGGTCCGGGGTAACCTATGAAGTGGGGGATTCCCTCGGGGTGTTTCCCAGCAATGACCCCGAATTGGTCGAAGCCATCCTGGCCAATCAGGGATTTTCCGGCGAGGAACAAGTGCCCGATCCGGTCGGCGACATCATTTCACTTCGGCAGGCCCTGACTGAGAAATACATTCTCAGCGAACCCGCAAAACAGATCCTCAAGGCGCTGCCGGAAAAAGACGAGTCGGCCGAATTTCTGACCGATCTTTTGGATCCCGGAGAGAAGGGCAAATTGGCCGACTATCTTTGGGGACGCGACGTCCTGGACATTCTGGAAGAATTCACGGCGGCGAGGTTTACCCCGGAGGAATTCGTAAAAGTTTTGCGCAAACTCCAGCCCCGCCTGTACTCGATCGCTTCCTCACAACGCGTGGTGGGCGAGTCCGTCCACCTCACCCTCGCGGTGGTGCGATACCAGCCCAAGGGCAGCCGTCATCTGCACAAGGGCGTGTGTTCGACTTTCCTGGCCGAGCGTGCCGATGGCGCAGGAAAGGTGCCGGTCTTCTCCCACACCGCCAAACACTTCCGAGTGCCCGAAAATACCGACCAGGCCACAATTATGGTGGGACCCGGTACCGGGATCGCTCCGTTTCGGGCCATGTTGCAGGAACGCAAGGCCACCGGCGCCAAGGGAAAAAACTGGCTCTTCTTCGGCGAACAACAGGCTGCCTCGGACTTTTTCTACAAGGACGAGTTCGAGAGCTATCAGGCCGAGGGGGTCCTCAATACCTTCACCACCGCATTTTCCCGCGATCAGCCAGAAAAAATTTACGTCCAGCATCGCATGCTTGAAAACGGCGCCGATTTTTATGATTGGTTGGAAAATGGCGCAAGTTTCTATGTCTGCGGAGATGCCGCCAGGATGGCCAAGGATGTCGATACAGCCATCCACCAGATCGTAGAGAAATTTGGCGGCAAAACGGAGGAACAGGCCCGCGAATACGTGGACGCTCTCAAAAAGGAAAAACGCTATCTCAAGGACGTTTATTGAAATGGGATATGGGAAGTCGGAAGGGGGAAGTTCCCCTTCTTTCCCAATGCCGACTTTGACTTCGCCATGAAATCATCTCCCACCTCCCATGTCCCCCTTCCGACTTCGGTTCATTTTCTGGGCATTTGCGGAACCGCCATGGGTTCCGTGGCGGCCGCGATGCGCGACAATGGCTTTGTGGTGTCGGGACAGGACGACAATGTCTATCCCCCCATGTCCACCTTTTTGGCGGGTAAGGGCATCACGATCACCCAGGGGTTTCGACCCGAGGATATTCCGGCGGCGGACATCATCGTCATCGGAAATGCCATGTCCCGTGGCAATCCTGCCGTGGAAGCGGTCCTCAATCGCAAGCTCTTCTACCTCTCCCTGCCGGAAACCCTGAAGCAGTTCTTTCTGCGGGGACGACATAATCTCGTGGTGGCTGGAACGCACGGAAAGACCACCACCACTTCGATGCTCGCCTGGATTTTTGAAAGCGCCGGGCTCGCTCCTGGCTATCTGATCGGGGGACTCCCGGAGAATCTCGGCCAGGGGGCTTGTCTGCGGGACTCGAAATACTTTGTCATCGAGGGCGATGAGTACGACACGGCGTTTTTTGACAAGCGATCGAAATTCGTCCACTACCTGCCGGAACTCGTCATCCTCAACAATATCGAGTTCGATCATGCGGATATCTACAAGGATCTGGACGAAATCAAGACCAGCTTCCGGCGTCTGCTCAACATCGTTCCCAGCGAGGGAATGGTTTTGTTGAATGCCGATGATCCGAGCTGTGTGGAAGTCGCAAAGGATTGTCCGGCGCCCCTGCTTGAGATCGGATTCTCCGAAAATGCGGGGCAGCCGATCAGGAACCCGCACCAGAAGGATGGCATTTCATCGTTCGAACTTTTTGACCATGTCTTCCAGGTGCCTCTCGTTGGGGAATTCAATATTCGCAATGCAGCCATGGCTGTCTCCGCCGCGCATTTTTATGGTGTCCCCACCCCGGAGATTCAAAAGGCCCTGACGTCTTTCCGGGGAATCAAACGCCGCCAGGAAGTCCGCGGCGAGGCCGGAGGGGTCACGGTCATCGATGATTTTGGCCACCATCCGACGGCCATCCGCGCCACGCTCACCGCCCTGCGCGAACGCTATTCTGAAGGCCGCCTTTGGGCGATCTTTGAGCCACGATCAAACACAACCCGCCGGGCAGTTTTCCAGCAAGAGCTGCCCCGGGCCTTTGACAATGCGGATGGAGTCTTTATTGCCGAGATTGCCCGGCTGGACCAACTGCCTCCCGCAGAGCGCTTGAATCCCGAGAAGGTGGTGGCCGATATCGCGGCGAAGGGGAAACCTGCCTATTACGAAGCGACGGCCGATGACATTATTGGGAAGCTCACTCCTCTGGTGAAAAGGGGAGATGTTGTGGTCGTCTTCAGCAACGGCGGATTTGACGGCATTCATCAGAAGTTGCTCGATCATCTCGCCTGATCATTCCTCGGCCGGCCCTCAAGATATTTTCCCGGAGGCCGGAAAAGAAGTTCAGTGCGCAATCTTAAATCTCATGATAAGAAATTGAGCCATGAAAACCATTACGCATTGGGTGGAGTCACCCGCCCCCCGGATCGGACAAATCGGACGGATCATGGCTGGAGTCGCAATTTTCGGAACCCTTCTGCTCGCGGGCTGTGGTCGCTCTGATGAGAAACCCAAGGAAGCCGCGCCGGACCCAGTGAAACCCAGCGCGATTGCCGAGCCCCCGGCGGAAGTTACCTCTCCCTCGCCGGCCGGTGTCCCCGAAGCGATCGATTCTCCCACCGAGGCCGCGGCTGCGCCAGCTGCCACCCCTCCCAAAGTTGTCTATGTGGTGACGGCCTTTGAAGCCGTCAGCGATTTGGGCACCCACGAATTCCCCGTGGGAGCCAAAGTCAATGTCATGGAAGTGGAGGGAGAGGACTATCTCGTCGAGTACAATGGCGTCGCCGTCAAAAATGGCCGCGAATTCTTTTCCGAAACCCTGGTGGTGAGTGAGACCGCACCGGTGCCGACTCCCTCGCCAAGTGTTCCCTCCACGATCGATCCTGTGGCCGACGCCGTAGCACCTTCCGAGTCCGGATTGCCGGATACCACGAGCAGCCCCGATCCGGCCCTGGTGAAGGAGGAACAGAAATCCGCGGAGTTGCTGGGTGAGATCCGCACCATCAACGACGAGATTCGCAAAGCCGAGGATGCTCAGACCATGACGTCCTCAACAGACGAAGAGCAGAAAGACTCCTCTGAGATCAAACGGCTAAAAAAGCGCCGGGATTCATTGAGTGAGGATCTGACCGAGTTTGCCAAGCCCTGAACGACGAACGTCGAGCGCACCAAAGTGCAGCGCGAGAGGAGATCCTCTCACGGCCCGGAAAACTTCAAAACGCGCAGAAAACCAAACCCGGGAGGAAGGGCCCGCTACGGCTTGACCTTCAATCCGGCTTTCGCCGCAAGGAATTTTTGGCGGGCGTCGAAGGTGAGGAAGCTCTTGGTTTCGAGTGCGATGGCGGCGGCGACGTGCAA
>CALBXK010000088.1 GCA_937890535.1 uncultured Spartobacteria bacterium
CGATCTCTCGCGGGTTATTGGTATTGCCCGTGACTCCGGTGAGAATTTTCATCAGGTCACCGTCAACATCCTTGGTGACGTCTCCAGAGGCCCCCCCCGTAGGCAATTTTCCGTATTCCGTCTCATACGCGATGACGGCGGTGGCGATCTGGGTCACGTCGTTTTTCGACTGCGCCTTGCGGGCGGCGTCAATGGCGGAATTCACAGCCGGAAAGAGGAGTGACATGAGGATGCCGATGATGGCAATGACGATGAGAAGCTCGATGAGCGTGAAGGCGCGGGAGGTTTTCATGGGATGGTGGGAAATATTTCTACGCCTAAAGGTGGAACCACCCCGTGCTCTGAGCAAGCATTTTCTTGCCTGTCGGGGGGCATTCAGCGAAGGATGAAATGTGTCAAAGGAAAATAATCCGTCCGGCTCTCGCCGTAATAGTCCATCCGATCCCCGCCGCAAGATGCGGTCTGGTCCGCCTCGGGATCAGGGAAATCTGCATCAAAAAATCCTCAAGCTGGTTGCCGCCCGGGCGCTCAATGAGGTCGAGCTCGCCCAGGCCCTTCACCTCGCTCCGGACCGGCAAGAGGCACTGAACGATGCCCTGAAAGAGATGGAGCGGGACGGTCGGGTGGCCCGGATTCGCAAGAACCGGTATGTGCGCTCCAGCGATGCCGACCTTTTCACAGGCACCATCCAGTTTCACGCCAGCGGGGCGGCCCATGTTCTCAACGAAACCGCCGGACAGCCGGATCTTTACATCAGCGGGGAAAATACCTCGACCGCGCTGCATGGTGACCGGGTGGTGGCGCGGATCAATCAGGGACGGCCTTCGCGTGGAGGCGAGCCCGATCGGAAGGAAGGACAGGTCATCCGCATTCTTGAACGGGTGAATGACACCATCGTCGGCACCCTGCAGAAATCGCAGAATTCTTATTACGTGGCGCCGGATGATCCGCGTTTCGTTCACAACCTCTGTGTGCCTGAGCCCTCGCCGGATTTGCCGGCCCGGGTGGGCGACAAGGTGGTGGCGCGTTTGGACGTATGGGCCTCCCGCCATGTCGCACCGGAGGGCCATATCACCGAGGTGCTCGGGCCCGCCGGTGCTCCGGGAGTGGACATTCTCTCCATCATCAAAAAGCACCGGCTGCCTCTCGAGCTCCCCCGGGCCGTGGTGGAGGAGGCGGAGCGTATTTCTCCCAGGATCGATCCTGCGGAAATTGCCCGTCGCGAGGATTTACGAAAGCGCTTTATCATTACGATCGACCCGGATGATGCCAAAGATTTCGATGATGCCATCGAAGTTCAGCGCACGAACGGGGGCTGGGCCGTGGCGGTTCATATCGCGGATGTTTCCCATTATGTGCGCCCTAAGAGCGCGCTCGACCAGGAGGCCTTGGCCCGGGGCAACAGTGTCTATCTGGCGGACCGTGTTATTCCCATGCTGCCGGTGGCTCTGAGCAATGGCATTTGCAGTCTGAGACCCGACGAAGACCGCCTCACGTTTTCCGTCTTCGCTGAGATCACAAAAGCCGGGAAAATCCAGTCGGCGCGATTCGCCCGGACCGTGATTCGGAGTGCGGCCCGCTTGACCTACAAGCAGGCGTTTGCCCATCTGCAGGAGCCTCCGCATGATGAGCTCACCGAGCGCTTGCATGTCGCTTGGGAGCTGTCGTCGTTTTTGCGTCAGCGCCGTTTTGCCCACGGTTCGCTGGATCTGGATTTTCCGGAGGTCAAGGTCTGGCTCGACGACAAGGGCGTGCCGGTGCGCCTGGAGAAAATCGAGAACGACATTTCTCACCAACTTATCGAGGAACTCATGTTGCTGGCGAACGAGCTGGTGGGCCGGGAATTCAAGGTGCGCCGTCAACCGGCCCTGCATCGGGTTCATGAAAAGCCCGATGCAGAGAAGTTGCTGGAGTTTCGGGAAGTGGCGGGTGCGAATGGTCTCAAATGTGGTGATTTGTCGAATCGGTCCGAGGTCCAGCGCCTGCTGGCCGCCGCCAAGGGGAAGCCGCAGGAATACGTCATCAAGCTCGCCTTGCTGAAAAGCCTCAAACGGGCCCGCTACGCGCCGGAGCCTCTCGGCCATTATGGACTCAACAAGGTTGATTACACCCATTTCACGAGTCCCATCCGGCGCTATGCCGATCTCGTCGTCCATCGCTCGCTCGAACGCCTCTTGGACGGAGGCGCGAAGGGTCCGGAATCGACCGCCCTGACATCCATTGCCGAACACATTTCGGCCACCGAACGGGTCGCGACAGAGGCCGAGCGGGACTCGACGAAACTCAAGAAGCTGGAGTACTTCAATATCCAGGTCTCCAAGCAATCCGGTCAAACCTTCAAGGCTCGGATTCTTGATGTGCGCAATTTTGGGTTTTTCGTCGAATTGCCCGATTACCTGATCAGCGGCCTGATCCATGTCTCTTCCCTGGAGGGCGATTTTTACATTCTCGACGCCGCCCGCGGCCGTCTCACCGGACGGCGGACCCGTCGGGTCTATCAAATTGGTGATGAGATTGCCGTCGCGGTGGCCAAGGTGGATTTTTTCAAACATCAAGTGGACTTCAAGCTGGCCGATTCTGAAGAAAACGCCTCACGCTCCGGCAGCGCGGGCGGCACCAGCGCGCCTCCTCAAAATAAGAATAAAAATGTGCGGCCCAAGGAGGCCTCGGGAGCGAAGCGCAACCAAGGTCGCGACCGGCGCAAAGGGACGGCCGAAAAGAAACCGAAAACGAGCGCGAGTGAGACCCCACGCAAAAACCGCAGACGATAGCGGGGGGGGGACACTTCGGGAAAATCCGCTCGAGGCCTTCTTTATGAATGGCAAGTGTTGGTCGGAGCCCATGATTCCTCCTTTTCATCCTTTGCGTGAGGTCTCAAAAAAATTGGATTGTGCGGAAGCGCTTGGTGATTTTTGATAGGTTCCCTGCCCAACGCAGACAAAATCAATGGATACCATTATAGAATCACGCGAACTTCAGGTCGAACGAAAGCATTTCGTTCTCGAACTCAGAGAAAACGACCGAGGTCGTTTTTTGCGCATCACCGAGGAGGCCCAGGGCCGTCGCAACACCGTGATCATTCCGAGTTCCGGACTCGAGGATTTCGAAGAGATGTTGGGTGAGGTACTTGACTCAATCGCCGACGACGCCTGAGCGTCTTGCGTCGGAGATCCATCCGTGCCATGGGGAAAGGGCCCGGACAGAAGGCCGTCGGCCCCCTCATGTAGGATTTTACCCGGTGGCGTACGCGACAGAGGACGTTGACACCGCCAGGGGCTCTGCCTAAAGTTTCCCTCCCATTTTATTTTCGTCATGTCAAAAACCGTCACAAAATCCGCCAAGAAGAAAACCAAGCCCGTAAAATCCGTTGCCAAGGGGAAATACGTTTATCAATGGGGGGCGGGCAAGGCGGACGGAGATGGGAAGATGAAACCTCTGCTCGGCGGCAAGGGTGCCAACCTCGCCGAGATGACCCGCATTGGTCTGCCAGTGCCTCCCGGATTCACCATCACCACCGAGGTCTGCACCTATTTCTACGATCACAAGCGCACCTATCCGCCATCTCTCCAAGGTCAGATCGAGGCCGGAGTGCGCAACATGGAAAAGATCATGGGATACAAATTCGGGGACGCGAAAAATTTCCCTCTTCTCGTGGCGGTTCGCTCGGGAGCCCGGGATTCCATGCCCGGAATGATGGATACGATTCTCAATTTGGGTCTCAATGATGAGACGGTCGAGGCCCTTTCGGTCGCGACGAAGAACGAACGGTTTGCGTGGGATTGTTACCGCCGTTTCGTCCAGATGTATGGCGATGTCGTTTTAGGGGTGCAAAAAAGCCCTAACGAGGATCACGAACCCTTCGAGGTCGCGATTCACGAATTCAAACACGCAAAGTACGGCAAGGAGATTGTGGATAGCGAACTGACCGCTGCGGACCAGAAGGAATTGGTCAAACGCTTTAAAGCCCTGGTGAAAAAGCGCACCGGAAAGAGTTTCCCGAGCGATCCCTGGAAGCAACTTGAGGGAGCCGCTGGTGCCGTGTTTGGATCTTGGATGAATGATCGTGCGATCGTCTATCGCCGCAAATACGGCATCCCGGCCGAATGGGGAACGGCCGTCAACGTGCAAGCCATGGTCTATGGCAACACCGGCGAATCCTCTGGAAGCGGAGTCGCCTTCACCCGCAATCCCGCCAATGGGGTGAACGAGTTTTACGGAGAATTTCTCATCAACGCCCAGGGCGAAGATGTGGTCGCGGGGGTGCGGACTCCCGAGCCGGTCCTGCAGTTGAAAAAAGAGATGCCAAAATCCTATGCGGAACTCATGAAGGTCCGCTCGATTTTGGAGAAGCACTTCAAAGATGTGCAGGACGTGGAGTTCACCATTCAGGAAGGCAAGCTCTTCATGCTCCAAACCCGCAACGGCAAGCGGACCGCAGCGGCCGCCTTGAAATTCTCCGTCGATATGTGCAAGGAGAAGCTCATCGACTGGAAGACCGCCGTGCTTCGCAATCCTGCCGATCAGCTCGATCAGCTCCTGGCTCCCGTCTTTGATCCCGCCGAAATCAAGAAGGCGACCGAATTGGCCCGGGGCTTACCCGCCGGACCGGGAGCGGCCTCCGGCCGGATCTCCCTCAACGCCGACCGCGCCGCAGCGGCTGCCGAGCGGGGAGACAAAGTCCTCCTGGTTCGCAACGAAACCTCCCCGGAGGATCTGCGAGGCATGATCGCGGCCGATGGCATTCTCACCGCCAAGGGTGGAGTCTCCTCCCATGCCGCCCTTGTCGCCCGTCAGATGGGCAAGGTCTGCATCTGTGGAGCCAGCGACCTGCTTATCGACTACGACAAACGAACCGTCAAAGTCGCAGGCAAAACCTTCAAGGAAGGCGACTTCCTTTCCATCGATGGAACCTCTGGTGCCGTGTATGGCGGTCAAATCGCCACCGCGCCTTCCGAGATCATCGCGGGGCTGCTCCATGGCAACAAGGCCGCCCGCAATACCGAGAAATACCGCAACTTCAAGCAACTCATGGACTGGTGCGCCAAGCTTTCCCGAATGGAAGTTCGCACCAATGCCGACAACCCCGAGCAAACCAAGGCGGCTCTCGCCTTTGGTGCCACCGGGATCGGACTCACCCGGACCGAACACATGTTCTTCGAGGGTGAACGCATCGATGCCATGCGGGAAATGATTCTCGCGGACACCGAGGAAGCTCGTAAGAAGGCCCTGGCCAAGCTGCTTCCCTACCAACGGAAAGACTTCACCGGCATCTTCAATGCTCTCAAGGGCTACCCGGCTACGATCCGCTTTCTCGATCCCCCCTTGCATGAATTCCTGCCCCACACCAAGGAGCAGCAGCTCGACCTGGCCAAGAAACTTGGCATCAAGGTCGAGTTCATTCAGCAGCGCGTTGCCCAACTTCACGAGTTCAACCCCATGCTTGGGCATCGCGGTTGTCGCCTGGGCATCGCCTATCCCGAAATCACCGAAATGCAGGCCCGGGCCGTCTTTGAGGCCGCCGCCGATGTTGCCAAAAAGAAGGTGAAGGTGAAACCGGAGATCATGATTCCCCTGGTCGGGTTCCGCAAAGAACTCGACCTTCAGGTCGAGATCGTCCACCGGGTCGCCAAGGAAGTCATGGCCGCCAAAAAGGTCAAATTCAGCTACCTCGTAGGGACCATGATCGAGGTCCCTCGGGGGGCCCTGACTGCCGATGAGATCGCGCAGACGGCCGAGTTCTTCAGCTTCGGCACCAACGATCTCACTCAGACCGCCCTCGGCATCAGCCGCGACGACATGGGGAACTTCCTCCAGCCTTATATCGAAAACGAGGTCTTCCAAAAGAACCCGTTTGCCACCCTCGATCAGTCCGGCGTCGGTCAGCTCATGGAGATCGCCGTGGCCAAGGGGCGTTCGGTTCGCAAGGACATCAAGCTGGGAATTTGCGGAGAACACGGCGGTGACCCTGACAGCGTAAAATTCTGTCACAGACTCGGACTCGCCTATGTGAGTTGCTCACCGTATCGCGTGCCTGTCGCCCGCCTCGCCGCCGCCCAGGCGGCGCTGGAAGATTCCTGATTTCTGATCGGGCGCGGACGAAAGTCCGCGCCCGTTCGGCCCATTCCCTATTCGCAGGCCCTTCGTAGAGGACTCCTCGACGTGCAAGCAATACGCGGCGTT
>CALBXK010000089.1 GCA_937890535.1 uncultured Spartobacteria bacterium
CGTGGATATTGGGAAGCTTTTCGGACCGTTCGCGCCAGCGTGGAACAAGCCCTCAAAGGAAAAAATTCCGGACTGATCGCCGATGAGGATCACGGGGAATGGTACCGACAAATGTTTTCCCCGAGTGTCACGGCAGGCTTGCTCCGGCCTGCCGATCTCGCCGGATACCGCAATAACCCGGTTTATATCCGGCGTTCCAGGCATGTCCCGATGAACTATCAGGCAGTGCGCGACGGCATGCCCGCCTTCTTCAATCTGCTGACCGAGGAGACCGATCCCGCTGTCCGGGTCGTCCTGGGACATTTTATTTTTGTGTATATCCATCCCTATATGGACGGAAACGGGCGAATCGGCCGCTTCCTGATGAACCTGATGCTAGCTGCAGGCGGATATCCATGGACGGTTATCCCGCTTGAAAGCCGAAGCGATTACATGGACGCTCTCGAACGGGCGAGCTTGAACAGCGAGATTGTTCCATTCTCGCGGTTCCTGGCGAAACTGGTCAGAAGCGGGTTGGCAGGGGAAGCCTTGCCGGAGGTTCCCCGGTCCCGATAGATAGGGCCTGTTCCGGGAAAGTGGCCGGCTATCCCTGGCAATGGCCCGGTGTACTCCTCACCGCATCCGGTCGGACAAGGCATCCACCCGTGCCTTTACGTCCGCATCCATCGAAAGCAGTGGCGGCCACTCCCGCTTATACCCTTCCTCCGCCAGCTTCCGGGTCGCATCGATGCCCAGTTTCGAACCCACCGCGATCTCACTGGTGGCGTGATCCAAAACATCGGACGGTCCCTTGGTGAAAAGACTGTCCCGCTGTGGATCGGTATTGGCGCAGAGCCGGAACAACACTTCGCTGGTGTTGTGGACATTCACGTCCGCATCCACCACCACAATGTATTTGGAAAACATCATCTGCCCCATGCCCCAGAGGCCATGCATGATCTTGTAGGCCTGCATCGGATAGGTTTTTTTGATGCTGACAAAAACGGCATTGTGAAACACGCCCTCAGCCGGAAGGGCAATGTCCACGATTTCTGGAAAATTCATTTGAAAGATGGGCAGGAACAGTTTCACCGAAGCCCCCCCCATATAGAAATCTTCCATGGGAGGAATGCCCACGATGGTGGCCGGATAGATGGCATCCTTGCGATGGGTGATGGCCGTGATGTGAAAGACCGGATACGGCTCCGGCAAGGTGTAGTATCCCGTATGATCGCCGAACGGCCCCTCGTCCCTCAAGGGCTCGGTGGGATCCACGTATCCCTCAATGACGATGTCCGCATTGGCAGGAACCTCCAAGTCGTTGGTTTCACATTTCACCATCTCGACCGATTTTTTGCGCAGGTAGCCGGCAAGAAGAAATTCATCGAGCCCATCGGGAAGCGGGGCGGTGGCGGCAAAAGGGAAAACCGGATCGCCGCCGAGAAAGACCGCCACTGGCATCCTCTTGCCCGTCTCATAGTAACGACGACCGTGCCGGGCGGCGACTTTTTGCAACTGCCAATGCATCCCAGTTGTCGCCTCATCGTAAATCTGGATCCGATACATCCCGAGGTTGCGGTCGCCGGTGTCCGGGTCCTGAGTCACGACACATGGAAGGGTGATAAAGCGACCTCCATCCAGGGGCCAGCATTGCAAGATCGGCAGATCAAGGAGGGTGCCGGGTGGCGAGTGCCGGGCGGCGAGGTCCTCCAGCGTTGGTGCCGCAGGCCAATCTTCCGACCTCCCACTGCCGGCTTCAAACTTATGCACCACCTCCTTGCAGGGGCCGGTGCGCACCTGCTTCGGTCGGGCGTGCCGCATCTCGAAGGCCGTGCGCAGAAGAGTGAGCGTTTCCCGCAGATTGGTCGGCGGTTTTGCCTTCATGAGCGATCCCAATTCTGCTGCGACCTCGTCCACCGAATCCACCCCCATGCTCATGGCCATGCGTTTGTGGGAGCCCATGGTGTTGATCGCGACCGGAAATGGGCTGATTTTCCCGTTGATCGTGGGCTTCTCAATCAAAAGCGCCTTGCCTCCGCCGGGAGCCTTCATCTCGCGGTCAGCCAGCTCGGTGATCTCAAGTTCCGTCGCCACCGGTTCGGTGATGCGGCGAAGTTCCCCCGCCCGATCAAGGGCTTCAACAAACTCGCGATAGGAGGAATACGCCATTTTAGAGTGAATTTCTAAATCTCAAACAGGGAGCAGGCAGGAGCGGGCGGAAAAAATGATCGGCCACTCCCGTCGTCCCGATGCTCCGGGGGCCGCTCCCGGGGAGATTCCGTTCGGGAAGAATATCGCAAACATGCATGGCTTCTTGAATAGGGAAGCAGGCGGCCACTGGCAATCCCCACCCCGCCCCGGGGAGAAAAAACATCGCGCCAGTCAGAAAAAAGATTGTTTTCCCAAATCAGGAGGCCATATTTTCACTCCCTTTTCTGAGGAGTCTTAGCTCAATTGGTTAGAGCGCTGCCCTGTCACGGCAGAGGTTGCGGGTTCGAG
>CALBXK010000090.1 GCA_937890535.1 uncultured Spartobacteria bacterium
AGACCGGTGCCCCCTCCGGCACCCAAGTGGAGGTGAGAGAGCTTTTCTATAATCTGCCTGCCCGGCGAAAATTCCTACGCGGCGAGGAGACGGAATCCGCTCACATTTTGCATGGTCTGGAGGCCACGGCTCTTGCGGTTCCGGAGGTTGCTTTTGAGTGTCACCGGGATGGTCATCAGATTTTGGCGCTGCCTCGTGCCGGGGAGATTTCGGTTCGGATTCGGGATCTCTTTGGGGCGGATTATCTGGAGCGGCTGCTGGAAGTGGAACCCCGGGAAGAAGGGGGGATTCGGGTCCGGGGGTATTTGGCCCGGCCTGGAGAAGGGCGTCGGGATCGCCTGCGGCAGATCGTAATTCTTAATGGGCGGCCGGTTCATTGTCCGGCAGTGCAGCAGCCCTTGCGCGAGGCCTATGCGGAGGCGTTGGGGCGGGGTCTTCATCCTCTCTGTGTGTTGCATATTGAGATGGATTCGGAGTTGGTGGACTGCAATGTACATCCCGCCAAGAGGGAGGTGCGATTGCGTCAGCCCGAAGTCCTTCGCCGCATCATTTTTGATGCAGCCCGGGCTACGATCCTTCAGGCGCGGCAAGAACTGGTCGCTTCAGTCATCGCCAAAGCGCCTCCGGTAACTCCCGCGTTTCACCCCCAACGTCCCCAGCAAAATCTCTCGTTGGATCAGCTGACACCTCAGGTGACCTCCCCAGAATCTCCGGCGGATTCGACGGTCATCGGAGGCTCTGACTCTGGGGAGCCTGGGGAGACGCCCGACGTATTCCGTCATCTGGCGACCTTGACGGCTGGATATCTCGTCCTGGAGGGGCCGGAGGGACTGGTGTTGATGGATGCCCGGGCTGCTGGGGAACGGATTATCTTCGAGAGGCTGATGCGGCAGTTGGAGGAAGGAGTGGTATCCAGCCAAAAACTGCTCATTCCGGAGGTGGTTGAGATGCCAGCCCGGGAGCGGGTTTGGGTGCTCGACCATTTGGAGGACTTGGAGGCTGCGGGATTTCAAATCGAGCCCTTTGGAGGCATGACGGTGAAGATCGAAGCCTTGCCCGCCGCGGCTGCGGCGCGTGAGCCAGGGCAACTCCTGCATGACACGGTGACCGAGGTGCGGGCCTCTGGGAAACTCGCCCGGGGGCGGGGGGTGCGCGAGGCGGTGGCGCGTTCGGTGGCTCGTCTTGGGGTCGATGAGGCGGTGCCGGGGGATGAGGGTGCCCGCAGGCTGGTTCGGGAGCTTCTGGGTTGCGACTTGCCGTATGCGAGTCCCTCAGGACGTCCGACGATGATTCAGTTTTCTCTTGCGGAATTGGCCAGAAAATTTGGTCGTGACCGGTGATCGCCGGGGATCGCGCGACTTTCCGTTTTCTTTTTTCCGGGAGAATCGCTAGCATCTTCTCTGATGGACAACTTGCGCATTGAACCGGCGACCCTTGACGATCTCCCGGAGCTGACGGAGATGCTTTTTGAGCTTTTCAGTCAGGAGCAGGATTTTGTCCCCGATCGGGAGAAACAGGCGAGGGGCCTGCGCCTGGTGTTGGAAGATCCGTCCCGGGGACGAATCTTTGTCCTGCGGAGTCCGGGAAAGATCATCGGAATGATCAACCTTCTGATCACCATCAGCACTGCCGAGGGAAGTTTCGTGATGTGGCTCGAGGATATGTTCATTCATCGGGAACATCGCGGGCAGGGATATGGAACGCGATTGCTGAATCACGCCATTGAATTTGCCAAGAACAAGAATTTTTTGCGCATCACTCTGCTGACCGACCAGCCGGATGAGCATCAAAAGAATTTTTATCTCAAGAACGGGTTTGTCCTGAGTTCCATGGTGCCGATGCGCTTATACCTTCATACTGATGCCCACTGAGTCCGGGTCCAATATGGGGTTTGCGCGGGTCGATCTTGATCGCGTAAGACGTTGTCGGCGTCCGGAGGTGATCTATTGTCCCGGCAAACTCCCGGGCGAGGTCGCAGCCATCGCGGTGTCTTTGCATGAAAATGGTCAGCCGGTTCTGGCGACGCGGGCGGATATTGCCCAATATGGAGCGGTGCGCTCGCGACTGCCGGAAGCGGTGTTTCATGAACGGGCGCGCTGTATTGTGGTGGGGGGAACCCCTCCGTCGCCCGGGTCTTGGAAAGTGGGAGTGTTGTGTGCCGGAACCGCGGATCTTCCGGTGGCGGGTGAGGCGATCGTCGCGCTGCAGACCTTTGGTCATACCGTTGAGGAGTTTTTTGATATCGGGGTGGCCGGCCTGCATCGTCTCCTCGAAGAGGTGGAACGCATTCGCGCCTGCGGGGTGCTGATTGTGGTGGCGGGAATGGAAGGGGCTCTTCCCGGGGTGGTGGCGGGATTAGTGGAACGTCCGCTCATCGCGGTGCCGACCAGCGTCGGTTATGGAGCGAGTTTGGGCGGGGTGGCGGCATTGTTGAGCATGCTCAATAGCTGCGGCAGTGGAGTCACGGTCGTCAACATCGACAATGGATTTGGGGCCGCCTGCGCGGCCGATGATATCCTCCGGCTGGCGATGGTGCCGCGGGATGGAAAGCTGAAACCTGAAACCTGAAAGCTGAGACCTGAATCCACCATCACCTTCCGCCGCAGGCCGGACGAGGGCGCAAGCGCCTCCTTTCAAGTTTCTCCCCCGACAATCGGCTAGAGCGCCGCGATGAGAGCGTTAAAGGTCGCGCTGGGGCGCATGGCTGCGGTCGCGAGTTTCGCGGCGGGTTGGTAATATCCGCCAAGATCGATCGGCTCGCCTTGGATCGAGAGGAGCTCGGCGACGATTTTCTCTTTATTGGAGGCCAAATTTTCTGCCAGGGATTTGAAGCGCGCCTGGAGTTCGGAGTCAGAGGTTTGAGCGGCGAGTGCCTCGGCCCAATAAAGGGCGAGATAGAAATGGCTGCCCCGGTTGTCGATTTCGCCGACCTTGCGGGATGGCGATTTATTGGTGTCGAGGAATTTTCCAGTGGCCTCGTCGAGGGTGGTTGCGAGAATGCCCGCCTTGGAGTTATTGAACGACTGGGAGAGGTGTTCGAGTGAGACCGCGAGGGCAAGGAATTCACCCAGGGAATCCCAGCGCAGGTGATTTTCAGTGAGGAATTGTTGGACGTGTTTTGGGGCGGAACCGCCGGCTCCGGTTTCAAAGAGGCCACCGCCGTTCATAAGAGGAACGATCGAGAGCATCTTGGCGCTGGTGCCGAGTTCAAGAATGGGAAATAGATCGGTGAGGTAGTCGCGCAGGACATTTCCGGTGACGGAGATGGTGTCCTCGCCGGCCTTCAGCCTTTCGAGGCTCAATTGACAGGCTTGGGCGGGCGGTAGAATCCGGATATCCAGCCCGGTCGTGTCGTGTTCCTTCAGAAAAGCGTGCACCTTGGAGAGAATCTCTGAGTCGTGGGCCCTGTCGGCATCCAGCCAGAAGATGGCCGGGGTTCCAGTGGCGCGGGCGCGGCTGACAGCGAGTTTCACCCAATCGCGGACGGGAGCGTCCTTCGTTTGGCAGGCCCGCCAGATGTCCCCCTGGCTCACCTGATGCTCCAGGAGGGTTGCCCCGGCGGCGTTCACAACCCGCACAGAGCCGTCGGCGGAAATCTCAAAAGTTTTATTGTGAGAGCCGTATTCCTCAGCCGCCTGGGCCATGAGTCCGACATTGGAGACCGAGCCCATAGTGCGGGGATCGAAGGCACCATGAGCTTTGCAAAATTCGATCGTGGTCTGATAGACGCCGGCGTACGAGCTGTCGGGAATGATGGCGAGGGTATCCTGCGGAGCCCCGGCGGGATTCCACATCTGTCCGGAGGTGCGGATCATGGCAGGCATCGAAGCATCGACGATGACATCGCTGGGCACGTGGAGGTTGGTGATGCCCTTATCCGAATTCACCATGGCGAGATCGGGACGATCGGCCAGGGCGGACTGAAGATCGGCTTCGATGGCGGCCTTTTCTTCCGGCGAGAGGGTGACAATTTTTGCCATGAGATCACCGAGGCCGTTATTAAAATCAACTCCAAGTTTCGTGATGGTTTCGGCGTGTTTGGTGATGAGGTCCTGAAAGAACACCTTCACGGCATGCCCGAAAATAATGGGGTCGGAGACCTTCATCATGGTGGCTTTCAGATGCAGCGAGAAGAGGATCCCCTCCTGTTGGGCGGCGGCGATCTGGTCCTCAAGAAAGGCGACGAGGGCTTTCCGGCTCAGGAAGGTCGCGTCGAGAATCTCTCCGGCTTTGAGCGGGATGGCGTCTCTCAGTATGGTGATCGTGCCATCGGTCGAGACAGATTCGATTCGAACCGTGGTGGCGGCGGGGACGGTGACGGATTTTTCGTTGGAGAAAAAATCGTTCCGGCCCATCGTGCTGACCCGGGTTTTTGATTCAGGACTCCAAGCGCCCATGGAATGAGGATGTTTGCGGGCGTATTCCTTCACGGCCTTGGGTGCCCGCCGGTCCGAATTGCCTTCCCGAAGCACGGGATTGACGGCGCTGCCTTTGATTTTGTCGTAGCGGGCTTTAATCTCGCGTTCGGCGTCCGTCGCGGGGGCTTCCGGATAATGCGGGAGGGAAAACCCTTGCTTCTGCAGTTCCGTGACAGCAGCGATGAGTTGGGGGATGGAGGCGCTGACATTGGGGAGTTTGATGATGTTGGCCTCGGCCTTCTGGGTGAGAGCGCTCAGTTCGGCAAGGGTATCGGTGAGGCGTTGCTCGGGGGCGAGAGCTTCTGGGAAATTTGCGATGATACGTCCGGCCAGTGAAATGTCCCGCGTCTCGACAGCAATGTTCGCCGACTTTGCGAAGGCTTGAATGATTGGCAGCAGGGAGTAGGTCGCAAGGGCAGGGGCTTCGTCAGTCTGGGTGTAGAAGATGGTGGGTGTCGTGGACATGGTCGTGGGATAAATCTCAAAAATGAAAAAAAGAGGTGGTTAGTTTAGGGATTGGCGTTGCCGGGTCAAAATGAATCGCAGGCGTGGCGACGATCGCTTCAGGTCAGATCGCCTGGTCGCTACCCTCTCAGGCTCTGGAGCTTTTTTAGAAACTTTGCCCAAACTTCGTCGCCGGATTTTTCCACCCAGCGCCAAGTGAGCCAAGCAACCGTCAGGGCAATCAGGGTCGAGACCGTAACGTCGGAGAGATGATGGGCATCGACCATGACGCTCGAAAAGGCGATGAGTCCGGCAATGGCCATGGCGACGAGGCCGACGCCCGGCGAAGCAAAGAGAATCACCCCGGCAAAGCCGAAGGCGGTGGCGGTGTGCCCGGAGGGGAAGGAATTGTAGGCATGCTTGCCGATGGTGAGCTGTCCGTCGGCCCACGGGCCATGGAACCCCTGTTCAATCTTCTTGTCCGCGCCGGGACGGGTTCGCCCGGTGGTGAGGCGGGAAATATTGATCGTGAGGCCCGCCACGGTGGAGGCAAGCATCGCCGCAATGAGGATGCGTTGCCATTTCCGACTACGAAAGACCCGGGCGGCGCCGAGGCCAATCCCTCCGGCCAGCATCAACCAGGGCCAATCGCCATACCTGCGCACCAAGGAATGGAAGGTGCGGGAGGTGGATTTTTTCCACTCCGGCCCCTGGGCTTTTCGGACGGCCTCTCGGCTGGAATCATCGAAGGCGAAGGCACCCCAAATAGCTGCGGCGCTGAGGATGAGAAGAAGGAGAATCAGGAGACGGGAGTTCATGAGTAATTAGGCTTGGGAAAATTCTTCTCGGATCCGTTCAAGGTGAGGTGTTTTTGCTGGCCTTCAGGGGGCTGGCCTTGTCCTTCAATTCGAGGGAATTCATGATTACGAAGAGAATGGCATCGAGATGGTCTGCGTCGGTGCGGTAAATGTCGGTCACGTCGGGCGGCGGGGTCCAGGTGGCCGGTACGAGTGAGGGTCCGAAGCGAAGTTTTTTAACGTCCACCGTCGCGGTGAAGTCCGGCTGAAAAATCTTGAAGCGGCGGGGCATGTAGCCGGATGCCACCCACATTTCGGCCTGGAATTTCTCAGATTTGACCGCCTTGGCCAGTTCCGGCATGAGGGCGGCGGTGATGACCCGGCAATCTTCGCCGTTCAGTTCCTGCATCTCGGCGACATCGGCGTTTATGATGGTGAAGATGGCGGGAAGGAAGATGGCCTGTTGGGCGGTGATGGGAAGATAGAGAGGCGTATTTTTCTTTTTTTTGGGCCGGGGTTTGATTTCAAATTTGCTGAGGAGGAACTCGACCTTGGCTCCGGGAATCGCCCAGACCTCATCCCCGTTTCGACAAACCGTGATAGCCTCACCCATGACCGGGGCGGTGAGTTTTACCTTATCGGGAAATTGTACTGCGGCGGCGATGGTGGCACCGGCCATCTGTTTGGGCAGGCGGCCGGTCACTTCCGTCATCTCCAGCGTCAGAGTGCAGGCCTTGTTTGGACTTGCGGTGGCGGCGAGAAGAACGCTCCAAAAGGGAGCAAAGACCTTGCCGATGACATCATAGGGATTGTCACGCGGAGGGGCGTCCTGAGCCGGGGCCGACGAGAGCGTGAGAGCAGTGGACAGCGCGACGGCGGCGAAGAAATGGAAAAATCGGTGGGTCATGGCCGTCCTACATACGGTGAAATCGTGGCGGGGGCAAAAAGATTAGTGACGACGCCTTGCGAAATGGTGAATAGTTCATGGCTTGTGATCATGGCTTTAGAATTCGGGTTTCCTTTGGCCACCGGGCTGGTTTATGCCTTTGTCGAATCCACCGTCGAGGGCAAGGCGGTTTTGTTGGTCTTGTTTTTGGGATCAATTTTCAGTTGGTCGGTGATGGTGACGAAGATCAGATTGCTGGCCTTTGCCCGCCGTCAGTCGGATCGATTTTCCGCCTTATTTCATCAGGATCGGACGCCACTGCGCATCTATGAACAGGAGGTCTTTTTTGAGGGGTCGCCGCTCTTTGAAATTTACCATGCCGGGTGCGAGGAATTGTGTTTTCAACTCCTGGGATCCATCGAGGTGGATGAGACCTACCGCGCCCGGCTGGAGGATGCGGAAAAGATCACTCCGGCACAAATGCGTTCCGTGCAGGCTGCCATGGAACGGGCCGTGGGCGAGGCCGGCTTGAAGCTCGAATCCCAGATGATCATTCTTTCCACTGCGGTGAGCGGGGCGCCTTTCCTTGGGCTGCTGGGAACGGTCTGGGGTGTGATGGACGCATTCGGGGGGATCGCTCAGTCGGGAAGCGCAAATCTCGCTGCCATGGCACCAGGTGTGGCCGGGGCCTTGATCACAACCGTGGTGGCGTTGCTGGTCGCCATCCCCGCCATGTTTGGTTACAATTTCCTCGTGACTAGTGTGCGATCCATGATCGTGCAGGCCGAGAACTTTGCGGCAGAATTGTCATCGGAAATCGAACACCGCCATGTGGAGCACGGCCTGCGGGAGATACGGAGACCTCTCTGATCATGCGTCGATATAGTAGCCGGAGCTCCCTCCACACGCTCGGAGAGTTGAATGTCACTCCGTTGCTGGACCTGTCTTTTGTGTTGTTGATTATTTTTATGATCACAACCCCCTTGATGGAAAACAGCGTTGATTTGGTGGTGCCCTCCAGCAGCACCGCCAAAACTCAGGTCGACCCCGCCAAGGTCCAGATGGTGGAGATGGATCGCAATGATGTCATCAAGCTGAACGATCAGGTGGTGACTCGGACGGATCTGGAGGCCCAGCTCACGGAGATCAAGGCCCGAGATCCCGCGGTCTCCGTGGTGGTGCGTCCAGATCGCGAACTGGCCATCCAGAAATTTATCGGCGTCATGGACATCCTCAAGCGGGTGGGTATTGGTAAGGTCGGGGTGATGACGCAGCCCGAAGGAAACGCCGGGAAACAATGAATAATGGCTGCACGGGACGCACAGCAACCGGCGGATTTTCAAGTCGGTGTGCCGAAATAATACGGTCTGGCTTCCGCAAAAATTCCCGCATCCCATCCTGCTAATTTCGATGAATGATCGGTATTTTCGGCGCAATTTGATTCTAATCGCCGTATTCCATGTCCTTCTTCTCGGTGCTATTCTGTTCTATGCCCGTCGGGAAATCAAGAAGCCGGTGGGAGATGTGGTGTGGCTTGACCCAGGGGCCTTTACGGTTCCTCCTCAGGCGGCCATTTCTGAGGCGACTCCAGAGCCCACCCCAGAGCCTACGCCGGAATCTACGCCGGAACCGACGCCTCTGCCCACTCCGGAGCCCTTGGAGGACACTATTCCGCTGAGCACACCCAAGCCGACACCCAAAGCGACACCCAAAGCGACACCCAAAGCGACACCCAAAG
>CALBXK010000091.1 GCA_937890535.1 uncultured Spartobacteria bacterium
TCGGCGAACGCACGAGCAACGAAATCGGCGTCCACGCCATCCGCGGCGGCGACGTGGTCGGAGATCACACCGTGATCTACGCCGCCTCCGGCGAACGCCTCGAACTCACCCACAAAGCCTCCAACCGCGACACCTTCGCCCGCGGCGCCCTCCGCGCGGCCAAGTGGGCCGCACAGCAACCGCCCGGTCTTTACGACATGCAGGATGTGCTCGGTTTGAAGTAGCGGCGCAGTCTCTTTCTCGGCTGCCGTTGCCGGGCCAGCGGAAAGTGAAGGTTTCCGCCTCCTTCCTTGCAGAAACTCCCGACCGAGCACTCCGCGACCGGAAGGCGAGAACTACCCGTTCTCCGGTTCTTTGCGTTTGAGAAAGTCGAGGGCCTCGCGGAAACGCTCCTCATTCTCCGGCGACGAAGCAACCAAGGCTTCGTGCGCCCCGACGATGGTGCCTCGCTTGTATTCCTTGCTTGATGCGAGATCCAAGGTTTCCATTTCGTCCCGGGCCGGCGGGGCAGCTTCGAAGCCTTGAAAAACAAGCACCCGGTCGAGGCCGTAGCGACTGAAAAGCGATTCCACCTTGGCATTGACGCGGGTGAAACCGATGCGCCCGCGCGGATCCTCACGCAGACGCAGGGCCAAACCGGTCAGGATGCCGAGGAAGGTCGAATCCATCATCTCACATCCCTGCAGATCGAAAGCAAACGACCGGTGACCGGCGTCGAACATCTGCTCGGTATGGGCGCGCAGGGTCGCTCCGTTCTGAAATGTGCCGTGACCGTCGACGCGCAGCCAAACCGTGCCACGACGGACCAGTGCCCGCGTTTCGGCAGCACGCAGCGCAGGACGGAATGTGGCCAGCGCTTGCTGGCGCAGAACCGCACGGTCGTATTCTTTCCTTGGCTCGACGCGGAGCACCGGCAAACCCGCCTTGGCGAGTGCAGCGTCGAAAAACCCGGCATCTTCGTGGTGGCGCGATTCGCCACCGTCAAACTCAATGACGCCGACGATTTGCCCGTTGTCCGGCGTGCAGACCACGAAATCGGCATGCTCCAAGCGGAGCCGGGCGAGGGCGCCGTGGCGCAGGGCCGCGAAGGCAGCAGGGGAAGGGCGGACCACGTCAGCCAGATTGACCTTGGCAAAAATTTCAAACTCGGGAGAGAGCGCGCGCCGGGCCGTGGCGACAAAACGCTTCTCTTCCTCATCCAAGAGCGCAGCAGCCTTGAGGTAAGACACCGACTTTATCCCGCGCCGCCGCCAGGCGCGCAGCCCCCAGATCAACCCTGCGGTGATCGCGACACCGAGGAGGAGACCTAAAACAAAATCCATCACGGCAAATTGCTAAACCCCCGTGTAACCCTGTATCAAGATCCGAATGCGCCCCTCCGGTAGGAATACCTCTCTCCTTCGCTGCAGTTCCGCTTTTTACTTCTCTCGAGCTGCGCGCATCGCACCCGCAATCGGTGACCACACCCTTGGTCTACGCCGCCCCGCCGGCTCCGCGGCAACGGCTGTGGCCATTCCAGCAGGTGGATCGCCATATCCCCATCGCGCTCGGAGGGCACAATCCGCCACTCTATTGGAGCTGCACTTCGAGGCGTAGGAATTTTTGCTGCTCTCCGGGCAAAACTGGCGCAGTGGCACGTCGCATTTCGTAGTCACCGTGATCGCTGACAAACTCGTCGGTCACACCATCGGAGGACCAATCGACGTCGGTGAGGGTATTCTTCCACTTCATGCCGCCGATCACGCCTTGCGTGCTCTTGCTGCGACGGTATCTCACACTGATCTCACCAGCCACTCCCGTATCGACCAGCATAATGCCAAGGTTGGAGCCATTGGCCGGATTAAGCCCCATGAAATATTCGACAATGTTGGCCAATCTGTCGCCGTCCGGATCCGCGTCCGGCGCGGGATCGGCAAGGTCGGGATAGTTGCCGAGCCATTCCGAGAATGTCGGTGTGGATCCAACTGCGATGGTGAGCACGAATGACTGTGTGGCGGTCTCGCCGAGCGCATTGTAACTCTCGAGGAAGATATTGTAAGTGCCTGCCTGGCTCGGTGTCCCGCCGAGCAAACCCGTCGCGCTGTCGAGAGTCAGACCCGGCGGCATCTCGTGGCCCGCGCCTGTGCGGTAGAGATTGCCCTGACCGAAGGTGCCCGCACGGAGATTGGCCACGAAGGCCGCGTTGACCGGATTGTTCCCCTTGCCCGGTGTCACTCCGTCGAGGGAAGGCTCGTCGTCTGTCACGGTGAGTTGCACCGTGCCTGCCTCGTATCCATCGGCCGTGGCCGTGATGGTCACGCTCCGACTGGCGTCGGAGACCGCGTTGTCGACCGCCGCGATTGGGAAAGTTGCGGTGGCCTGACCGGCAAGAACCATCGTGCTCGCCGCAACCGTGGCCGCGTTGGGGTTGGAAGACGACAGAAAGACGGAGAGATCCGAAACCGTGGGGGATGGAATGCTGATGGAGCCAACGGATGCATTGGCCCCCGAGGTCTCGGCAAAGACGGAAGGAACCGCACTGACCACAACCGCTTGCGCTGAGGAGCCAGCTGCGAGAGCAAGCTTGTCCAACTGGATATTCCCCAAAGTCTTGGTCTGGTAAACAAAGCGCACATAGCGGGAGGTAGAAGGCAAAATGTCGCTATAAGCAGTGTCCGTGTTGCTCTTGTCGGCAACCGTGCGATGGGTGGAATAGGTCACGCCGTCCACCGAATTTTGCACCAGGAATGTTCCTTGCGTGGCCGTCCCGCTCGAGGGATTCCCCTTCAAGTTATAGGCAAGAGCGCCGGGGGCGGTCGCGAATTGGATCGTGAGGCTGTCACCGGTTGTGTCAAACTTGGCCGAATTGCCGCCCGTGTCGCCTCCCAAATCCGAGCTGTAGGTCCCCAAGCCGCTGCCGGTGAAACCGGAAGGCAAGGAGTTCCACGGGCCGCCGAACGCGATCGGCAGGCCGGCGATCCTTGCCGTGCCACGTGCCTCGCGTGCCGTTGCACCCGTCGTGACAAACCAGTTCGCGCGATCGGTGACGTCTTCTTCCGTGTCGCCGGTGTAGTAGGCCGCGCGACCCGAGGTCACCGTACCTATGTTGGGCGTGGCCGCCAGACTGCTGCCGTAAGCCAGTTGGAACACGGTGATGTTGTCCGCATCGTTGACAAAAATGGCGTCTCCGCTGTTCCCCAGCGCCGGCCAAACCGTCGTCTGGTCGAAGTAAGCCGCATTGAGGGAGGAAAGAACCATGCGGCCATCGTCGAGAGGATTGGTATCCTCGACCGGCAGCAATGGATCCTTCTTCGCCCCGTTGTAGATGACGATTACCGTCCCAGCCGGGATATTGTCCCAAACAGGATCATCCTGAAAAAGCAGGTAGTCGCCGCGCGCGTCCTCAATGTCATAGTAAGCCAAACTCGTGTCCTGCAGGACAAGCAACTCAACCCACTCGCCACCATTCGAGCCTTGGCTGAATTCGTTGATGATGACCGGGCCGGTGAATGTCGTGCTCACCGCCGGCACATAGATCGCGGACTGGAACCAGTAGGATGAACCGAGCTCCCCCGCCGTGATCGGGCGGTTGCCGACGCTGACGCCGCTCGTGAAAAACGGCTCTGCCGTCGAGTTGCCATCACTGGCCCGCACCGCGCAGCGCCAGAGCTTCCCGGCATTGGCCGGGGCGGCGGCGAGAGCTGACGCGGTTCCTCCCGCATCGGTCCAGACCGTGCCGTTGAGGCTCGACTGCCATTGGTAGGACAGCGTCACGGGGTCCCCTTCGGGATCGTTGGACAGCACGCCGCTGACCTGAAGCGGTGCGTCGCTGTAGGCGTCGACAGCCGGAGAGATTTGCGCGGCGGTGACCGTCGGAGTCTGGTTCCGGACTTCGATCGTGACGGACGAACTGGTCGAGGCGGCGCCTTCGTTGTCGGTCGCGCGCGCCACCAGCGTGTAAGTGCCGACGGCTGGTGCCCATTGGAAAAAATAGGGGGCAGTCGAGTCGGTGCCAATCACCGCGCCATTGGCCAGAAACTCCACGCTGACCACAGAACCCGCGCCGCCGTCCGCTGTGCTATCGGTGGCCGTGGCGGCAAGATTAACCGTCGCGCCGGGCGAAACCGCCAGATCAGCAGCCGGCGAGGTCAGGGCGACCGATGGAGGCAGGTTGACCGGCGCGGTCGAAGCACCGAAAACCTCCAGCGTGGCCGCGGTGAGCGTCCCGCCGTTGGTGTTGCTCGTCCCGCTATCATCGGTGATTTTCAGCCTCCACGTCCCGGCCGCATTCTCACCCCAGCTGCGCACGGTCATAAAGGTCCAGCTCGAAAAATTATCCCCCGAATCGCTGTGCACTTCGGCCAGGCGGCTCACCGTTCCGACCGGCGAAGTCAGCGTGATCTTCAGGTTGCCGCGCGCGGTGTGATTGATATTCACCGTCACCGTGACGTGTTCGACCCGGATGTTGTCCTGCGCGGCCACGGTGAACTCGCGCGTGATGCCGGTCGTGTTCTGGTTGGGAATGGCCACGCTGAGACCCGTCTGCGCGACGGTCCGCTTGAGTTGCTCCCCGAGGTTCGTCCAAGCGGTGGCGAGACCGACTGCGGCCGCCGCGTCGATGAGCCCTCCGCCGAATTTGTGGTTGTGGTTGATCTTGTCGGGTGCGACCGGCGTCTTCCAATCCGCGTCGGAAGGGTTCACCTTTTTGGCGGATCGCAGGAGAATCTCCTGCACGTCACGCCAGCCGAGGTTCGGGTTGGCCTCGAGCATGAGGGCCACCACTCCCGCTGCCGTGGGGGTGGAGGAAGACGTTCCACCGAACTCGCTGTCGTAGTCGCCGGAAACATAGCCGGCCGATCCGGTGCGGTCCGTGGTGGTTTTGCCCAAAGCGGGACTCGCTCCGCTGGAAGGCGCCGTGATGACAAGGTTGGCCCCGGGTTCGCTGTAGTAAGCCTGACGCGAACGGCTGTCGAATGCCCCGACGGCGATCGTGTAGATCGAATTGGCGTAGCCGTCGTAGTTGGAGTTGTCATTGACCTCGAGGCCGTTGCCCCCGGCCCAGAGGAAGATGGTTCCCTTACCGCCGCGTCCGGTCTGCGCGGAGTTTTGCAGCGCGGCTTTGGTCAGTAGTCCGGGGCCTTCGAGAACGTTCCCCGTGTCGTCCGGCCCCCAGCTGTTGCTTTTGATCTGAATCAGTTGCGGGAGGTAATTCATCGCCTCGGCCTCGTCCTGGTCCTCCACGAATCCCGCGATGAGACGCAGGCCGACGATGGTCGCTTCCGGAGCGGACCCCGAGACTCCGATGGTGTTGTTGCCGCGCGCCGCCGCGTCTCCGGCACACGCCGTCCCGTGATCATCCCCTGTCCCGGGATTCGCATCACTCGGCGTGGAGTCATTCCAATCATAGTCGTTGGCCGTGTCGATATTGCCGGCAAAGTCCGGATGCGAGGTCTGGACGCCGTCGTCCACGATACCGATGCGCACACCGCGTCCGCGGCGGCCGGCCCCGACAGTCGGATAAGCCCAGACCGACTCGATGTTGAGATCCGTTCCCGCGAGCGCGCCGGCCTGGTTGTTGAACTTCAGATGCCACTGCTGGTTGATCAGCGCGTCATTGGGCATCGCTCTTTTGGCGTGCTGGCGGCCCAGTTGCGCTTCGGCCAGGAGAACACCGGGCTGTCCGGTCAGAAGATCCGCCGTCCGTAGAGACGCCAAGCCCGCGCCCGTCCGCAGCACCGCAAAGCCCGGAGCATACTCCGGAAGTTCGAAGGAGGACGCGCCGCCCAAACGCGCCACCTCCGCAGGGTCGGAGCCCTCGTCGAGACGCACGGTGACGAGCGACGAAACAATCCGGCGTGTGAATTCGTCACGCGTGGAACCGTCTTCGTAAAGAATCGCTTGGGCAGATTCTCCGGCAGCACTGGAGGCCAAGACAAGTTGCTCAAGTTCCTCGGCAGAAGCCGCCTCGACCGCAACCACCCGGCCCTTGCCCTCGTGGTCGGTCACCCAGATCTCATCAAGCGCCAGCACGAAGTTGCGCGGCATTCCCGCGTCCTGCAGCGCGTAATCCGCACCGGTCTGTCTGCCTGGAAGCTTGGCTCCCTTCTTCGAGGATAAATCAGCCCGTTGCGCCGCGACACCCGCCGCAGCGGGCGCCGGGCCCATTCCGCCCGTCGATGTGGAACCCGCTGAAACGGTGGGCGCACCTCCCAGACCGGCAGCGGCCGGTGCAGCTTCGGGAAGGACGCCGGCCCCGGCGGAAGACTGTGGGTCCGCCGCGTCACGGGCCGCCCGCGACTCTTTTGTGCGCGGCAGACCGATCAGCACCAGCGCGGCCAAGGCGACCGCGAGGACAAGCAGTGCTAAGACGCCGGGGGAGAATTTCTTGCTCTTCATGCCATTCCCCCCCCTAGAGGAGGAGGCTAAACCTTAATCAGAAAACGCCGTCCGGCAAACGGCAACTGCGGGCATGCCATCAGATGGTGGTCACAAGAATCCGCGATCAATCGATCATTTCGTAGGCCGGCAGGGTGAGAAATTCCACGAAGTCTTCGCTCTTGGACATCTTGGTGAAAAGTTCCGCCGCTTCGCGGCAGCGGCCCGAGGCGAAGCGCTCCGCCCCGACCTCCTCCTCGATCTTGGCCATGACCTGCGGCAGAAGTTCGTCATAAAGCGCAGGCGTGATGACGCGGCCGTCGTCGAGCTTCGCGCCGTAACGCATCCACTGCCACAACTGCGTACGCGAGATTTCCGCCGTGGCTGCGTCTTCCATCAGGTTGTAGAGCGGCACGCATCCGTTGCCGCCGAGCCACGCGGCCAGATACTGGATGCCTACGCTCATGTTGCCGCGCACACCCGCCTCGGTAATTGTGCCCGGCGGCACGGCGACCAGTTCCGCGGCGGTGACTTTAACATCATCGCGCTGACGGAAAATCTGGTTCGGCGTGGGCATATGCTTGTCGAAGGCCTGCAAAGCAACCGGCACCAGACCCGGATGCGCCACCCACGTGCCGTCATGCCCGTCGGTCGCCTCGCGCTCCTTGTCGGCCAGCACCTTGGAGATGGCCACCTCGTTCGCTGCGGGATCGTTTTTGATCGGAATCTGCGCGGCCATGCCGCCCATGGCGTGCGCGCCGCGTCGGTGACAATTCTTGATCACCTCCAGGCAATACGCGCGCATGAAGGGAACGGTCATGGTGATCTGCGCACGCTCGGGCATGACGAAGCCCGGGCGGTTGCGGAATTTTTTAATGAAACTGAAGATGTAATCCCAGCGTCCGCAATTAAGTCCGGCGGAGTGGTCCTTCAACTCGTAAAGGATTTCATCGGTCTCGAAGGCGGCAAGGATCGTTTCGATGAGCACCGTCGCCTTGATCGATCCGCGCGGGATACCCAGCGCGTCCTGCGCATGCTCGAACACACGGTTCCACAACCGCGCCTCGTGATGGTTTTCCATTTTTGGGAGGTAAAAATACGGACCCGTCCCGTGCTGCAATGCGGCTTTGGCGTTGTGGAAAAAGTGCAGGCCGAAGTCAAACAATCCGCCGCTCATGCGCTCGCCGTCGACCAGGAAGTGCTTCTCGTCGAGATGCCAGC
>CALBXK010000092.1 GCA_937890535.1 uncultured Spartobacteria bacterium
TGGGCATTTCGAGTTTTTTTCTGCCTTTTTCTCCTCCTATCACGCTTGTTGAAGGACTAGTGTCGAAAATCACCTCGCCCTCTGCCCCGAGTGCCGTGAGGAATATCTCGCTCTAATGAAGATTCTCAAGGCCGAGGAATGAACAACGTCGCCTTTGCCGAGTTGCAGCAGAGCATCCGCGCCTGTACGCTTTGCGCCGAACATCTGCCGCTCGGGCCGCGCCCTGTCCTGCAAATCTCCCGTACCTCGCGCATCCTCATTGCGGGGCAAGCCCCGGGCAGCAAGGTTCACGCGTCTGGTGTTCCTTTCGACGACGCCAGCGGCGACCGCCTGCGTGACTGGCTCGGCCTCGACCGCGATACGTTTTACGATGCGGAGCGCGTGGCCATTTTACCCATGGGATTTTGTTATCCCGGCACGGGTAAGTCCGGCGACCTGCCTCCGCGGCCCGAATGTGCTGCCGCATGGCGAGAGAAGATTCTCTGTGAACTGCGCGATATCACCCTTACCCTTGTCATCGGCCAGTATGCAATGGCCTGGCACCTCGGGCAGCGTACGAAAGCGACACTCACTGAAACCGTTCACGCTTGGCGGGAATTTCAGCCGCAGCTCTTACCTCTGCCGCATCCGAGCCCGCGCAACAATATCTGGCTGAAAAAGAATCCGTGGTTCGAGCACGAAGTGTTGCCTGTGTTAAAGCGTCAAGTGAAGGCCGCTCTTGCAGAATAAAGTCCAGCCAATCGCACGGGCTGATGGTCGGGGTGCAAAAATTAAATGTCTTCGTCCAAAAGACATACGTTGTCTCCAGCCAGGCCTCCGAAACGATCGTTCGCTTCGGCTGCATCGCGACGAGCAATACCTTCACCATGGGGGTGAGCAACTCCGCCTTCATAAATGATCGTCTATCCTTGTTTTATCGGTGTCCATCCGTGGCTAATCGAAAAAGTGCCGTCGGTAGTGCTGCTTCCAAAGGCGCGGAATCGGCAGATAGGCCGCCTCAGCCTATGCCGCCAAAACAAGTGGCATCCGCGTCATTGACAACCACCCCCATCGGCTTCTATATCTCAGCAACCCTATGAACACAAAAATTGTCCGCAAGAATCTGGTCCTCCTCACATTAATCGTTTTGCTCTGCCTGGCCCCTCGGTTGGCGCAGGCCGGTGAGGGTGACGAAAAGGCGGTTAAGCAGGCGGTGGCCCAGTTCTATTCCGCCTTGAACACGATGTTTACCGGCGAAATCGCACCGATGATGGAAGTGTGGTCGCACGCCGCGGACGTCACCTACATGGGGCCCGGAGGCGGATTCGAGGTAGGCTGGAAGGCCATCAGCCCCATATGGGAAAAGCAGGCCGCCATGAAACTCGGTGGATCCGTGAATTCTGAGGAGATGAAGGTGATCGTGGGCGACAACCTTGCCGTCGTGCACAATTACGAAATCGGCAAAAATACCAATGTCAAAGGCAAGGCCCAGAGTGTCGACATTCGCGCCACGAATATTTTCCGCAAAGAGGATGGCAAATGGAAAATGATTGGTCATCACACCGATCTCCTGCCGGGTTTGTAAAATTAAACCGGAAGACATCGGAGGAGTCTCTTCCGCGGCCGATTACTCTGGCGGCGGCATGGGGTTGCACCACCGGACCAATGAGCCGCTGGGGTGGATTACCGGGTGACTGAGGCTGAGCAATGCGGCCCTGTGAGCCGGCGAGTGCGGAGGTTGGAGGGGAATTCGAGATCATTGGGGGACCGGGCGCTGTGGCGATAGGAAAAACCGCCCCCTTTTGCGATTCGCTTCTCGTCAATCCCGCCGGGCGGGTGCACTGTGCGAGATTCTTTGCTCCCGGATGCGATTGGCCGTCCGGCAAACCCTTTTTATAAACGATGTCACTCTTTTCACAACTCGGCGTTCCGGAGGATCTGATTCGTGGTCTCGACGCGTTGGGTATCTCCAATCCGACATCCATTCAGGCCAGCGCAATTCCCTTTCTTATCAAGAATGGTGGGGACCTTATTGCCCAGGCGCAGACCGGGACCGGCAAGACGGCGGCGTTCGGGCTGCCTTTGCTCACGAAGATCAATCCCGCCGATCCGACGCTGCAGGGCCTCGTCCTCTCTCCGACGCGGGAACTCGCCAAACAGATCGGCAAGCATCTCTTCCAATATACCAAGTTTTGCCAGGAGAAGATCTTTGTCGAAGTCACCGGTGGCGGCGACAAAATTGATCTGCAGGTCCATCGACTGAAACGTCCGACTCACATTGTCGTGGCGACGCCAGGCCGGCTTTTTGATTTGCTGGAGCTCGGCGCCCTCCGGCTCGACACCGTGAAGCATCTCGTGCTGG
>CALBXK010000093.1 GCA_937890535.1 uncultured Spartobacteria bacterium
ATTCTCGGTGAAAAGCCATTCGTCGGCGCCTTCGACATGAAATTCATAGCTCCCCAGCTCGGCATGGGTCGCATTGAGAAATCCCGTCCCGCCGCGCTCCAGCACCGGCCGATCCACGCCATCCCCCCAGGACCAGGTATTCCGAAACCAAAGGTGAGGCAAAACGTGAATCGTCGCATCTTCCGGTCCGCGATTATGGATTGTGATGACCATCTGAACCGCCTGCGGCGTCTCCTTGGCGTATTCAACAAAAACATCGAAATAGCGGTCATCGTCAAAAATCCCCGTATCCATCAACTCGTACTCTCCCTCTCCCTCGTCCCGGCCCCGCGCCGCATTCGTTCGCACCAGATCCTCATACGGAAAAGCCCGCTGAGGATACTTGTAGAGCATCCGTAGCCAGGAATGGGACGGCGTCGCGTCCAGATAATAATACTGCTCCTTGCTGTCCTCCCCATGGTTGCCCTCACTATTTGTCAGTCCAAAAAGCCGTTCCTTAAGAATGGGATCGCGACCATTCCAGAGCGCGAGCCCCAGGCACAGCCGCTGCCGGTGGTCGGAATAACCCGCCAATCCATCTTCGCCCCAGCGATAGGCCCGACTCCGGGCCTGATCATGCGGCAAGTAATTCCAGGCATCCCCATCCCCGCTGTAGTCCTCCCGTACGGTGCCCCATTGGCGCTCGCTGAGATAAGGGCCCCATTCCCGCCAGAGACCTTCCCGATCCGCCGAAAGTTTTTGCTCCGCCATCCGGAGATGCTCCGCTCGCGATTGCTGTGGGGCTGACGCCATGATACCCGCATGGTGTCACTAATCCGATGCGCTTGCACCGGAAAAGCCGCCGCCCAAAATTTGCCGAAAAAAAATCCTTTCAGACCCCAGACATTTCCCCCATAGAGTCGCCGCATGGATATCCTCGAATGCGACCTTCCCGGCATCCCAAAATTGCGCAGCGGCAAGGTTCGCGAGGTCTTCGATCTCGGAGAGTCGCTCCTCTTCGTAGCCACCGACCGCATCTCAGCCTTCGATTGCATTCTGCCCGACCCGATTCCCCGCAAAGGCGAAGTGCTCACCCAAACCTCCGCTTTTTGGTTTGAGAAACTCGACTTCGTAGAAAACCACGTCCTGGAAACAAATTTTCGCGCCTTCCCAAAAATCCTTCATCCCTTCGAGCGGGAGCTTTCCGGCCGATCCATGATCGTCAAAAAGGCAACCCCCCTCCCGGTCGAATGCGTGGTCCGCGGTTTTCTGGCCGGGTCCGGCTGGAAGGAATACGAGTCTTCCGGCACGGTCGGAGGCCACGAAGTTCCCTCTGGACTTCGACAGGCGGATCGACTTCCCGAGCCCCTGTTCACGCCAGCCTCCAAGGCGGATAGCGGTCACGATGTGAACATCAGTTGGAAGGAATGCCGCGCCCTCCTGGGTGACGAAGTGGCCCTGGAGGTCCGCCGCCTGTCGATTGAGCTCTACGAGCACGGACGCGCCCACGCCGCCCAACAGGGCATCCTGGTGGCGGACACCAAATTCGAGTTTGGCATCCTCGATGGTGCCCTCATTCTGATTGACGAGGTGCTGACTCCCGACTCCTCACGATTCTGGCCGGAAGCGGACTACCAACCCGGCGGCAGCCCTCCGAGCTTTGATAAACAATTCGTTCGCGATCATCTCGAAACCCTCGATTGGAACAAGCAAGCTCCTGCCCCGGCGCTTCCGCCCGAAATTATCGCCCGCACCGCCGAAAAATATCAAGAAGCCTACCAGCGGCTCACCGGCCGGATTCTTCCCGACCGAGAGGAGTGAGCGGAACGATCCCGCTTTCCTGATTTTCCCGTTTCGCTTTTTCCATGCACGAATTTCTGGAGCAGTTCATCGTCTGGCTGGCCATCGAACGTGGTCTCTCCACCAATTACCAACTCTCCACCCGCCGGTCCCTCGAGACCTTCTGCGATTGGTTGAGGCAACACGCCGAAGTGACATCCCTTGCCGCAGTCGAACCCTCGCACATCACCGAGTTCCTCGCCTGGCGCAAACGCTCCGGTCTCGCCTCCGCCTCCATCAAACTCGAAGCCGTCGCCCTCCGCATCTTTTTCCGATTCCTTCTCGCCCGCAATCTCCTGCCGAAGAATCCTGCCGAAAATCTTCCCCTCCCCCGCATCGAATCCTATCTCCCGGAAACCCTCAACGCCCTGGAGGTTGAGCGTCTCCTCGAAAGCGTGCAACTCACCGATCCCCGCGGCCTCCGCGACCGCGCCATGCTCGAACTCCTCTACGCCAGCGGCCTCCGCGTTTCCGAACTCTGCAACGTCCGCCTGGAAAACCTCAATCTCGACGAGGGGATGATCCGCGTCACCGGCAAGGGCAACAAAACCCGCCTCGTCCCGGTGGGCGGCAAAGCCTGCGAAGCCCTTCATCGCTATCTCGAAACCGAACGCCCCACCCTGGTCAGCCCCCGTTCCGGGGCGGAAGTGTTTCTCTCCGTCCGGGGTCGCAAACTCACCCCTCAACGCATCTGGCAACTGCTCAAGCAATACGCTGCCCGGGCCGGCCTGGACACCAATGTCTATCCTCACCTCCTCCGCCACAGCTTCGCCACCCACCTGCTTGGCGGCGGAGCCGACCTCCGCATCATCCAGGAACTGCTTGGCCACGCCAACATCTCCACCACCCAGATCTACACCCACGTGGACCGCACCCACCTCAAGAAAGCCCACAAAAAATTCCATCCCAGAGGGTAAGGAATTCGGAATTCCAGCGCCCGACTCCTCCTTGTATGTTTCGGGTTATCTCTTGCGTGATGGGTGTTGGCCTCATTTAATCCCTCGCTGTAGGCATTCTCCCAATCATGAACATCACAATCCACAAAAACGGAGAGCAACTCGGACCGTTTACCGATTCACGGGTCGTAGAAATGTTAAATTCTGGCCAGCTTGCACTTGAAGATCTCGCCTGGACCGAAGGCCTGGATCAATGGAAACCTCTGTCATCGTTCGAGCACCTGCACCCCATCCCCGCCCAGGCTACTCCTCCGACCCCGTTGCCCCTGCCTTACAAAAACCGTTCAGTGGGCCTGACAATCTTCGGCATTCTAACGATATTGTTGGGCTGCGTGACCTGTCTGGTTATTCCCTTGATGCTGTTCGGACAGATGGCCGCTTCCAAAACCTCGGGCTCGTCAGCCCCCGTTTCGACCATTCTGCCTGCCGTGTTCATCTATGGTGTTTTGGCCGTGGCGTTAATCTGGCTGGGTATTGGTTCCATCATGGCCCGACGATGGGCCAGGGCGTTGCTGCTCATCTTTTCCTGGTGTTGGCTCCTCATCGGAGTCGTGACGGTCGTTTTTATGGCGTTTTTATTGCCGAACATGCTGGCGAACCTGCCCTCCGACGGAACCAGCGATCATCCGGCAGTGTCTTCTACAGTAATGACCGGAATAATGATCGGTGCCTTCACGGTGGTCGGCATCATTTATGTGATTCTCCCGGCGATCTGGACATTTTTCTATAGCAGTCGGCATGTGAAGGCGACATGTGAAACGCGTGACCCCGTAAGGCGCTGGACCGATGCCTGTCCATTACCGGTGCTGGCCATTTGTTTGTGGCTGGCATTCTCCTCACCGATGATGCTGCTTGCGCCTCTTGTAGGCCAGAGCGTGATGCCGTTCTTTGGAATGTTTCTCACGGGCGTTCCCGCGGCGTTATTCTGTCTGGCAGCCGCTGTTATCTGGGGTTACTCGGCTTGGTCGCTCTATAAACTAGAACAGCGGGGTTGGTGGGTATTGCTGATCGCTTTGTGTGTGTTCATGGTGTCTGCCATCCTAACGTTTGCGCACCAGGATATGTTGGAAATGTATCGGCTGATGGGCCTTCCCGACTCACAGATCGAACAGATACAAAAATCCGGTTTCCTGGATGGGAACCGCATGGCCTGGCTGATGGCATTTTTCACGGTGCCGTTCCTGGGCTATCTGCTCTTCATTAAAAAATATTTGGTCCGCAGATAACTCTCCAAGCTGTGGACTTGCTTTTGCATTTTAGCGTCGCGCCTCCGCGGGAAGCACCGAATAAGAAATGGGATCAGGTATGGCCTATTGAATAGGAAATATTATAATTATTTTTCTCGCGATTACATCGGCCTCTTCTATAAGCAATCAATCCTAACGAACTCGTCCACCTGATCCAGGGCCGGCGGGATTTCTGGCATTTCGGCTGCAGGGCATCCTTCATTGCCTGGACTTTAGCTCTATCGAGGCGATCAGGTTTTTTTATACACAGATCACCCTCAGGAACGGCTTTCTTTTCGAGGTAGAGATTCCGAACGCGAGCACTCTGGAAGCTCTTGAGAATTCACGAAACGATCGGAACTTACCCTCGCATAAAAACACAGAAGGAATTTTTAAAATCCAGGAAAAGCGAAACCCATTTATGAGACCAGCCAGTTAAAGAAGGACACTAAGAAACTTAAGGAAAGAGCCTCAAAAAATTAATGGAAATTGATCGACGAATGTAAGCCTGATTCCCGCAAAGGCATCCCACCCACCCCGTGTAGCCGCAGCCCCGGTTCGATTTCTGGTTAGATTCAGGGCGCGAATGTTTGCAGGTTGATAGCGCGGAGTCCGCAGATCCGGGCCGCAACAAGCTGTCTTTTGTCGGTTGAGACGAATTCGCCGACGCCGAGCAGTTTTGCAGTCGCAACATGCATCAGGTCAAGAGTGCGGCAGCCCGTCTTTGCCGTGACTACCGAAGCGAGCCTGAGAGCTTCCGTCGCGATCCTGTCCAATGAGAGATTCACTCTTCGAAAACGCCCCTCCTGAATAAGCTCACCGACAAGACGTCTAGCGCCGAAAAGCTGAACTTTGGTGATTGCTTTCCGAAACGCGAGGGCCTGGAGCGCATTCTCTACCTCGAGCTCTACCAGCCGGGTAAAAAGCACCGACACACTGCGACGCGCCACATAACTCCTAGCTGTCGCGCTGAGCGGCTCTTCGACCACCAGCTTGAGGACAACCCCTGTGTCAAAAAACGGGCCGGTCATCTCCCGCCCCGGAGGTCGTCCAAAACCACATCCGAGCTAGCAATGATCGTCTCACCCCAAATCGATGCCATCTGTTTTCCGTGCCCTTTCCAATCCACCGTATGACTTCCATCAGAACGCTCATCAATGGGAACGATTCGGGCAATCGGCGTTTTCCGTCGCAAAATCTCCACCACTTCCCCAGCCTCCACCGCATGGAGGACTTGGGAGAGGTTATGCTGCGCTTCCCGAATCGTGACGGTTTTCATGTTGCACATTATTGACGCACATTATTTCCGTGTCAAGGGAACGCCGTGAGGGGCCAAATCTAGGGATCAGAAAAATTTTGGGGGCGATGCTGATCGCTTCCGTTCGCGAACGGGATGGGTCAATTTTTCAATGTGACTTCAACAGTCTCCCGACTCTCATGGGATGCCGCACTCTGAGGGGCTCACTCCGCCATTCATTCTTCGATAGTCACGGGGGGGGCAACCAGTGATCTCGCGGAAACGCCGATTGAAGTTTGCCAGATTGTTGAAGCCGGACTCGTAGGCAATTTCGCTGACGCTGGCGTCCGAATGAAGGAGGCCGCTACAGGCACGCGCAACGCGGACCTCGCTGATGTAGCGGTGGAAGGGACGTCCGGTTCTGGCGCGGAAAAACCGACAGAACGCCTGGGGCGAGAGGTGCACGGTCTGGGCGGCGGCGGATTGGGTGAGGGAAGGGTCGGCCGCATGTTCTTCGATCCAACCAAGAACGGACTGCAATCGCGCATCGACTGTGATCGCAGTGTGGGCGGTGGCGTTGAGATCGCGCTGGCCTTTGCCATGAGCCAGACGGTCGAGAAGCTCAAGCCAGGCAGCGAGCCGGGGAGCGCCGGGTGCGAGATCGCCGATCTTGGCGAAAATTTTCAGACAGGGGAGGGTGTCGCGTCCTTCGAATCGGATTCCGCGTTGAGCGCGCTTCAGCATGGCGACGATGCGACGGGTCTCCGGAAGGCTCCAAAACGCCTCGCCCCAGATCTCGGGAAGAAATTGTCCAACGATCCATTCCGCCCCCCGACGTTCCGAGGGGCTGGAGCCAAAGGCATGGGGGACATTGGCTCCGATCAGGCAAAAATCTCCGGGAAAATACGGCTCCATGGATCGGCCAATGTAGCGAACGCCGCGACCCTGCCGGATGTGGATCAGCTCGATCTCGGGGTGAAAGTGCCAGTGAAAATCCACGCAGGATTTTCGAAAGGATTCACAGTTCAGGCCCTCATGGCGGGTCCGGGGGACGCTTTCAAAGAGGGGATCCTTGGCAAGTATAGGGGAGGAAATGGACACAGGCTGTTAATTGCGTATCATAAAAGCGCAATGAGGTAGAGGAATATTCCAGGCGAAGCGAGTAGGGTGTCGCTCATGAGTCAATCTCCAAAGCCGGTTGTCTTGGCGGCGGTGGCGCATCCGGACGATATTGAGTTTTTGTTTAGTGGGACGCTGCTTCGACTCAAAGAGGCCGGGTGTAAGATCCACATGTGGAACCTCCTCGATGGATCCTGTGGTACGATGACCCATTCCCGGGAGGAAATTATTCGCATCCGGAGCGAGGAAGCGGCCCGCTCGGCGGTACTGGCAGGGGCCACAATGCATCCGGCGGTTTTCCCGGATCTGGGTGTTTTTTACGACAGGCTTTCCCTGGCGGTGGTGAGTGCGGTGGTACGTTCGATCCGACCTCAGATCATCCTGACCCATTCGGCCAGCGACTACATGGAAGACCATGAAAATGTCTGTCGTCTGGTCACTTCTGCGGCTTTCAGCCGGGCCATGCCCAATTTTTCCTCCAAGCCGGAATGTCCTCCCTACAAAGATCCGGTGCGCATTTACCATGCCCCGCCGCATGGACTCCGGGATGGTCTCGGGGAAATGTTTCGGCCGGATTTTCTCGTGGATGTGGCCGCAACCATGGCCACCAAGAACGAGATGCTCGATTGTCATGAGAGCCAGAATGCGTGGCTCGACGGAAGCCAGGGCATGGACACTCCGAGTGCTGAAATGGAACGTCTCTGCGGCGCTGTCGCGGCTTGGGGCGACGGACTGCGTTTTGCCGAGGCTTGGCGGCGGCATTCCCACTTGGGATTCTGCGCCGCGGACTTTGACCCTCTGATCGAACTCCTGCCCCAATTTATTCAAACCCCAAACCCAAACCCATTGCTTCCATGACCCGACCAATCAGCAAACTCGCCGAAGGTTGGTGGGATTACACCACCCTCGATCCCGCCATTCTCAACGACGCCGCCCGGCTCACGCCCAACGACCTCGCCCAACTCAGCCGGCCGGGCTTTACGGTGAACTTTTACGACACGGTGCAGGAATTCTATTCCGCCCAGGCGCTGGAATACATCGATGCGTGGCGGCAGTCCACCCCGGACAATCCCGCCGGAATCTGCGGTCCCATCGGCCCGACGGAACAACTTCCCATCGTGGCCCAGATGGTCAACGCACTCGGGATCGACCTGAAGAAACAGGACGCCCATTTCTGGGGAATGGACGAGTGGCTGGAGGACGGCAAGCCGGTGGATGAATCGCATCCCCTGTCGTTCGCGAAATGTGACAACGCATTGTGTTTCGACCGCATCCGGCCGGACCTCGCCATGCCCGCCGCCAACAAACACTTTCCCTCCGGGGATCTGGAATCCTACAGCGCGAGTTATGATTCGGTGCGTTGCGTGGTGATGCAGGGCGGCCAAGGCGAGATCAAGCATTGGGCCTTCAACGATCCGTTGCCCCGCACCGGGGAATTCCAGGATATCCCACCTACGCCGGAGCAATACCGTCAGCTCGGAACCCGCATCGTCAAATTGCATCCGGTCACCATCGTGCAAAACGCCCGCACCTCCGGCGGAGGCAACGTCAGCATGGTTCCCACCCACGCTTGCACGGTGGGGCCGAGGGAAACCTGGAAGGCCGAAAAGGTCAGCATCTGGCATCCCGGACATCACGATAATCCGTTTGGGATCCGACTCAGCGCCCTGATGATTTCCAAAGGTTTGATCGATGCGGCCGTGCCCATGTCCCTGCTGGCCGATCACCCCAACGTGCAATTCAGTTACCTGCGCTCCGGCATTGGTTCGGTCGCGGTGGAAATGCACTAATGTCCCGGCTCAAACACCAATAAGAAAAAAAATATGAAAGACTACCGCCTCAAACGCCTCTTTAATGCCGCATCCGGACGTTGTTTCGACGTCGCCGTGGATCACGGATTTTTTAACGAATTCGGATTCCTCTCGGGGATCGAAGACTTGGCCTCGGCCGTTCGCACCTTGGTCGATGCCGCTCCCGATGCGATTCAACTCACCCTCGGTCAGGCGCCGCTTCTGCAGAGTTTGCCTGGACGCCAGAAGCCGTCTCTGGTCCTGCGCACCGACGTGGCCAACGTCTATGGCAAGGATCTGCCCCGCACCCTTTTCAGCCGGATGATCGCCAGCCCAGTGGAACAGGCGCTTCGGATGGATGCGTCCTGTGTGGTGGTGAACCTCTTCCGCATCCCCGGTCAGCCTGAAGTGGGCGACCAATGTGTGCAGAACATATTGTCCATCAAACCGGACTGCGACCGGTTTGGGATGCCGCTCATGATCGAGCCGCTCGTTTTTCAATCCAATGAGAAGGCCGGGGGTTACATGGTGGATGGGGATCCTGAAAAAATTATCCCCTTGGTGCGTCAGGCGGTCGAGCTTGGCGCCGACATCATCAAGGCGGATCCGACCGATGATGCCTCCGAGTATCATCGCGTGGTGCAGATCGCCGGTCGGATCCCCGTGCTCGTACGGGGAGGCGGCCGGGCTCCGGACGAGGAGATCCTCGCCCGCACCGAAGTCCTCATCCAACAGGGGGCGGCCGGGATCGTTTACGGTCGCAATGTCATTCAGCACGAAAACCCTTCGGGAATGACGAAGGCTCTTATGGCCGTCGTTCACGAAGGGGCCACCGCTACGGACGCCGCAGCCATCCTGACTTCCGGACGATGAGCGCTCCCGTTCGCATCGGTATTATCGGAGGGGGACTCATGGGCCGCGAAGTCGCCAGCGCCCTGGGACGTTGGTTTGTGCTCAATGATTTTCCTGTCCAAGCGGAACTTGTTGCGGTTTGCGATTTGGTGGAAAGCCAGCGCGAGTGGTTTCGGCAGGTGCCGACGGTCAAATTACTCACTGCGGACCACCACGAACTCCTGGCCTCGCCGGAGGTGGATGTCGTCTATGTCGCGGTGCCGCACAACCTGCACCAGACGCTCTATCTGGACGTTCTCAAGGCCGGCAAGGATCTCCTGGCGGAAAAACCCTTCGGCATCGATCTGGCAGCAGCAAGAACGATCGCCCGGGCGGCGGAATCCTCCGGGCGCTTTGTCCGATGCAGTTCCGAATTTCCCTTTCTTCCCGGGCCGCAACGCGCGTTTCAATTCGCCCGGGAGGGCGGAGTTGGGACCCTGCTGGAAGTGCGATCGGGATTTCATCACAGCAGCGATCTCGATCCGACGAAGGTCGCGAATTGGAAGCGTCAGGTCCGCACCTGCGGCGAGATTGGCGTCATGGGCGACCTGGGGATGCACGCCGTGCATGTCCCCTTCCGGCTCGGGTGGGTGCCCCGGCGGGTTTATGCCCAACTGCAGAAAATCTATTTGGAACGACCCGATGGAAAAGGAGGGATGACGGTCTGCGACACTTGGGACAACGCCCTCCTCCACACCGATCTCGAGGTGGACGGACGGGATGTCCCAATGCGCTTTGAAATGAAGCGACTCGCTCCCGGAGAGACAAATTCCTGGTTCCTGGAGATTCTCGGAACCGAAGGCGGAGTAAAATTCAACACTCGCGAACCCAAGACACTCTGGACCTTTCAGCGGGGCAAGGAACAAACTTGGAATCGCACCGACCTTGGGTTTCATGGACCATTCCCGACCATCACCGGCGGAATTTTTGAACCCGGATTCCCGGACTGTTTCCTGCAAATGTGGGCTGCGTACCTGGCCGAACGTGCCGGACAACTCGGGGATCGGTTTGGCTGTGTGACCCCGGCAGAAGCGGTTCGCAGTCACGAGTTGTTTGCCGCGGCGTTGGAATCCCATTCCGAAAAACGGGCCATCGAATGCCCGGGAGATTCCTAATTATTCAAATCCCATGAAGCGCAGTGCCATCAACGCCTTGATTCAGTCCGCCGAAGCTTGCTTCGCCGCCCATGCCTGGGCCTTGCCGCCGCGCCCGCGCTGGGATGTAACCGATTTCGGCCTGGGGGACTGGAAGCGTCAGGGGCTGGTTCTCGTCAATCTGGCCGAGGAGCCGGAGTATTGCGAAAAGCTCATGTATGCCCGTCAAGGCATGGAGACGCCGGCCCACTGTCATCGTAAAAAAAAGGAAGACATCATTTGCCGTTGGGGACGGCTGGCCGTTCAGGTTTGGGCCGGTGTGCCGGCGGACGTTGGGACGCGGGAGTTGGTCTTGCCGCTCAATCACGAGCCCGTCACGGTGCCCTCCGGTTCCATCCTGGAATTGGAAGCCGGTTCCCGGGTGACTCTCGTTCCCGGCGTCTATCATGCCTTCCAACCGGTTTCCGAAGAATGCATTATCGGCGAGGTTTCGACCGTCAACGATGACGTCAACGACAACGTCTTCCTTCACCCCAATATCGGACGCTATCCCGGGATCGAAGAGGATGAACCCGCCCACTGTCGATTGATCAGCGAGAACAAACCATGAAATCGCGCTCGGGCATCCTGGCCGGAGGAAATTGGATCGTGGACAAATTCAAGATCATCGATGTTTATCCGCAGGAGGATGCGCTGGCAAATATCCTGGAAGAAACTACCGGGAATGGAGGAAGTCCATTCAATATTCTCATCGATCTTGCGAAGATGGGGGCGAAGTTTCCCCTCGCCGGGGTGGGACGGATCGGCTCGGATTCCGACGGAGAGTGGATTCTCGAACACTGTGCCAAACACGGAATCGACAGGACGATGTTGCAGGTTCAATCCGGAGTTCCGACCTCCCACACTGACGTCATGATTGTGCGGGAGACCGGTCGCCGGACGTTCTTTCATCAACGGGGGGCCAATGCCCATCTCGCGGCGGCGGATTTCTCATTCGATGCGGTGACCTCTCGCATCTTTCACCTGGGGTATCTGCTTTTGCTGGATGCCCTCGATCAGCCGGATCCGGAGTTCGGCACGGTGGCGGCGAGTGTACTTCATCGGGCCCGTGAGGCCGGGTGTCGAACGAGCATTGATTTGGTCAGCGAAGACAGCGGACGTTTTGCAGAGATCGTTCTGCCCGCTCTGCCGCAGGTGGATTATTGCATTCTCAATGAATTTGAAATTGAGCGGACCACAGGAATTCCCACCCGGAGCGATGGTGCCATTGCCATCGATGCCGTCCGCAGGGCCGCACTGCGTCTGATCGAGAATGGGGTCAATGCCTGGGTGGTGGTGCATTTCCCGGAAGGGGCGTTTGCCATGGCCCCTGACGGTGAAGAATGCCTGCAAGGCAGCGTGCTCATGCCGCAGGATCAAATCGTCAGTGCGGTGGGAGCGGGCGACGCCTTTGCCGCAGGTGTGTTATTTGGCCTCCACGAAGAGTTGCCCATCGAAGAGGCCTTACGCCATGGCGTCTCAGCCGCAGCCGCCTGTTTGCTGAGTGCGGGAACCTCCGACGGTGTTCGCGAGCTGGAGGCCTGTCTGGCTCTGGGAGAGAAATTCGGCTTTCGGAATCTAGCTGAATAATGCCGACGCAACCCGGCTGTTAAAATCTTCGCGACTGCGAAGAACCCGGTCGCTCCTCAATCACTCCTTCGATGGGAACGAGGGATCGAACGACTAGATGGCCCGATGACTAGACGACTTTCAGGCCTCAGCCCGGGATCGAAACCGAAGCCCTTTGCTTCCGCCTCATCCAGAACATCAAACCTAAAGCCAGAGCGAGCGAGAAGACGACTTTCGGCTCGGGAACCGCAGCGACAGCGAGATCCCCCGTCGACTGAGTGAAGGTAAACGTTTGTCCGCCGGACGTAGCAGACCAAATTCCACCGCCGCCATTGACAAAGGAGCCTGTGTAAATACCTCCGGAAAACGCGATGGTGTCGAAGCTACCCACAAGAGGGCCAGTGAACGCGAACAGGTCGAAAGTGACTCCATTCGTCACAAGGGCGGTGATGTCCAGAGTGAGGTCGCCGTTGAAGGTGAGAGTTCCCGCGGCGACATCGATGGCGTCGTATCCCCCTCCGACCCCTCGGCCTGTGCCGGCGATCTGCATCAGCACCTTGGAATCGGCACCCGAAAGGGTCAAGTCATCCGCGAACGAAAGCAAACTCGAGCCCGTGCCCTTGCCCGGGGAGAGCGTGGCATTGTTGGCGATGGTCGTGGCACCACCAATGGTGCCCCCGTTGCCGCCCAAGATTCCTACATCGACGTTGACCGCGCCGGTCGCAGCCGTCTGATTGCCATCGACGAAGAATGTCCCCGCCGAAATCGTCGTAGCACCCGTGTAGGTGTTGGCGCCCGAAACAACCACTGTTCCCGTTCCAGAACTGGTGATTCCCTTGGCTCCACTGATCACCCCCGACAACGTCATCGTGCCGCTGCCCTGATTCGATATGGTCAGACGGTCAGTCAATGAAATCGCCGAGCTAATCGTGTGATTCGCCGAATTTGTGGACGCGAGATTTAGCTGGGCATTGTCAACCGCCGTACTGTCGAAGGTAATCGTCCCGGCCTGAATGACATAGGATGCGGTGGAAGCAAAAGAAATCGTGCCCACCGTGGGATTGAGCGTAAGGGAAATCGTTGTCGCCCCTGTGGTCTGAAATACGGCCACATCTCCGACAGCATTCGGAATAATGTTCGTGATCCAGTTGCTTTCCTCGCTTCCGGCCGTCCCCCATTTACCCGCGTTTGACCCGCCCGCACTATTGTCCCAAGTTTTTGTCGCGGCACTCGCT
>CALBXK010000094.1 GCA_937890535.1 uncultured Spartobacteria bacterium
AGACCTGGACGCAACGGCGGCAATCGACGCAGTCGCCGGTGGTTTCGCTGGGTTTGCCTCGGGGTTCTCCCCGGACTTCGTCGTACCCGACCACGATGGAGTTGTCATCGATCAGGGCCGACTGCAGACGCCCATACGGACACATGACGATGCAAAATTGCTCCCGAAACCAAGCGAAGTTGAAATAGAGCGCCGAGGACATGGCGAGGACAAAGACAAAGATTCCCCAGTTCTCGAGCGGCGAGTGATGGATCATCGCATAGATTTCAGGGAGGGAGAAAAAGTACGAGACGAAGAGGTGGGCAATAAGGGCGGCGAGGAGGAAATAGATGGCGTGTTTGACGATGCGTTTGACGATTTTTCCCGCCGTCCAGGACGCGTCATCCAACTGGCGCCTGGCGCTGGCATCTCCGTCGATAAATCGTTCGACCCGGCGAAACACATGGTCAAGAAAAACGGTCTGCGGACAGGCCCAGCCGCACCAAATGCGGCCAAAGATGGCAGTGATGAGAAAGAGTGAAAATCCTAGACCACTGATGAGGAAAAACAAAAGCCAGAGATCCTGAAACATGAGGGTCACCCCAAAGAGGTGGAACTTCCGGTGCAGAACATCCAGAAACACCGCAGGATTTCCCCTGATGGGGACGATGGGCAGCGCGATGTAAATGCCGATGAGGAGTCCCGCCGCCAGCCGTCGGATTGTTGTCCACCGACCGGACACATCAGAGGGATGAATGAAATACCGGGAACCATCCTGATTGATAGTCGTGACCGAATCAATCGATGGGGCCTTGGGTTTCATGGGCCAGCCGAAGATTCTGGAGCTGTCGGCTCTTCTTCTGCGGGTTTTTCGATGGTTGAATTCTTGGCGATGATGAAAGCGGTCACCTCGGCGATGCGTTTCTGTCCCAGAATGGGTCCCCAAGTCGGCATGCCTTTTGTGGCGACGCCTACGGTGATCAGTTCAAAAATCGCTATCGGGGTTCCTCCGTGGATCCACTCGGGATCGGTCAGATCCTGCCCGATCCCGCCTTTGAGGTCGATGCCGTGGCAGGCGGCGCAGTTGCTTAGGAAGGTTTTTTCACCGGAGGCGACGCTGGTGGGATCCTGACTGAGATCCCAGAGCTTGGTGCTATTCGGGGCCGCCCCCTGCTCAAGGGCAGCGAGGGAAAGGGCCTCGATCTGGTTGTTCACCCGCACCCAGCCGGGTTCCATGTGCCCGGTCCACTCGTAATAGGCCCAGTAGGCCGCTGCAAAAATGATGGCCCCATAGAGAGTGAAAAGCCACCAGTTCGGCAGTCGCTGGTCGTATTCCTGAATGCCGTCATACGAATGCGGACGAAGAACGGGATCGTTGGGGGCACGGTTCGGCAAACTCATAGCAGGGTCTCCTTTTCCAGGGGCCGGGCGGCCTCCCGTTCGATGCGTTCGGGCGAGGTGCGCAAGGCCCCCACCAGAAAAAAGAGAAAGACTCCAGAGCTCGCGAGGAAAGCGATCACTGCGACCACCCCGCCCCAATCAGAAAAATGGACCTGGTGAAACATGATTAGGGAACGGTGGTTGTGGCACCTTCGAGGACGGTTTCGAGGCCTGGGTTTTCTTTCGGCGGATCAGCCGGAGGCTTAGGATCGTATTTCCCGAGTTGCTGCAGGTAGGCGATGACGGCGATGATCTGCTTATCGGGGGCAATCTCGATGCCGGAAGATTTGAGGTCATCCACGATGCCCTGTCCTTGCGCGAGCGAGTCGCGCCCGATTTCCTCGGCCGAGAGCTCGCGGAAGGGCACCCCCAGCCGTCGCAGAACAGCAATCTTGTTCGGAAGAGCCGCGAGATCCGTTTTCTCTGTGAAGAGCCACGGATAGTTCGGCATATTGCTGCCGATGGATGTGGCACGAGGATCCTGCATGTGCTGAAAATGCCAGATGTTTGGATACTTACCTCCCACCCTCGCCAAATCCGGGCCGGTGCGTTTGGAACCCCATTGGAAGGGAAAATTGTACATCGATTCCGTGAGGCGGGAACTGGGTCCGTAACGAAGGACCTCGCCGACCATCGAGCGGATCATCTGACTGTGGCAGTTATAACACCCTTCGCTCACGTAGATATCACGTCCGGCCAGTTCCAGCGGGGTGTACACTTTCTGCCAATTGCCGTCCTCGCCCTTGGTCTGGTCGATGAACACCATCGGGAGAATCTGAATCAGGCCACCGGCAACGACCGCAAAAAGAGTCAGGACACTGAACGGCAGCCAGCTCTCAAGCAGACGGTCATACCATTCTCCCCACCTGGCCCCGGAAATACTCATGTGAATCATGGCCACGAGGAAAGTTTCGACGAGCAAGACAAAGGCGACGGCACTCAACGAACCATGGCCCACACCCCAGAGGCATCCGAAAAGAACGAGCAGAAAGGAATAGACAACCGGAGCGCTCGCGAAGCCACCAAGGAGGGAAAGACCTTCCCGGGGTGGGACTTCGGGGATCTCCACTTCCACAGTGGCGCGGACTGGTTTTCCGCTGAGGATGGTCCGGGCGATGTTGTATGCCAGGGCGAGGAACCCAAACATAAAGATAATTCCCCCCACCATCCGGGTGACCCACATCGCCTTGATCGCGTTGACGGTATCGAGGAAGTTCGGATACGCCAGCACCCCTTCTGGAGTCACCGAATTCAACATCAACCCCTGGGTGATCCCCGACACCCACATGGAAGCCACATAGAGCAGAATGCCGACCATCCCGGTCCAAAAATGAAGATCCGCCAGGCGAACCGAATAGAGCTTCGTGTTCCAGAGGCGTGGCACGATCCAATAGAACATTCCCGCCGCCATAAAACTGTTCCAGCCCAGAGTGCCGGCATGGACATGTCCGACGGTCCAGTCGGTGTAATGCGAAAGTGCATTCACGGAACGAATCGCCAACAATGGGCCCTCGAACGTGGCCATGCCATAGAAGGTCACTCCCGCCGCAAAAAACTTCAGCACCGGATCGGTGCGCAACTTATGCCAGGCCCCCCGCAGGGTCAGCAATCCATTCAGCATTCCTCCCCAGGAGGGGGCCCAGAGCATGATGCTGAAGATCATGGCCAGGGTCTGCAGCCACTCGGGAAGCGCGGTATTCAGGAGGTGATGCGGCCCGGCCCAGATGTAGATAAATACCAGAGACCAGAAATGGACGATGGAGAGCCGGTAGCTGTAAACCGGACGTTCCGCCGCCTTCGGGAGATAATAATACATAATCCCCAGAACCGGGGTGGTGAGGAAAAAAGCCACCGCGTTGTGCCCGTACCACCATTGCACCAGCGCATCCTGGACCCCGCCAAAAATCGGATAAGCATGCAGGAGGCTGGTCGGGAGCTGGAGGTGGTTGACGATATACAACATCGCCACCGTGATGATGGTCGCGATGTAGAACCAGATCGCCACGTAGAGCGACTTCTCGTTGCGAATCGCAAGGGTCCAGAAAAAGTTCACGGCGAAGACCACCCAAATAACGGTCACCGCAATGTTGATGGGCCAGATGAGTTCCGCGTATTCCTTGCTTCGTGAAAAACCGAGCGGGAGTGTGATCGCCGCCGCGACAATGATGGCCTGCCATCCCCAAAAATGGAGTCCACTCAAGAAATTCGAGGCCAGTCGCGTTCGCACCAACCTTTGGGTCGAGTGGTAGGTGCCAGCGAAGATCATGTTGCCCACAAAGGCAAAGATGGCGGCGTTGGTGTGGAGAGGACGCAAGCGGCCAAAGGTGAGCCACGACGTATCAAAATTGAGAACATGAAACCGGATCTGGCCTGCGATCAACACTCCCAGCACCATCGCCACCACCGCCCAAAAAATTGACGCCAGGACAAATTGCCGGACCACCTTGTCATTAAACTCTACCGTGATTGTTCGTGTCGTCATGGCTGCTTCAAAGGATCAGTTGGTGTCGTGGAGGCGGGCGTTCCCGAGGACGGATTCGTGCCATCCCCTGCCGCGGATTGGGCAGGACGCTCTTCGCTGCGAAAAGGAAGCAAACTGTCGCGAAGCGCGTCTCCCCCGGAAAAATCGTGGTGATAGAGAAACCCGCCCACAAAAAAGAGGACAAGCGCCATGCTGATAAAGATGGTCACCGCAAGAACGCTCATGGGCGTTCCCGACCCCAAGTAACAAAATTTATCCGATCCATTTCCAACTATGAAAAGAAATGAATCCCCCGGCTACGCATCGCGTCAGATAATCTGCGCAGATTATCGAAAATATTACTTGCCGGACAATTACGTCTGCGGTGTGCTGGTCAGGTGCGACACTTTCAAGCATCGCTCGATCAAAGACCACCGTCGAGAGGCACGCTTTCCCGCCCCAATTCTGCTCCGCGGCAGACTCGGGCGTTGCCAGTGAATCCTCTCCTGGCAGAGTTCTCAAAATCTTTCCATGAGGCCACGGGCCTCCCCATTCAACTCCACGCTCCCGGAGCGTTCAGCATTTCCCAGGATGCCGGGATTCCCGCCTTTTGTCGCGTCATGGCCGTGGGCCGGAAATCTTGCGAGAAGTGTGTCACTTCCCATCTGGCCCTTCAGGATCCGATCGGCATCAAGACCCGCACCTCGAAATGCTTTGCGGGCCTGACCTCATCCGCCGTGCCTGTCGTCCGTCAAGGCGAACCCGTGGGATTTTTGCATACCGGACATGCTTCCGTGAATGGGGAGGTCGGTTGCGGCCAACCCGGCCAGAAATGCGTCGTGCCTGGCGGGAGAAAACCCACCACCTGCTCTGGGGCCTGTCTCGAACTTCCCAAGCTCTCGGCCTCCGCCTATGAAGGGGCGCTCGGGCTCGTCCGCTTGTTTTCCGCCCAACTCGCTTCCACAATAATTCCCGGTTCCGAGGGCACCAGCTATTCCGCCATCGAACACCTCGTACGTCAGATTCGAAACGACGTCTCCCACGATTGGAGACTGCCGGAGCTCGCGCTGGCCGCCGGCATGCATCCCGGCTACTTCAGCGAACAATTCCACCAACACACCGGCAGTACCTTGACCGCTTTTCTAGCGACTCTTCGGGTGGAAAAAGCGAAGAGCCTATTGGAATTTACCGCCCATTCCATCAGCGAAGTTGCGTTCGCCAGCGGCTTTCGCTCGATTTCCCAGTTCAACCGGGTTTTTAAATCCCAGGCCGGATTCGCACCCGGACAGATCCGGTCCGATCGATCCCACGATGCAGCGAACGCATCCCCAGAGAACGCCCGAGCCCGTCGTCGCTAAGAATCTTTTTTCGGCTCAATCCAAGGTGCGGCGGTAGCGCATGGCCCCGAGAGCCATCATGACGACGCCAAAAACGAGGATGGGCCAAAGGTCCGGCCAGATGTCGAGAAAGCCGTTGCCTTTGAGAAGAATGCCCCGCAGGACGCGCAAAAAGTGAGTGAGGGGCAGGGCTTCCCCAATGACCTGCGCCCATTCCGGCATGCCGCGAAATGGAAACATAAAACCGGAAAGCAGGAGCGAGGGCAGAAAGAAAAAGAACGACATCTGCATGGCCTGAAGTTGATTGCGGGAGAGGGTGGAAATCGTGATGCCGACGGCGAGGGTGGCGGCAATGAAGCAGAGCGCCGCCAGATAGAGCAGGGGCAGGCTGCCGACCATGGGGACATGAAAGAGCGCCTTCGCCGCCAGAAGAATGACCGTGACCTGGACGAAGCCGACTACAATGTAGGGCACGATTTTTCCGGTCATGACCTCAAGGGGAATGGCCGGGGTGGCCAGAAGACTTTCCATGGTGCCGCGTTCCCTTTCGCGGGTGACGGCGAGAGCGGTGATGACGACCATGGTCATGGTGAGGACCACCCCCATGAGTCCCGGAACGATATTGTATTGGGTGATGCGGTCGGGGTTGTACTCGAGGTGAATGCGGAGCTCGGCCGGACCGGGCCGGGAGGTCAAATTTTGTAGCGGGCCGGCGAGGTCACGGTCGAAGGCGGTGCGGGCGATCTCATTGATGACCTGAATGGCGGTGCTGACGGCGGAGGGATCGGTGGCGTCCGCCTGGAGGAGGAAGGCGGGGTGTTCGCCGCGGACGAGGCGACGAGAAAAATCCGCCGGGATATTGACCACGAATTGCACTTCGCCGCGAGCGAGGAGGCGGCGGGCCTCCGCTTCGGAGGTGATTTGTTCGGTGATGGTGAAATAGCCACTGTTTTCCATGGCATGGAGGAAGCGGCGGGCGAACGGACTATTGTCGGCGGCGAGCACGGCCACCGGGAGGTTCTTGGGGTCGGTGTTGATGGCAAATCCGAAGAGGATCAACTGAATGATCGGGATCCCAAACATCATCGCAAAGGTGAGCCGATCGCGCCGCATCTGGATGAATTCCTTGCGGATGATAGCAGTGAATCGCGCGAAGTTGAACATGGCGGGAAAGCGAGTCGGTCAAGCGTTGCCGGCGGGCTCGGTGCTAAAATTATCGTTGGCGGTTTGCATGAGTCCGATGAAGGCATCCTCCAGTCCGGGCGGGATTTTCTGCCAAATCTGGGGCGCTTGGCGGAAGGGGCCCAGGGCTAGATCGAGGGCGGATTCATTGCGCCCGCTGATGTGAATCTTGCTGCCAAAGGCGGTGACCTGGTCAATGCCAGGGAGACCTTGTAAGATGCGGGCGAGCTCGTTGAGTTCGGGACCGGAGACTTCCCAAGTGGTGAGCCCGGCGGAGGCGAGGACGTCATTCATCGTGCCCTTGGCCAGCAGGGTCCCATAGGCAATGTAGGCGAGACGGTGACAGCGCTCGGCCTCGTCCATGTAGTGGGTGGTGACGAGTACGGTGAGTCCCTCGGCGGCGAGGCGATGGATCTCCTCCCAGAAATCCCGGCGGGCCTTGGGATCCACCCCGGCGGTGGGTTCATCGAGAAGCAGCAGTTCCGGGCGATGGATGAGACAAGCGGCGAGAGCAAGACGTTGTTTCCAACCTCCGGAGAGTTCCCCGGCAAGCTGGCCGCCGCGTCCCTCGAGCCCCAGGGACCTCAAGGTTTCTCCCACCGCTTTCCGCGCCTCGGGCAGCTCGTAAATATCAGCCACAAACCGGAGATTCTCGGCGATGGAAAGGTCATCGTAGAGGCTGAAGCGCTGGGTCATATACCCGACCCGACGTTTGATGGCGGCACTTTCGGTCAGGATGTCGAATCCCAGGCAGGTGCCGCTCCCGGCGTCCGCTTTCAGCAGTCCGCAGAGGAGCCGCAAAAAGGTGGTTTTCCCGCTGCCGTTGGGGCCAAGAAATCCATAGATCTCACCGCGCCGCACCTGCATGGCGAGGCCATTGACGACCGTCTTATCGCCAAAAGTTTTGGTGATGCCTTCGACATCGATGGCAAACCGGTCATTCGTCATTTGTCGTTCACTAGGGGTTTTGGTTTGAGCCGCACTTCCAACGGGGCGCCAGGATGAAGGAGTCGGGCCGCTTCCGGCGGGAGACTGGCTTCGACGAGGAAGACGAGTTTGGCCCGATTCTCGCGACTGTAGATAATGGGGAGGGTGTACTCAGCGTTCGGGGAGACGAAGCTCACCTGGCCAAGCAGGGCCTCGTCCCATCCATCCATGAAGATCTCCACCTCGGTGCCGGGGAGAATCTTTCCCAACGCGGTCTCCGGGACAAAAAAGCGCGCCTTCATGTATTCCGGAGGCAGGAGGGAGAGGACAGGCGTGCCGGCCGACACCCACTCGCCGGGACGCTGATAGGTGTCGTAAACGAGAGCGTCGGCTGAGGCGAATTGCTGCTTTTGCACGTAGCGCCAGTCCGCCTGGGCGAGGGAGCTTTTGCGGGCGGCGACGCGATGTTCGGAGGTGAGCAAGGCCAGGCGGGCGGCATCAAAAGCCTCCGGCGATGTAACCCGCTTGTCCCGCAGGGCTTTGGCACGAGTGAAATCGAGTTTGCGCTGCTCGCGGGTGGCTTGACTCTCTTTTAAGGTCTCCTCCGCCTCGGCGCGGGCGGCCAGTTCCTCGTTGCGCTCCAGAGTGAAAAGTTGCTCGCCCTTCTTCGCCTGATCGCCCCGCTGAACATTGAGTTCCTCCATCTCCCCGCCAAGGGGAGCCGCCACGTAAACGAGTTCGCCTTCGCCATATCCGAAAAAAACATCTTCGGTTGGCACGGACGGCCTGCCGCGCTGCCAAAAAAACGCGACGGCAATGCCGACGGCGGCGAGAAGGATCAGAATACGAATCGATTTCATAAGGTGGGTGGCTTGCGGCGGGCTCGGCGACCGCGGGGGGTGAGGACGCCTCGAAAGATCATGTCGAGAATCCCGGAGAGGGCAGTTTGGGGCGCGAGATGGAGCTCGGCAATCACCTCAGGCCGGACAATGCCTTGGATGGCAGTGACCAGGAGCCGGACGAGCAGGGCGCGATCAACATCATTGCGGAGATCACCGGAGCGAATGCCCTCGTCCAAAAGTTGACCAAAGTACCGGGGGATGGCCCGCCCTCGAAACTCCTCCACGATATGAAAACACTCCGGAGCATGGCGGCGGATGTCTTCAAAAAACAAGGGACTCATCTCGGCCAGGCGGGATTGCAGGCTGGCGGTGAACTGGGCAAATTTCTCCCGAAACGGCAGCTTAGTGGCCAGAATCCGAGCCAGAGCTGCGTCCACCGTCGCGAGTCGATGCCGCACGACAGCCTCGACCAACTCTCCCTTGCTCCGCACCTGGACGTAAAGCGTCTTCTTGCTCATCCCAAACTCACGAGCCAAATCGTCCATCGAAACCCGATGAAATCCGGATTGAAAAAAGATCTGCGCCGCACCGGCAATCACCCGATCTGGATTTTGGTTTGGAATTCCCTGAGTCACGTTGGAAACTTAAAACGTTTTTTGAGTTTCCGCAAGAAAAGAAACAAAGGATCGGTTTGTAGCAGGGAAAACACAGAATTCTGATAATTTCGAGAATGGCTCCCCCGGCCAAGGAAACCGATCGGGCGCGGACTTTCGTCCGCGCCCGATCAGAAATCAGGAATCTTCCAGCGCCG
>CALBXK010000095.1 GCA_937890535.1 uncultured Spartobacteria bacterium
CATCCGTTGCAGCTGCGTGAGTCTATTTTTGTGACATTTACCCACCGAAAACAGCGAAGAGCCCGCGATTTCTCCGTTGAAGGCCAGAAAAACCAACCCGAGACCGAAGGGGATGGCTGTTAATTTGAGCTTTGGCGACTGGAGTGTTCGTCGCCTTTTCACTCCCCACAACGGAGCCGCCGCTGGGCGGTGGGTGGCGCACCATAAGCTTTGCGATAGTCACGAGAAAACTCATGAACGCGGGCATAACCTATACGTTGAGCGATTTCGGTCATATTGAAGCTGGAAAAATGGACCAGACCCTGGGCGAAGCTCAGGCGGATTTGCTTCAGTCGCTTCATTGGTGCCATGCCCACGGCGGCATGGCAGGCCCTCGCAATCGTATTCGCGCTCCGACCGGTTTCGGCACAGAGGTCAGCCAGGCAAATGTGCTGATGGATGTGGCTCCTCGCCCAGGACTCGGCCTCCCACCACAATTTGCTCTCAGGTACCAACACGGCTCGATCGGAGGAGGGGGAGTCAATGGCCGCAATCAAAGCCAGCAAATGCGACTGACAGACGCAAGTCCGACGCCACGACGGCGCGCTCCGCCACGCTGTCAGGAGTTGGCGAAATATCGGTTCCAGCTTCTGCCGCCCCGGCAAGAGACGGGATTCAAAATTTGGGGGGGTCAAACCTTTTGCCGTAAAATTAACCGAATAAAAAGTCCATGGAGCCCGTACCACGCAACTCTCGACCCACTCATCTTCATGATACCAGACGATTGTGCCTGGCTCCAGTAATTGGCGCCGCCCATTGGATGTCTGCTCCACCCTTCCTTTCATCACCAAGTGGATCAAATGTCCCGGTAATGACGTGGAAGTGTACGCCTGTTGGACGGCTGGCTGAAATTGCATCACCAGGTTGATACTTTCGATAGGGGATGCTCCCACGGCCGAATGTTGAGACATGGCGAGAATTGCTAACTTTTATTTCAGGGCAGCTAAAGCCAAAACTGACCTTTTCTGTCCATCCTACGGACCTGATGAAAACCGACATCCCATCCCCTCTTGCCTTACAATACGAGCGTGATGGCTTCGTAACCGTTCCCAACCTTCTCGGCCCGGCAGAATGCGACAAATTGAAAATCGAAGCCCGGCGGGTGCTCGATGAACACGCCGATCCGGGTTCCTCAGTTTACCTGCATGTGGCCGTCCATAGCCCCATCTTCAAGCGGCTTTCGGAAGATCCACGGCTGGTTGACATCCTCCGCCAGATCTTGCCCAAGGGAGTGATGTTTCTCAGCGACAAAATCGTCTATAAAGCGGCAGAGCAAACATCTCCCACTCCCTGGCATGTCGATTATTTCTATTGGCTCCAAACCCGACCGAAGCTTTCCATTTGGATTCCCCTGGATGATGTCACAGCGGAGAATGGAACGCTGACAGTCATTCCCGGGAGCCATAAAAAGACCTGGCCGATGGAAAAAAATGAATCCGGATATTTCTCTGCTCGGATCCGAGACGCCGACTGGAATGCCGATGATATTGTCAGCTGTGATCTTAAGTGTGGCGGGGCCATCTTCTTTTCCGACCGATTAGTTCACGGTTCCACAACAAATAGTGCAGGCTCGGATCGCTATGTCATCATCAGCACGTATCATGCCCCCGCAGCCGACGAACCCTTCGATCTCAAGTTTCCGGCCCGGAAGGTTCTCATTGCCTCGTAGGAAAAGAACGCCCCGGTCATCAGGCCAAGCGGGTGAGGTGAGGAAGGAAGCGGCTACGGCTTGACCCGCTCAAAGGTGGCCCGAAAGACGACCGTGGGCTTCCCGGGCATAAGAAAAATCACCTGCATTTTGTCGGGACTGATGAGCTTGGCCTTTAGGTGGCTGGTTTGTCCATGGTCCACGATGTGCAGCGTCTTTCCGTCAAAGTCGATGACTCCAGCAAAGGGCACTTTCTCGGTTTCTGCTTTGGGAGCCTTGGCGCCTTCTTTCCCCGGAGCGAAATCCTTTCGGGTCCATTCCCTCACGCCACGAAATCCTTCCCCTTCCTGTTCCGTAATGAGGAGGGTTTGCTTGGCATGCCCCGAGCCATTGTGAAAATAGACCGGATACTCTGAGACCCAAGTGCCTTTCAGATCGGGAAATTTCGAATCCTCCGCAGCGCGGGCGGAAAGAGTCAACAGGGAGATTGCGGCGAGAGTGAGAATGAATGGGGATTTCATAGGACGCACTTTAGTGTACGCAGCGAGCGGAGCAAGACCAGACCGATGCTCTAGCGCTCTCGACGAAGCTGACTATTGAGTTGCCATTGTCTGTTTGTTATACAATTTTGTTAAACATGAGGACGATCAATACGAGAGATTTGGCTCACGGGACCAAAAAAATTCGCAAAATTCTTTCTGGAGGAGAAACGCTACAATGGGCATCTAGGGGCGAGGTGATTGCCCTGATCCATCCGGTCCGAAAATCTGCAACTCTGTCAGACAGGGATTGGTTGGCTCGGGCCACGAAGGTTGGTGCCGTCAATCAAGGAACCACCTCCGTAAGCCAAGCCATTGCCGACGATCGCGGTTGAGGGCTTCCTGGATGGCAAAAATCTATTTCGACACCGGGGCTTTGGTGAAACTCTACATCGTGGAATCTGGTAGCCATTTTGTGCAGAAAAAAGCGCAGGAAGCCAAAGCCATCCCCTTGAACCCGCTTCAGGATACCGAATTAAGAAATGCCATTCTTGCGGCCGGAGGTCGCCAGACCATCGATCAGGGCGCGGTTCGGCAAACGCTTGCCAATCTGGATGAAGATATCCGCCAAGGATTTTTTTGCAGTGAGACCCCGGATTGGCCGTGGATCTGGCAGCGCGCTAATCTTCTCGCCCGGCAATACACACCCACCTTGCTTTGCCGAACCCTCGATATTCTTCATGTGGCTGCTGCCGAATTTTCTGCGGTGGACGAAGTCGTAACCGGCGACTTGCGACAATACCGACTCTGTCAAGCGGTTGACCTTGCGGTCACTGCCATTCCTCCAGGGGACTGACCATAAAAACGGGGAGAGACAGGATTCACAAGATTTATAGGATTGATAGGAAGCAACATGGCCCGGAATGACCTCTCACCCAATGGGTGCATCCCTCACCTTTCGCAACCTCTTTTTCTTCATCATGTTAATCCTGTAAATCCTGTCCCAATTTCTTTTCTGGGGTGAGGTATTCGGCGATCTGTTCTCCGAGGCGGGAGCTGATGCCCCGGACTTCCGCCAGTTTCTCAGGCGGCAATTTCTTGATCCGTTCCACAGAACCGAAAGTCGAAAGGAGGGCTTTTTTGCGCGCTTCACTCACGCCGGGAATGTCATCAAGGAGGCTTTCGCTCATGCGCTTTTTTAGCAACAAGCTGTGGAATCCATTGGCGAAGCGATGGGCCTCGTCGCGGATCCTTTGCAGAAGTTTCAGAGCTCCGCTGTTCTCAGGCAGAATCAGGGGGAGGGGGCGACCTGGACGGTGAATTTCCTCAAATTCCTTGGCCAGACCAATGATAGGAACCTCAAATAATCCCAACTGCTGCAATTCCTTGCAGGCGCTGGATAACTGACCCTTGCCGCCATCGACAATGATCAGGTCCGGCAAAGTGGAAAGCGGGCTGCAACGGATCGGGCCAGGCCCGACCGGCCAGGCTTTCAACGCGGACGTCGGCTGCAACGGATGCGCAGCAACGGCTAGGTTTTCAAGTTCCTCCGCATCCGTTGCGGCCGACTTCTGCTCGCTTTCGCGCAAAACCCGGCTGTATCTTCGTCGCACGACTTCGGCCATGCTGGCAAAGTCGTTTTGTTGGGAGGTGCTCCTGATGCGATAGCGTCGGTAGCCGGCCCGGTCGGGCACGCCGTCCTTGAATCGGACCATGCTGGCCACGATGTGGGTATTGGAAATGTTGGAAATGTCGAAGCACTCCATGATCCGGGGAGGGGAGCCTAATTGCAGGGCTTCGGCCAGGGCGGCGAGGTCTTCTGCGGGATGAATTGCAGAGGGCAGGACCTTGCGGGTGAACCGCGTCATGGGCTTTGTCGTTTTGCGCAGGTCGTCGAGAAGGTTGCGTAACTGGGCCGCTTTCTCGAAATCCAGTCGTTCGGCGGCTTTCTTCATTTCCTCTTCCACCTGAGCAATCATTTGGCTGGCCTGACCGTCGAGGAGTTCGCAGGCCTCGGCGACGCGGCGGTGGTAATCCTCGCGGGTGATGCGGGCGATGCAGGGGGCGGAACAATTTTTAATGACGTCGTCGTGACAA
>CALBXK010000096.1 GCA_937890535.1 uncultured Spartobacteria bacterium
TTTTTCTGCGGGGGGTTTCATTCCTTTGACATTGACGGGCAGCCCGTTTGCTCCCTTTTTCAGCGCCCAAAGCTTGAGGTTCGATAGCATTGGAAATCTCTACGTCACCAACAGTGCGGCCGGTGGAGTTTATGCAGAAAGCGTGGTCAAGCTCACGCCTTCCATCGCCACTCCTGGCTCGTGGGACAGTTCGGAATTCGCCGACACGACAGGATTTAATGCCTTTGATGTCGATATCGATGGTTCAGGAAATGTGTTTGTATCGTCCGCCGTGACGAGCACCCTCACCCCCATTCGCAAGTATGACTCTGGCGGAGTACTGGATGGCGGCTTTGCCGTGACGGGTGGAGACTTCCTCTCAACGCGGGGCGTAGTTTTGGCGAATGGCTCTCTTTACAGCGCTGATTTTAGCTTTAACCGCTTGAATGAAATTAATCCGATTACAGGTGCGGCTACGAATTTTGCAACGGGTCTCACCGCCGCCGGCCCGAGATACATCGCATATTCGACTGTTCCGGAACCCTCCCAGGTTGCGTTGATGCTGCTGGGCGGACTACTGCTTGTAGGTGTGACAGTGCGACGAAATCGGTCGCCCAAGACTGCTAAGTTCTTCTTCGAAGAGCCCGCCATCTCAGCTCTAATCTTAGTTGGAACATTGGGACTGGTGGCACGTTCCACTCGTCGCCACTAGCGCACGACTGGGATTTCGGGTGTTATGGCCTGAAACCCATGAAGGACCACTGCGCAGCACTAACAAAACGACATTCTTGATGATCCAGATTGAAACTCCCTTGGCGGTGAAAAACCGCAACGATACCTTTCAGGGGACCAGGCTGTGAGAATTGGACAAAATGACAAGGGGGGAAACCTCCGATGGCGCGGACCAGTTCGTTGGCGGAGGCCGTGCGCTCAACCATTGCTTCGCTGCCGGGCGGTGCTTTGCACATTACCGGCCAGATTTTGGCAATGAACCGAAATTTGACCGTTTTATGAATGAGCCAGGCACGATGAATCTTGTCAGCGATCAATTGCTTGTTCGGCATCCGTCGTTGAACGCCTACCACCCCAGTCTGATCTGTCAGGATGATCGGAATTGGATCGTGGTTCATGATTTGGGCACGTCTTCAGATGCGCTGGATTATCGTACGGTGGCTCGACGTTCTCAGGACGGGGGCGCAAGTTGGGACGATCTCGGGCCCTTATTGGATTCTTCCGCCCATCCGGAGACGACCCATACTATTCGTGTGAGTCGGTTGCGGGATGGACGTTTGGTGGGATTTGGAAAGCTTGAAGAACGAAGCCTCCACCGCGTGTATCGGTGCAACCGGGAGACGCTCGGACAGGTGCCAATGCAACTGTTTTGGATCGAAAGTCTCGATGACGGAAGCTCATGGTCATCGCCGAAAATTATCGACCCGCCGTTGGAGGGACCAACTTGGGAGCTTTGCCATCATCTTATCGAGTTGCCCGATGGGGCTTGGGGGGCGCCGGTCGCCACCTGGAGAGACTGGGAGGGCATCTTGCCCAATGGACACCAGACAGGAATTCTGATTAGTCGCGATCACGGCACGACCTGGCCGGAGTTTAGACGCACTTTTGATGGCCGGAAAAACGGTCGCATCCAATGGGAGCAATCGGTGATCTCTCTCGGCGGGGATCAACTCCTGGCTACGGCCTGGGCCTTCGATCCAAATCGCAAAGAAACCCTCCCGAGTGTTTTTACTACGAGTTCAGACGGAGGAAGAACTTTCTACGAGCCAACAGAGACTGGAATTTTTGCTCAAACATGCAAAGTGCTGGCGTTGGGTGAGGGCCGCGTCGCAGCCGCCTATCGGCGTCATGACGAGCCGGGATTGTGGATGGACATTGCCGAAGTCGGGCAGGGAAGCTGGCGGAAAGAGCATCGGTTTCCACTCTGGCTGGGCGCAAAGATTTCAAATGCACAGGGAGAAAATCCTGCGGAACAACTACGCGCTCTGTCCTTCGGGTATCCTTCGATGCAAAGACTTAGTGATCATCGAATTCTTCTCGTTTTCTGGTGCGAAGAAGAGGGGCGTACAAACTTGCGACTCCTAACCATTGACGTCGAAAGTCCGGGTTCGTGAAAATGGTGCAGGATCACCGTCTGAGTGAGGTAACGGATATTGAAGCCGTTCCGCTCCATGGGGATCCTCGCAGCGCTGTGAAAATCGCTCCCGATCAGGTGGAGGAAACGCTGACAATGGACATTCTCATTTGTGGCGGAGGGCTGGGTGGGGTGGCTGCCGCGCTGGCTGCAGCCGAAAGCGGCGCCCGGGTCTGCTTACTGGAGGAAACCGGTTGGTTGGGAGGACAGGCAACTTCACAGGGAGTTTCCGCCTTGGATGAGCATCAATGGATAGAGTCATTTGGAGGAACGAAATCCTATGATGATTTCCGCGAAGCGATCCGTCGCCATTACGCCGTAGAAATGTCCGAAGGTGGAGCGAGCGCGAGGCCACTCAATCCTGGGAAATGTTGGGTGTCCTCGCTGGCCTTTGAGCCCCGTATCGCCGTGAGGATAATCGACGAGATGTTGGGTCCATTCTGCACCAATGGCCAACTTCGGATTTTGCGACGCACCAAGGTTTATGGATGTCGCCTGAAAGGAAAACGCCTTGAGTCTGTGGATGCGATGAACCTGGAGACCGGCCTCGGCCTGCGCTTGCAAGCCCAAATCGTGATCGACGCCACAGAGATGGGGGATCTGCTGCCTTTGGCGGGTTTTCCGTGTCGCGTGGGCGCGGAAAGTCGGTCGGAAACTGATGAGCCCCACGCTCCTGAACATCCGTCGCGAACCAGCGTACAGGGATGCACCTATCCTTTCGTATTGGAAAAAACACCCTCCGGGGCTGTCCAAAATGAGGCTCCGCCGGGCTATGTCCGCTTTCGGAAAGAACAGCCCTACAGCTTAAAAATCAATATTCACAGTGAGGATACAAGGTGGTTGCAATATGCAATGTTCGAGCAACTCCCCGGTACCCCGGGCTCGGTCTGGGAGTACCGCCGACTCATTGCCGGCGAGCAGTTTTTGGATGCCCGCAATGATATCAGCATGTTCAACTGGCCGGGAAATGACTTTGCGGAAGAATCACTCTTGGACCTCGATGCAGGGGAACTTGCCGTTGCTCTTCAACAAGCCAAACTCCTCAGCCTCGGCTTTGCCCATTGGGTGCAAACGAAACCCCCGCCTCCTGAAGGCGGATCGCTGCGCCTACGGAGGGATGTTTTGGGTTCGATGGATGGTCTCAGTCGATTTCCCTACATTCGGGAGGCGCGGCGGATTGTTCCGCTGCGCACGATGATTGAGCAGGATGTGCGAACAAATCTTAATCCGGGGGTGCGCGGACGCACTTATGAAGATGCCGTCGGCGTCGGGCATTATGCCCTCGATGTTCACCACACCTGCGATGGAGCCCCGGGGTATTTCGTCGCCACCAATCCGTTTCAAATTGCCCTTGGAGCTTTGATTCCCACTGATGCGGACAACTACATTGCCGGAGGAAAGAATCTCGGGGTTACCCATATCACCAACGGATGTTATCGCTTGCATCCGGTGGAATGGAATGTCGGTGAAGTGGCCGGCCTCCTCGGGGCCTTCGCGATCGAGAATTCTAGACTTCCCGGGCAGGTATGGGCTGAAAGAACCTTGCTTCGCCGCTTTCAAGCCCGATGTCTCCAGCGTGGCATTCCCTGCAGTTGGCTGACGGATATACCTCCCACTCATCCTCAATTTTTTGCAATCCACTTCTTGGTTCTGTTGGGCGGACCACCTTCGGAAAAGAGCCTGAGATTCGATCCAAAATCTTTGATGACACCAGAATTGATTGCCCGATGGACCGCTGCCGTAACCGCGGAATACCCCGACTTTGTCGCACCGTCGCTCAGTGGAGAGCGAGAAAGCTTCGCCACCGCAGTAAGTCAGCATCTCAAACGCTTCCTATTCTAATGAAAACCCTATCCATCCGAGAGCAACTGAACCATCGCAACCCAGTACTTTGCACCCGCCTTTCTTATCAGGATCCGGGCCTGGTGGAACTGGTCTCTCGATTAGGCCTGGATTGCATCTGGCTATGCACCGAACATGTACGCATCGATCCGGCCCGGCTACGCAGTCTCATCACTGCCGTACGCTGTGGTGGTGCCGAATCCCTCGTACGGGTTCGGCCATCAGGATATTCTGATTTGATCCAAATCCTAGAAATGGGCGCAACCGGACTCATGATTCCCTGGATCAAAACCGCCGAGGAGGTACGCGAAATTGTACGTATGTGCAAATTTTACCCCCAAGGCCGTCGGGGATTCGATGGTTCCCAGATCGATGCAGACTACGGCCTGAAACCCATGAAGGACTACCTTCGAGATGCCAATGATTCGACTTTTTTAGTGATCCAGATTGAAACTCCCGAAGCTGTGGAAAATCTTGAAGAAATCGCAGCCATCAAAGGGGTTGACGTGCTCTTTTTGGGTCCCAACGACATGTCGATCAATCTGGGACTCCCGGGAGAGGTTACACACCCCAAGATCACAGATATCGCCAAGAAGGTGGTTAAAGCGGCGGAGAACAATGGGAAGACCGCCGGCACAACGTGTGCCACCGCCGATGCTTTTAGGCGGTGGCGCGAAATGGGCTTTCGCTTCATCAACTATGGTTCCGACTACCGTATGATCCGACGAGGATACGAAGCTCTCATCGAGGAAGCGCGAAGTGCGGGATTTGGAAAAAATGCCGAGAAGTAGGGAATGACGGATCTCCGACCAAGATGCACTTTCATTAAATGACGAAATTTGCATTAAGACGGAATCTGGTCGACCCATCTCAATAGCAATATGTGGAAAGGGCCATTTCATTTGCCACGCATTCTTTCAGCCGTCTGTTGCTGGAGCATCCGCACGCAGCCAGGAAAAACGCAAGATGGGTCCGCACAAGCGAGTGTGACCACAGATAGACGTCATTTCGGGCCGAGAAATTGCAGTCCCATTCTGGGTCGCTTATTGTGCCCTTCTGCAACGCGAGCACACTCCATCTCAGGCACAGCGTTGGATCATTTTCCCTTCGAGAGATGTCGGCGAATACGATCCTTGGAATTTCCGTTGCAAGTCTACCCGGTCCGGTGCATCATGCAAATTTTCCGCCTACTTCCGTGAACTTTCTCCGAGACCGATCCGAGCAGTTGACCGATTTTCTCCGCGAGCGCATTCTCGATGGGAACGTGTCGAACCCTCTGCCCTCCACTCGAATATGGTGTCAGCAACTTGGTGTGGGAAGGCCGAGTCTCATGAATGCTTTACGGACACTCCGACGCGAAGGCCTGATAACGATGACAAATCGCGGCACAGTCATTACGCAGAGTAGGCCAAAAGACTTAGCTTCCATGGAGGGGGAACAAACTCCAAGAGTGGTACGAGTTCTTGGCCAGACGAAGGCCCTTGATGAATGCGAACATAAGCTTCATCTCCTATCCGAACTGCTTCAGTCGCATGGAATCCAACTAACTCTTGAGTATTGCAGCCTGGCACGGCTCAAGACCATTGCCGCCCAACCCAGCCGTTCTTTCGAATTATTGTGCCTTTTATCAATTCCCATACACTATCAAAGCTTGTTCCTTAGGCGAAAAATTCCACCTCTGATTATGGGGCTGGGAGATCCAAAACTCTCACTACCTTTTATAACAAACGATCTGCATAGTTCGACTCGCCACGCGACGCTGTCACTGCTACGCCGTGGTTTTAAACGCATTGTCATGCTCAACATAGAATCAAAGGCGGCCGGAGTTGCCCAGACCGTAGAGACTTTTCGAAAGACATGTGAAACATGGACTCATCCATTGTCCCATGTGGAAGAGATACTCATCTGGAACGATTTTCTCTCTATGCAGATTGCCTTTGAACGGCTCGCAGCGAAAATTAAAGGCGATCCTTACGGGATTCTCGTTTTTTCGCCACTTTCAGTGGGAATCCTGGTGACATCCCTGCTCCAAAGAGGAATCGCCATTCCAAAGCAGGTCGAAATCATGGCCATGGAACACCAAGAAGAGACTCTCCGATTTAGTGTGCCCATCACTCATTACGCGTCACCTGCAGTTCGCTCTGCCAAGGAACTCCTCCATGTCGCATTACATTATTTTGAAACTGGAACCGTGCAACTTGTCCAAAAGATGTTACCCATGAAAGTGAATAAACTGGGGTAGAGCCGTTTCCATCCGCCATAAGCTCTGTCTATTTCGTTTCGTTTGGGTCTGAGACTCCGGAGCTTGCTCCGGTTTCTTTTACTGAGCCCGACATTTCACCCGAACGCAACTTATCGAGCGATCGCACGACGATAGGATGACAGATGGGCATGCGCGGGACAGCGCCTCGGAGCTCTCCTACTGTGGCTCTTCAATTCGAAAAAACTCCATTTCATCAAACGACACCACTGATCCCGGAGAGTCCGCGATAATGGACACGCGTACGAAAACCGCCTCGTCCGGAACGACCAGGGATATCTCGTGGGACTCAAATTCTTGTGTTGCTGTAAACGCTTCAAAACTAGGTTTGAAGAAATTTCCCTCTGCGTCCCTCGCCAATAACGAGGCACTCCCCGTCCCTTCTCCCTTTGATTTCCATCGCAAGACATAAAAACCGCTTCCCCCCTCCTCAATCTTGATATCCTGCGCCAAATATCGTTTCGGCGGCCCCGCCACAAGCTCCGCCATGCGACCCTCATCTTTCGGCGATTCTAAAATCCTCACCCATTCATCATTACTAGGTTCCTCACTAAATATGATCCAATGCTTCGGAACATCGCTAAATTCGAATGATCCATTTTTCAGCAAAGAAGGCTCATCCGCGTAAATCGGAAGACAATAAATACCGGCTGCAACAAATAGGAATGTGATGTTTTTTTTCATGGGGTGTTTTTGATGATAACTCTATAGATTGGACTCTCGCTCGAAAGGATATCAATGGCGATTTCTCTTGCTGCCAACTGTCCTGTCAGGCGAAAAATCGACGGCATGTCGCGGAATCGGGGCTGTGGGTTTTTTTCAGAACGCATTTGAGAATATATCGATTTTGCCTCTGGAAATTCATTATGACCAGTCCGAATTAGATTAACATTTTTTCTCATTCCGGAAGAGCTCCATTTTTGCGCAGTTTCCAGTATGCGGAAAGCCAGTGAACGTGAATCTCACAGGAAAACATATCGCGACAATCGTCGCCGCACTTGCGCGGATCCAGGTCTTTTAAGTGTAATCCTCGCCGAAGATGATAGAATTGTTTTCGATCGGACACACGGTGCAGATATTTGACCGCTATGGTATCATATCCGGAGTGCGGAATAATCTGATTCGCGGCCATGAGATAGTTCGCGGCAAGTCCCTCGATTTCGTACATTCGATTCATTCCTGGCTGTTTTTCGACCGATGCAACAACAAACTGGGCGTGGTGTTCGGCAATCGCACGCCAAAAATCAATATATTCTGGGCGAAGATCGACAAGGCGAGTCATACAGTCGAGCGGCAACCCATTCATACATATCCAAATCGCCTCATCTGCCGCGCGAAGTGTATCAAGACGTTCCTGCCAAATCTCAAAGCCATGTTGAAATCTCCGGCTGGGACACCAGGAATTGGCAAGGGCAAAGAGATAGAGAAAAAAGCTGGTGGCCATGCTGTGATCGGGCAGTAACTTGTACCAGATCGCCTCTCCTTGATAGACACAGGCGAAATCATGTTCGTACCACCAATCTGCAAATGAAACGATGATTTCCTCAATCTGACGTTTCTCCCGCTCGCTTGCGAAGACTTGATAATAGGAATGCAGACCCAGTGTAATATCACAATACTGATCAACACTGCACTCATGCATATTCTCGACTTCGTGGATCCCTCCGTACGGCTTTGGAAGCCACCCTTTTCCCCCGCCCCCGAGCGGATATTGAATCAGCGCAGCGTTGGCCCATAATGTCGCGATCGCCGCCACAATCCCCGCGGCCGGATCCCGTGAGGCCATGCCGCCCGTTGCCCCGGCTTTGGCACAGAGTGCACCAAGGAAAACTCCGCTGACCTGAATGCTATTCTCATAATTCGCCCGGATCGCCTTAACCGATCGCGGAATCTTCGCATGTTCAACAAAAGTTCCTACCCCGTCAATCCTGTCCTTCACATCAGCATTCCGATATGGCTTCATGGTTCGCGCATTGACCGCCCCCAGCAGGATGCCATCCTTATCAAAAAATAAATCGTCCACAGCTCGCTGAACGATTGTTTCGACTTCATCCAAATTTGTCCCATAGTTTTCCGGGGGAAAATCTCCCTCGAAAATGTCGTGAGTTATCTCGTCAGCACTCATTTTTGGGATCGCCCATCGTTGTTCGCTTCTCCAATCGCTGATTCACAAATGACGGCCATTAGCATCGTGATCTTGCCAGCTTCCAGAGGACTCTTAAACCCAGTGATTGGAACAAGAGTTTTCACCCCTCCCTCTTTTAGCGGCACAGAAATATTGATGCCAAAACGACTCTTCGGAACCAGTTTAAGCGGAGAAAGCACTTCCTGGGGAATACGACATTCCAGAAAGGTACCATCTTCCGTCTCTCCAGATTTGACGACAATCTTACTTTGAATCTTACCTGAGACCAAATACTTGGTGCCGGAGGCTCCCACCGTTCCCTGAGTGTAATGGCAGAAAGCACCCCACTGACTATGTGGGTCGCGCTGAAACTCGAATATTGCCAGATCTTCCTTGATCGTTTTCGCGTCGGTCCAGTCGCTGATCCGTTCAAACGGGTCAATATATAGACCGACCCCTGCCAGGCCACCGCCGGCCAACATTTTGCGATCATTGGCTGCAATCAAGAGATGGAGATGATCCTCCGAGATGAAAAATTTTACCAGCAATCCTGGTCCAATTTCAGTCCCGGGAATACCCTCCCAATCGGCAATCGAACCATCAATCTCAATTATTGCAGCACTGCCTTCTTGTACAAGAATATAGGGATTTGATAATTGTATCGAATTCATCCCCGCAAATTTGAATTTAAAGTCAAACTCGAGCAACTTCCCAAAGCCGGGATGGTCTTGAGTAAGGTCAATAGATCCCTCCTGGGAACCGAGGGCCGAAAACTCGAGGAAAATTTTGCTCACCGCGCTGTTCAATGTCATCTCCGCTTCTCCTTTGATTTCTCTGTTCAAATTGTTTTTTAAATTGATTGCCGCTCCACCTTCCGAATTGGGATAAGCGACAACGTCAATCACTCCATCGGTCAGACCACTGCTGGATTCATCAAATGTTCCGTTGGCAATCGCGCTGGACAAAATATCCTCTGTCCCCGGTGGTGCCTTAATGAATAACGGAAATGGCGACATCGGAATAAGCGTCCGACCATCCCGGTCTCTTGGAAAAATGACCTCATTTTCCATCAGGTCAACAAATGTTAAATCCTGAGTGCCAAAATCAAATTTGATGATTGGGGCGGCCTCCTTCCACCGATCAACCGTTTCTTTATGTCCCCAAATAACAGCAATGGGAGCCCCCGTCTTGTCGTCCGTGAAAACATAACAGCGCGTGTAGGGAGCAAATTTGACATCTTGGTGAAACGAAGCATCCCCAAGAATCCGACCCAGAGTGTTAGGAATTTTGTCAAAAGCGCGCGGGGTGAAATCTGCGTCAAGATACCTGTTCCACGTAATAAAGTCATTAAGACATTTGACACGATCCTGATATTTCAGAGCCACAAGCCAATTTCTAGCACTAAAAGCGGCAGATATTCTTTCCGCCTGTCCAATATCATAGGAAAGCGGTCCAATGAGCCACCTATTGCCGGAATTCACCACATAAGGCGAAAAGCCGTCCTGAGGAATATTCATCGGCAGATAGTTGCCTCCTTCATTTAAATAGACCGGC
>CALBXK010000097.1 GCA_937890535.1 uncultured Spartobacteria bacterium
GTTTCTCCGCAAACCGGCCGACTCTCGTATTCAAACAAAGGGGAATGGGTCGAAACGGACTTTTCCCTTCCCGTCGGCGAATGGCAGAGGGTCGAATTGAAAGTGGATTTTGATCGCGCTAGTTATCGGGTCTGCACGGGTTTAAACGGTCAGAACGAAATCAGCGGAGAAATTCCTTATGTTATCCCCGAAAATCGGGTGATTGAGGAAATTGGTGTTCACCAACCGATTGAAGTTCCGGCGTGGAAGTTCTTTAATCGGACGCTGTTCATCCCGCAGGGAGCGCCGGGAAGCATCACCTATCTTGACGATGTGGCGGTTGATTGGAAGGCGACGACCCACTACGCTCCGCCGGGAAAACAGACGGTTTTTACGGAGAATTTTGAGTCCTTCCGGCCCGGTCAGAATCCTTCGATGAATCAGGAAGCCGATCAGTCAGCGGCCTGGTTCATTGACAATCACACATCCTTTGGAGACGGCGTGAATTGTCTGCACAGCCGGGGAGGTGCCGAGATCGTGCTCGGCGGGGAACAAAAATCGCCTCTGGACTCTTCAAAAATCACGACGGTTGATTTTGATGTTTTTATCCGGTCGGAAAAAGACTTTGCCTACATTGTTTCTAACCCCCTGACCAAGTCTTCCTCCCGCACCGCGATTAGCCTGAAAAAGAAGGATGATTCGGCGGAGCTTTGGGCCAGCCTGCTCGCAGGCGATGGCAAATGGCAATACTGGGATGGCAGTAAATACGTCGAGAGCACGACAGGAATCGTTTACGACGTTTGGAACCATGTTCAGATGGCAATTGATCCCCTGACCGGGACTTATCAAATCGTGATTCAACCAGTGGGCGAGATGCCCATCCTGATAGGCCAAGGTGCTTTGGGTGGAGACATTCAACCCCATGACGACTTGGTCTTCTCCATTCTACCTTCCGATAATCCCGGACACATCAGTTGCTATGACAACATCGTCCTGACCGGGCCGGGTGAAAAATGAAAACTGACCTCAAATTAATGGCCGGGCTGCTGTGCGTGATCATGGTTCCCGTCAGTGTGGCCAGGGATCTATTTGTCAACCATGAGCAGGGCAGCGATGCGAGCGAAGGTGTGTCAGCGGACGCCCCGTTCCAGACCATCAAGGCCGCCTTGAAGATCTGCGCCCCCGGCGACGTGATTCACTTGGCCAAGACGGTGACGCCTTATCACGAGGGGATCGAAATCGCGGACAATCAGTCGGGGCTTCCCGGCCAGCCCATCACCATTGATGGACACGGCGCGACTTTGTCCGGCTGCACGTCGCTGAGGGCGGCGGAGTGGACCGAACTGGGGGACGGACTTTACCGGAATGCTCGCCTCCTGCCCGACCTCTTTCCCTCCGGTCAACCGGTCAACGAGGCCTTGATGCGGCGGTTCTTTTTCTTGTTCAACGGCAGGATGGTTCGGATGGGACGCAACGCCAAGGGGGATTGTCCGCCTTTGCCCAAACCGGCGGATTTAAAGGCGGGCGAATGGACGCATGATCAAGATGGGTTTTATCTCAAAATCGACCCATCGAGAGAGTTGTCGGGCGAAGGCATCGAATATCCCGATCTGGGCAATGGCTTGCGAACGTCGGATGGCCGCTGTGAGTACTTGGTGGTGCGTAACCTCAACGTGACCCACTTCTATGCCGATGGATTTAATATCAACGGTTCGACGCTGCACACGCGGTTCGAGAACATTGAGGCCATCGAATGTGGCGACGACGGCATGAGCGCTCACACGGCCAGCCGGATCGAAGTCGATGGCTTTGTCTCGCGCGGCAATACGACGGGAATTTGTCACGTGCAGGGCAGCCACAGTTCCAGCCGCCGACTTTTGCTGGAAAACAATTGCGCATTTGAAGTACTGCTGGTGGGTTCCGGTGTCCACGAAATCAAGGACAGTGTGATTTTGCCAAACCGGCGGTTGACCCGCGTCATGCGCCTCAGCAGCGAAGGGGCGGAGGCGGGGAAGGGATGCAGCTTGAACATGGAAAATGTGCTGGTGAATGGAGACCACACCAATGAAGTACACGATGAAGAGGAGTCCCGGCGGTTGGGGCATGAATTTACCGTGGAGATTCTGGGGAAATGCCAGTGGAGCGCACGAAGGCTGACCTTGCGTTCGGTCGGACTCACCAGCAAATGGTCGGCACCCGGCGTGTCCGAGGTTAGTCTCTTTCAATCCATCGTGGGTGGTCAGGTGAAACCAGAGATTAATCTGCTTGCCCAAACGATTTGGGAGGCCAACGACAACAGCTACGATTTGGCCGGGATCGCGGTGGGGGGAATCCGCTACACGCCGGCGCAATGGGAAGACTATCGAAGGGCCACCGGCCAGGATCAGGAATCGAGTTGGGGAGTTCCCAGCGTGGGCAAGTCGCGTGGGGCAGATCTTTCGAAGTTGCCGGTGATCTCCGGGAATTGAGCGGGGTGTTGGAGATCCGCTTTCGCACGCGGAAGACATGCCATTCGGGGTAGTTTTATCAAAAACTACGCAACTGCGAGTCATTGGAGATGGGTTTGCACCCTAATGTTCAACTCAATAACAAAAATGGACTGGCGGCAGGGGTCGCGTGTTCCTCTGCAAGATCTTGGGGAGGAGGGCGTGCCATCTTGGACGACTTGCCGATTGCTCGCGGTAATCAGTGCGGAACGAATTTTTAAGTGCTTGCGATCCTTGACATGTCAAAATAGTAATTGCATAATCCGCGCTATGGTCCTCCTGCAGAATCCCCACCGCCTTCGGGCATTCACATTGATCGAGCTTCTGGTTGTTGTTACCATTATCGCGATTCTGGTGGCCTTGCTTTTTCCTGCGATTGATACGATGCGAAAGGCTTCATACGTAGCGCCTTGTATGAACCATCAGCGGCAGATTGTGGCGGCCCTGTTGACCTATGCGGCGGATCATCAAGGTCGGTTGCCGGATATTGCGGTGGAGGCAGGCGGAGGCGATTCTGAGCGTTGGGACGTTAAGATCGCCGAATATCTGAATATGCCTCACGCGAAGTTTTATGGGGCCAACGCCAACAGCCTGCGTTGTCCCTCAGCCAAAAAGGGAACGTGGTTTACTTACGGCCTCCCTTACGCGGGCGGGGACAGACGGGTCTTTGCCAGGCGGGCCCAGTCTTTTGATCCACCCGCTGGAAATCCCAACAACAAAGGCTCGGCTCGGTTGGTGAATCTACCGACTTCCACGATCCTCATTGCCGACGCCTATGATCCCAATAATATCACTTCCGACCTTTTTTACTCTCCCTGGGGTAACTACCCTTTGACGACCGATCAGGATGGCGATGGCGTTAACGATTCGTCGGGTAACCTTCCTCCCCCGCGGAAGTTTAACTGTATTGATCCCCGCCATGGTAACGGCAAGGCGTTTATCGGCGGAGCAGTCGATGGTTCGGTCCGTTTGATCACGATCAGGGAGTGGGCGGAAAATCCCAAATACTGGGGGCCGGAATATTAGGCTGCCCGCACCCGTTTAATAGCAGCCTCCGACCGTGAAAAAATTTTTTAAAATAAATGTTGACTACTGACATGTTACGACTATTCTCGTATCGAACTCCAAAGAACCCCAAACCTACTCTACCCATGAAAAAATCCCTATCCACACTCTGCAGCTTCACTTATCTGGCAGCATTCCTCATTCTCCCCATCTCTGCGAAGGCCCAACTCACTTGGGGGGCGAGTGGAACCGGCGGTACCGGGACTTGGAATGATGTCAACGTAAACTGGTATGATGGCACCGATGTGGTCTGGGATTCTACCAGCGCCACTTTTGCCGGGACGGCCGGAACAGTCACCGTGTCAGGGACACAGAATGCCACCGGTCTTGCCTTTGGCCCTGCGGGGTACACCGTGACTGGCGGTGAAATCGCCTTGACCGGAGGAGCGCCAACGATCGATGTGACAACCAATGGACTCAGCACCATTAACTCGGTTCTTTCGGGAGCAAATGGTTTGACGATTGATGGGGGAAATACTTCCCGCTATCTTGTTGTGGGTGGGAACAATTCGGGGCTCAGTGGAGCGATTGCGGTTACAAATGGCATATTGAGGGTGGGACACGCCAATGCGCTGGGAACGTCTGATACACTGGCCAACGGTTTGACAATGGGAGCCGGAACGGTGTTGCAATTGCAGGGAGGAATCACGCTTGATAAGCATATTACTGGATCTGCCGGAGGAGCGCTCACCATTACGGCTTACACTGGTAATTCGACTCTCACGGGGGTGTTTATCCCAAATAACCAAACCCTGTTTCAACTCGATTCTGGGCAAACCCTTACATTGTCTGGCGACGCTGGTCTTGGCCGAACGGGGTCGACTTTGCAGACCGTTGGAACCGGCAGTTTGATTGTTGATGCGGCCGGGGCGGGAGCATCAGCATTCGGTATATTTATCAGAGATTCCTCCACTTTGCAGGTTAATGCCGTGAGTAACCCCTTCGGCACTGGGGGGTCTAATATCTTTATCGGAGACGTTGGTTCCACGCCGACGCTGGCTCTGAATGGCGCCACGATCACAAACAACATGTTTCTCACTGCCACGACGGCGGAACGAAGGCTTTCCAATATTTCAGCCAGCAATTCGACTTTCGGGGGCCAAGTATTCATGGCCGGAGATATCACCTTGGCGTCCCGAGTCGCGGATTCCAAATTGGTGGTCAGTGGAAATATTCGCGATACCGGCGATGTCGAAATTGGCAGCGCCGGATTTGCTAACTTGGGAACGGTGGAGTTCACTCGCGCTACGGGAAATGCTTATGTTGGGAACACTTCAATCAACAGTGGTACTCTTCTGGTGAACAACGCTTCAGGTAGCGGCACTGGAACCGGAGCGGTGACGGTGGAAGATGGTGCCACCCTGGGTGGTGCGGGCTTCATCACCGGGGCGGTGACGGTCAACAGCGGAGGAACGCTCGCCCCGGGCAACAGCCCAGGTATAATCAGCACCGGCGATCTTTCGTTGATGAGCGGTTCGTTTCTTTCGGTTGAAATCGACAGTATTACCGTCGGAACCGGCTATGATCAGGTGGATGTCACCGGGTCTGTCACCCTGGGAGGCGTTCTTCAGATTGCGCTTGGGTTCACCCCGGCTCCCTTGGACAATTTCTTTCTCATCAATAACGATGGTGCGGATGCCATCACCGGGCTGCTCGGCGGGCACGCCCAAGGGGACCAGTTCAGTCTGGGCGGATACATCTGGAAGATCAGCTACGTCGGTGACTTCGGAACCAATTCCTTCACAGGAGGCAACGATCTTGTCATTCAGGGCGTTCCCGAACCCGGCACCTCGGTGCTTCTGGGCCTCGCTCTTGGGTTGGGAGTGTTCGGAATGCGTCGTCGTTCGACTCAAGTTTGATCCGGTGGCAGGTTTCTCGATGCGCCGTGTCTCGGCGATAATCCCGGCGCTTGTCGCCGGGACCGCCATGGTTCTCTCTTTTTCCGCTTTTGGGGAAAGTTTGATCATCCGTCAGGACTTTGAGGGTTTTGACACCAAGGGAGAGGGGACTCTCGGAGCGGAAGACAGCGAAGGGGCTTCTTGGAAGACATTTGGCATGCGGGATTCCTCACCTCAGGTTTCCGACCAGGAGTTCTTCTCGGCCAACGGAGGTTCCCCAGGTAAGTCCATCCGCATCATCCGGGATGACTCGGCAGTGATGACACCGGATTTTTGGCTCATTGGTTCGTGGGCCGATCCTTTGGATAGTGGAAAATTGCGTGTGAGTTTCCGATTTCTTCGAGACTCCCCGGACAGTGGATTCAGTGTTCATCTGGGTACCGAGGAGAAAAATTCGAACGTAAATACCGTTGCCGTGTCGGTCGGAAACCGTTCCAACTCGCTGGAGAAGTTGGGTGTCATGAAGATCGACGGCTCCTGGGAGACCACCGAGGTTATGCTTGAGGTTGGGGTGTGGACGCAGGTTGTTCTGGAGATTGATTTCTCTGCTGCCACCTACGTGGTCTCCGTGGATGGAACGCCGGTGGGCGAGGCGATTCCCTTTGAAATGAACGGTGCCTTGCGACGAGTCTCCTTTCTTCCGACCCATCCCGATGCGAATGTGAGTTACATTGATGATGTGGAAGTGGTTGCTCTTGATTGAACGCTGTCATCCTGGTGGGTCGCTTTCTCCGGGCAGCGGACGTTCCGTTGGGATGAGATTGGATCGACATTTTTTTGGTGTGTTTTTTCGCATAAATGGTCTTCTTTTTTCGATGGCCCGAACGAGGTTTTGTTGGCTGGTGATCTTGCTGTTGATTTCCGGGTGCTCCAAAAAGCAGGCTGTGAACGATGCGGAGCCGGTCGTTCTTCGGGTCATCTCGGCCGGAGGGCCGAATCGCATTAGCGAGGAGGAAGCGGTGCGAAGGTTTCAAGCGAAAAATCCTGGCATTCAGGTGGAAATGCTGTCGGCACCGGGCCGGGATTATTACGTCAAGGCGCTCGCCATCATGGCGGCGGGGGGAGATCTTGACATTCTCTGGATGGGAAGTGGCTTTGGACTTTTCTCCTGGAGAGGGGCTCTTCTTCCATTGGATCCCTTGCTGGAATCCGATCCCAACTTCGATCTGAATCGTTATGAATCAGAGGTGGTGGACTGGTACCGTCACGGAGGAGCCCTCCTAGGCATTCCCTATGGCATCGATCTTCAAGTTATTGCCTACAATCGCGATGCCTTGGAGGCAGCTGGCATCTCTGATCCCTCGCCCGATTGGACGTTTGCTGAATTTTTGAAGATTGCGGGTGAGCTTTCCCTTTACGGAAAACAGAATCCGGAATCCTGTAGCTTTGGAGCGGGTGTGGATAAGATTGCCCCGTACTATTTTGGTTTGAGCCTTGTCGATGATACGGGCGGCCGATCCGGACTTCAGGGAGCGACCGCAGAATTGTGGTTAAAAACCAATGTTGAGCTGTTAAGGAGCGGCGGAGATTTTCTCCGAGTGGGAGCCCAGGGAACACTGGATCGCCTGGGGGAGTTTCTTCAGGGACGGGTCGCCATGGTTGAGGCGTACACCTGGGATGTGGGTGAACTCAGGAATCGGGCCCAGTTTCCCTGGGCTTTTGCGGTGAACCCGCTTGCCACGAATGGTGAGCGCGCCGGGTGGGCCTCAAGTTCGGGCTTTGCCATCTCTGCCCGGACCAAGCACCCCAAGGAGGCGTGGCTGCTTCTGAAAGAATTGGTGGGAGTCGAAATGCAAGTCAGTCTCATGGCAACCACCATTCCAGCGCTAAGAGATCTCCAGGCGCAGTATGTGACGGCCAACGATGTTCCGGGTGCCAACCTCAAGGCGATGCTTGAGATGATACCATTCATGAGGGAGTCGCCGCGCATTCCCGAGCTGATGGAGGTGTCGCAGGAACTGGACTACTGGTTCGAACTGGCCCTGCAGGAGGATACGGACGTGACAGAAATTGTTCCGCAGATGAATCATGGTATCGATCGTATCTTAACCGCTTCGCCCGCCCGTCAATAGGACGTCTTTCCTCATGCGCACCAAGCCATTTACGCCCTGGGCGTTCCTGCTGCCGAGTTTTTTGGGATTCTTTGCTTTTACGTTTTTTCCCATCCTGATGTCACTGGCCTTGGCCTTTTGTTCCTGGGATCTTTTTCGCGCTCCGCGATGGGTGGGGTTGGATAATTTTTATCATTTGATCGGATTCACGACCCGGGGAAATCCAGGACTCCCGCCTCTCCTTGGATTTTTCCTTGGGGTCGGCATACTCTGCGGCGCACTCGGAGTGGGGTTCCGACTGCGCGGTTGGATTCGGGTTGGGGGGCTTCTTGGTTTGACGGTGTTGGCCGTGGTCGCCTTGAATCAATACGTGGAGCCGGTCAACGGGCGATTTTGGTATTTCGTCGGCAACACCCTGTATTTGCTGATGGGCCTTCCGATTTCCATGGCCTGCTCCCTGGGATTGGCAGTGCTTTTGAATCAGACCATTCCCGGGCGAAATCTCTTCCGGCTCGCCGTTTTCCTTCCCTCCATTGTAGGAGGCGTAGGGATCTATCTCCTCTGGAAATGGATATTCAACACCGACTACGGGTTGATCAATAATGTGATCTCGCTGGTCCATCCCTCAGGCGGTCCCGCCTGGCTTGAATCGACGGCTTGGGCCAAGAGTGCACTCATTATCATGAATGTGTGGGCCACTGCAGGCGGGGCGAATATGGTGCTCTATCTTGCGGCGCTGCAAAACGTTGATCCCACCCTCCACGAAGCCGCTTCTATCGATGGAGCAAGCAAGTGGCGACAATTCCTGGCCATCACCTGGCCGATGGTCTCACCGACCACCGCCTTCGTTCTCACTATGGGAATCATCGGGGGATTCCAAGGGGGGTTTGATGCCGCCTATGTCATGACCAGGGGTGGTCCCGCCGGGGCGACGACGACACTGAGCTACTTTATCTACGAGAATGGATTTCGCTATTTCTACATGGGCCGGGCGGCGGCCGCGAGTTGGATTCTTTTCCTCATGGTTCTCAGCATTACCTTCGTGAATTGGAAGTGGATGGCCAAAAAAATCAACTACTGATGCTTAAGGAACACCTCGTGACTGTTTGGAAAACCTTGCAACGATCCAAGATCGGCTACCTTCTCGTGCTCGTCGTCATTGGCCTCACCATGCTTTATCCGCTGCTGTGGATGATCGGAACCGCGGTGAAAACAAACGATCCCGCGGAGTTGCTGCTCGAGGGGCCGGGGGCGGGCATCTTTCCCAGTGACAAAAATATTTTCAGCAACCTTTTTCCTCCGGTCTGGCATTGGGAGAATTTTCTCGAGGTTTTTCGCACCTCAACGTTTGCGCGCTACTACCTGAACAGCGCCCTTGTTGCGGTTGCGGTCACTCTTGGGCAGTTGGTGACGTCGGCTTTGGCGGCGTTCGCCTTCAGTCGGCTGAAATTTCGCGGGAGCGAAACCCTCTTTTTTCTCTATCTAGCCACCCTGATGGTTCCGGTCAGTGTGACTCTGATTCCTCTCTTTATCATGATGAGTAAGTTCGGGGTGGTGGACAGCTATTTTGTGCTCATGATTCCTCCAATGTTCGGGGCCTACGGCACGTTTTTGTTAAGGCAGTTTTTCAAAGGAATTCCCGACGAATTGGATGAGGCGGCATGTATCGATGGCTGCAATGCCTTTGGGCGTTTTATTCACGTCATTCTGCCACTTTCAGGTCCGGCACTGGCGACCCTTGGAATTTTCACTTTTTTGGGGAACTGGCAGAGCTTTCTCTATCCTCTGGTGATGGTGAGCAGTGACCGATTAAAAACCATTCCCCTTGGGCTTCTTGATTTTGTGGACCTCAATTCCGCCAATTGGCCGCTTCTGATGGCGGCGAGTGTCTGGTCGATCCTTCCGGTGGTTGTGATTTTTCTTTTCGGCCAGCGATTCTTTGTCTCCGGGGTTCGCCTCGGTGGGGTGAAAGGCTAGAATGATCGCATTTTAATGGACGGCGATCGCCTGATGTAGAACGTTCGTCACTCGCTCCATTTCCGAGCGGGTGTTGTAGAAGTGAGGGCTGAACCGCAGCCATTCCGTGCCGTCGTGGGCCTTTCGCAATGAGGCGGTGATGTGGGACTTTTCGAGAATTGCGAAGAGGGTCTTCGAGGAAACCTGAGGATGGCTGGCCGTAACGATGCCGCTGCGCATGGGGTTGTCACGAGGAGGGGAGAGAAAGGTGAAGCCGAGGTCTTCAAGGCCCACCCGCAGGTGGTCGCTGGTGTCGAGAATCGCCTGGGAGACGACGTCGAGGCCGGTTTCCAGGAGCATTTCCAGACCGGCACGCATTCCATAGATTCCAACCGAATTGAGGACGCCTGGCTCATAGCGTTGGGCGGAATCTACGAATTTGATGGTTTTTTCGGTGAGGAATTCCGGCGAACGCACATTCCAGGCTCCGAGCAGGGTGGGGCGGCAGATTTCAAAGTTGCGCCGGGCCACGTAGACGATGCCAATGGCCATGGGACCCAGCATCCACTTGTGGGCATCGGCGCTGAGAAAGTCCAGATGGGCGACGCTCACGGGAAAAGCGCCAACGGTTTGGATGGCATCGAGGGAAAATAGGATTCCTTTGGCGTGGAGAATTTGGCCAATGGCATCGACGTCGATCCGCCAGCCGGAGAGGTAATGGCAGGAGGCCAGGGCGACGAGTTTGGTGCAGGGCGTGAGCGCGGCAGCGACCAGTTCTGGAGTAATGCGCCCGGGGGCCTCGGGTCGAAGAAAGCGAAGCTTGACCCCCTGCGACGTCAGAGCCATCCAGGGATAGACGTTGGAGGGATAATCGGCCTCATAGCAGAGGATCTCGTCTCCCACCTGCCAGGTGAGGCCATTGGCGAAGAGACTGAGTCCCAGAGCGGTGGGTCCCAAGAGGGCGATTTCCGACTTGTCCGCCCCGATGAGGGCGGCACATACCCTGCGGGTTTGTTCAAAATCGCGAAGGACATCCCCAAATTCCTGATGGTTTTCGCAGTTGGCACGAACCTGGTCGGACATGGCATCCGCCACGCAGC
>CALBXK010000098.1 GCA_937890535.1 uncultured Spartobacteria bacterium
TCACGGAGCAGCTTCAGTCCGGGCGCTTTGCCGGACTCAAACCTTATCACCTCTATGCCAAGAGTGAGGAGACGGAACAGGCACCGATTGAGTCCTTCGCCCCGGAATGGATGTGGGAAGCCTGCCACGTTTCCAAGTCCGTACTCATGCTTCATATCATGCGGGACGGCGGAATTTCTGACCCGGGAAATCAGGAGACTCTACGACGCCTGCTGAATAGATATCCGCAATGCCATCTCGTCCTGGCGCACATTGCCCGTTCCTTCAACTACCGCTGCGCCCGTGGTAACCTCCGTTGGCTCAGTGAGTTTGAGAATGTCTGGCTTGACGCCTCTGCCATCACGGAAACCGAAACTTTTCGCATTGCCCTGCAGGAATTGGGGGCTGCCCGGATTGCCTACGGGAGCGATTTTCCCATCAGCCATTTGCGGGGGAAATCCATGACAGTCAGCGGACCTCCGCGCTGGTTCTACAGCGACCAGGAGGCGTATTCCCCCAGCGGCATGCCGCTCGTTGGGATCGAATCACTGCGCTGCCTGCGCGAGGCCTGCGAGGATCTTGGACTCGGCGAAGACGACCTGCGTTGCATCTTTGAAACCAACGCGCTGCGGGTCTTGAGGCGTGATCCGGAGCGGACCCAAACCAAGTTCGGACCCGACCTTTGGCGACATGCCAAGTCGGTCATCTCGGGTGGTTCGGGACTGCGTTCGAAATGGGCGGAACTTTACGATCCCGGCACCTGGCCTTCCTATTTCTCGCGCTGCAAAGGTTCGCACATTTGGGATGTTAATGGACGGCAATACACCGACTTCGGCGCGGGGGCCGGGGCGATTGTGTTGGGCTATTCCGATCCGGTGGTGGATCAGGCCGTGCGTCAGCGCATTGGGCGGGGAACGTACTGCACGCTGCTCTCACCCCAGGAGGTCGAACTGGCCGAGTTGCTGCTGGAACTTCATCCCTGGGCGGGCCGGGTGCGTTATGCGCGGGGTGGAGGGGAAGCCATGGGTGTCGCCGTGCGTATTGCCCGTGCGGCCACGGACCGCAGCGGGGTCGCTTTTTGCGGATATCATGGATGGCAGGATTGGTATCTTGCGGCCAATCTTGGGGATGGAAAAAATCTCGACGGGCATTTGCTGCCGGGTCTGGCACCCTTGGGAGTTCCCCGCGAGTTGAAAGGAACGGCGGTTCCCTTCAAATACAACGACCTGGCGGCATTCGAGGCGGCGCTGGCCGAATTGGGTGGTCGGCCGGCTGCGGTGGTGATGGAGCCGATGCGTACGCAGTTTCCCGAGCCAGGATTTCTGGAGACAATCAAACGCCGGACGGCGGAGGTCGGCGCGGTCTTGATTATGGACGAAATCACCAGCGGCTGGCGCTTTGGGTTTCCCGGTGCGAGTGCGTTGTTCGGTCTCGAACCGGACATCGCGGTGTATGCCAAGGCGACCAGCAATGGCTTTCCCTGCGGTGCGATCATCGGACGTGCGGAGGTGATGGACGGAGCCAATGGCAGCTTCATTTCCAGCAGCTATTGGACCGACGGGGTGGGGCCTGCTGCGGCGTTGGCCAGCGTGCGCAGGATGCGTGATCTCAAGGTGCAGCCTGCCATCTGGCAGCGTGGCGAGGATTTTCAGAACCGCCTCCGGCAACTTGCGGCCCAACATCCCGATTGTAAGGCAGTCATCGGGGGGATGCCGGCCAATCCGTACATTGCCTTCGATCTCGGGGAACTGGCCAACAAAGCCAAGATCGCCTTTATCCGTATGATGGTCGCGCGGGGTTACCTGTGTGCCGGGGGCAACTTCATCATGTTCACCCACACCGATCAAATGTTTGACGGCTTCCTGGCTGCGGCAGAAGAGGCCTATTCCGCCCTGGATCAATTGGTCAGCAAGGGAGAACTCGAGGACTATGTCGGCGCCGCCGAGGGCATCGGGAATTTTGCCCGGCTGACTTAGTTTCTTCCGCTTCGATGAATCTCGTCTGGCATTTTGATTTTCACACTCCGGCACATGTGCGGGTGGGGGAGCGCTGCGATTTCGAAGGTGTCGGACAATCCCTGGTGGATGCGGGTGTCAGCGCCTCCATATTTTTTGCCAAGTGCCACTATGGATTTTCCTATTACCCGACGCGGGTCGGAACACCGCATCCGCGCCTGGCGGCAGATGTTTTTGGGGGGCTGGTTAGCGCGTCCCGGCAGCGCGGCATCAAGGCGGAGGCCTATGTGAGTTTCGGCATTGATGGCGCTGGAGGTGAAGCGCGGCCGGAGTGGCGGCGGGTATATCCCGATGGTTCAAGCGATCCCTCGGGCTGGTTTATCAATGTTTGTCCGTTTACATCGTATGTGGATGAGCGGGTTCTTCCCCAGATTGAAGAGCTTTTTCGTCTCTATCGTCCCGATGGCTATTGGTTTGACACCATGAGTGCGCTTTCCCCCTGTTATTGCAGTCAATGCCGGGCGGACTATCGACGGGAGTTCGGCGCTGAGCTTCTGGTCGCCGCAGAAGACCCAAGCCAGGCTCAGGCTGGCCAGTGGCGGCATGACCGGGGCTTTGGCCTGGTCACGAAAGTGGCGGACTTTATCCACGAATTCGATCCGACTGCCGCCGTGGGATTCAACCAACTCGGTAGCCTGCCTTATCCCGAGCCCATGCCAGCTGGTGTGACCGTCTTGACCCTGGATCCCGACACCTCAGGTCCTCAATCGGTTCCCTTCAGTCTCAACGCGGCTTATGGTTCAAGCGCGGCCCAGCCTTGTGAAATCATGCCAACGATTTTTCACGGCGGGTGGGGGGATTGGTCGCCGGCATCAGCGGTCCGCCTTGAGACGACGGCCCTGGCCTGCTGGATTCGCTCGGCCACCTGTATTCCCGGTGACCGGCTCCATCCCGAAGGCCGGTTGACGGATGAGACGGGTTTTGCCCTGAATGTGGTCTCGGCGGCGCGATCCACTTGGGAATCCTGCGCCCCCTCAGCGGATGCGCGGCTCGCCCCTGACATCGTCGTGCTGCACAGTCCGTCGTTGACCTACGGTGCGGACAGGCGACTTTTCGCGGTCGGCGATCCACGGGAGCGTCTGACTCCGATTAACGGAACGCATCGTCTCTTACTTGATACGGGCGCAAACTTTACCGTCGCGGGGGAGTGGCAGTTGGCCCGCGTGCTCCCGCAAGTTTCCCTCGTGGTCGTGCCGGAAATTCCTGAGTTGGATTTCGAAACCGAACGGTTGCTTCTGGCCTTTGCGCAAAACGGCGGGGCGATTTTATTCACCGGCATTTTGCCCAGGGTTGATGGACGAGCCTTTTCTCTGGCTGGCATCGAATGCTTGGACGAAATCTGGCAGGATCATGCCTACCTTCCGCCTCTCCAGAAAGGAGAGCCAGAGGTTCTCGTGCGCGGTATCATTCGTGGCATGGCGCTGTCTGGAGCAGA
>CALBXK010000099.1 GCA_937890535.1 uncultured Spartobacteria bacterium
GCATCCCATTCGCTGAATTGCTCAACATCACGAATCCAGTTTTGGCATCCGCAGACAAAAAAGCGAACGACTTATAACCAGGATTATCACCCCAATGCCAAATCGAAGATCCTTTTAGCGTCGGTTGAAGTCCCCACCCGAGGCCCCAGAAAATGCCATCACCAGCATCTACCTGAACGGTGGTAAACTCTTTCTTTTGACTGCGAGTAAGGCCTTCTCCTTCGTTCGAGGCAAGAAGAAATCGAGCGTAATCGGCAGCAGTGGTGTGGAGACTGAACGCGGCGTTCCCCGTCAGAGGCGTGAACTTATTCAGCGCAACTCCCATATCTGTGTGGCCGACTGCAATATTTTCCGCAAAATCCGATTGCCAAACAAAGCTGGATGAGTTCATTCCTAAAGGTTCAAACACGTATGACTGAGCCAAGTCTTCCAATGTCCTGGACGTGATGAACTCCATGATGCGTTGAAGGAATACAAACCCTTCGCCTGAGTAACTAAAGGTCAATCCGGGCTTGAAGAGGACGGGAAGATTAACCCGGTTATTGCGCCAATTCGGAAAACCCGATGTGTGGGTCAACACCATGCGAGCCGTGATCGTCAAATATTGGGGGTCGGCGGCCGCGTCGGGATAGGAAGCATAATCTGCCAAAGGTCTATCCAAATCCAGTAGTTTTTCTCCTGCCAAAAGAAGGGCGAGGTATGCTACAACAAGCTTGCTCAGAGACTCTGCTTCAAAAACGGTGTTCTCCGTTACGGGTGGGTTGGTTTCTGTACTCCTTACTCCTCCATAAAAAGACTCGCCGATCTTGCCATTTTTAATCGAGACAACAGCTAATCCGGCCACTTCTGCCTCCTTTACCATCTCTGTAAACGAGGCAATTTGGCCCACAGCAATTCCGGTGGAAAATAAAGTCGCAACAATAAGGCAGACCAGAAAGGGTCGGTAAATTCGTATCATATACTATATAAAGGCATTAGAGTCTGAATAAGACTGAACCCTCAAGGGGTTCCTTCGTTCTCTTGCTTTGACCCCAGTCGACCTTTTACAACGAACTGATTGCCATGTTTATTTCACGGAGATCATTTTTATCGAAGTCAGCGATGCTCGCTACGCTCGCATCCCTCCCTTCTTCCCTGCGTAATTTTGGTTCTGCATTCCAAGCTCGCAATTTCACCCCAATTAGGCGCGGTGTAGGGATCTTTGAAAGCCGTGGGGGCACAATTGGATGGTTAGTTCGGCCAGAAGCTTTAGCAGTGGTAGACTCTCAGTTCCCAGAAAGTGCAGCGGTTTGCCTCGAAGGACTCAAGGAGCGGTCAGACAGAACCATGGATTTATTGATCAATTCCCATCATCACGGTGACCACACCGCTGGAAATGCCGTCCTGGGGGCCGATGCTGATCATATTTTGGCCCATGCAAACGTTCCTATTCTTCAACGACGATCGGCTGAAAAAAACAATTCAGTTGAGGCTCAAAAGTTTGCAGATGTCACGTTTGAAGAAACGTGGGAAGAATCTGTCGGGGATGAAAACATCAAACTATCGTATTTCGGTCCCGGTCACACCAGCGGAGACGCTATCATCCATTTTCAGGAAGCGAATGTGGTGCACATGGGAGATTTAGTCTTCAACCACAGGCCGGCATACATTGATTTGGCTGCGGGAGCGTCAACCCGGAATTGGATTTCCATATTGGAGCGCGCCTACAAAGAGTTTACTGACGATACCGTGTTTATTTATGGACACGGTAACCCGACCCATGGCATTCTCGGAACCCGGGACGATCTCTTGGCCTCCGCAGACTACTTTACTGCCCTTCGCAAAGCCGTCAGCGACGGGATTAGAGACGGAAAGACAACCGATGAGATTGCTGCAAAAGGTCTCGAAGGTTTTGACAGTTTTAAAGTCAACGGATCGGCAGACGGAATTGCAGGAAACTTGAAAACCGTTTTCGAAGAAGTCACGCAGACCGTCGAGTAAGTTTTCACCTATTCAAAATGACTGGGAATGCGGCTAAGGCCGCCGACTCAGCTAAGGCCGCCGACTCGGCTATGGCCGCTGCATCCAACTAATCTTGCCTAGGAATAAGAAGTAGTTTTTCCTGCCGAGGGTCGATATATGTCACGGTTTTGCCGTCAAAAAAGGCATCTTCCTCAAGCATTACTCGCACCGTTTGGCCATCCCATGATGGAATAGGTACCGCTGCATTGAGCTCCATAGAATAGGCTGTATTGGGATGTAATGTGTAGTCCCCGCTTCCCGGAACACCACCTTGTTGATCCCAAAGGCCGATAGTTGGGCCTGCCGCATGCCCATGAAAACCAATCGGGTGCGTATAGATAGTGGCCTTGATTCCTTCTTTCTCAGCCTGTTGAAGCGCTCTGCGTAGGACTTCATTTCCACTCCTTCCCGTGACAAACTGACCGGTCAATATATCCTGAAGCCTATTTCCAACTTTCAAAGCTTGGTTCAAGTCCTCCGGAGCATCTTTTTCGTCTTGATTCAGCACATACGCCAACATTTGGGTATCTGTGTTCAGGCGCAAATAAGTGATTCCAAAATCGATGTGAAGCAGATCGCCGCGCTGGATTATGCCAGGTTCTTCCCTTGAAGAAAAATCGTCGTCGCGCACTTTGGACGTTGAGCGTTGAATATCTACGGAAGGATGAAACCAGGTTGAAAGGCCCAATTCTACAATTCGATCGCGGTACCACCATTCGACATCATCCGTGCGCGTAACTCCTGGCTGAATAACCTTTTCAGAAAGGCCCTCATCGATAATACTCCGGGCAATTCGAACGACCATCGGGTAAATTTCCATTTCACTTCGGGTTCGAGTTTCCAGCCACCCTACGGCAAGGTTTTCTGCCGAAACCAATCTCGACCGAAATTCAGCGGGCAAAGCCGCCGTCATATTATCGCGCTCCGATGCCGTTAGGCCGTCAGCATGTGCAAATGTATTGGAAATGTTAATTCCGATTTTTGATGGATTTCGGTCTGCCACTATTTCGGCCACGCGACTCCACTGATCCGGCTGTTCTTCTGGGTTCCAAGCACTTTCAAAGCTCGTTCCAATATTGTAGCGTGCTACTGCCAAGCGTTCAACGCCCTCCTCTCCGCGATCAAAGAACACCAAAATGGTTCTTCGACGCGCTGCAATCCAGGTAGCGGGAAGCATCGTCCGAATTACAGGATCTTCGTTGTATTCGCGTGCCGACACGATCCACATATCAATTCCTTCACGCCGCATGAGGTCAGGAATAATGACCTCAAATCGTTCTTCCAAAAGCTTGTCGATGACTTGCGCACGCTTATTCATCGAAAGAATAACGGGGTCACTAGCCAACACAGAAGTGTCAGGAAAAGAATCTCTCCATAAACTGGGGCCTGCCGCTTTTAAAACATCCTCAGTTTCTTTGACTTTTTCAGTGGAGCCGAAAAAGGCCGGGATCGAGAGGGCCATTACAATACCGAGAAACAAAATCCGTTTCATGACTCTTTTTGTTTAGGGAAATCTACCTTCAACTCACTTGGAAC
>CALBXK010000100.1 GCA_937890535.1 uncultured Spartobacteria bacterium
TATGTATTCAGGCAGGACTCCGACGGCGCACCCATCGCCGCGATCTGGAGTTACAAAGAAACCGTCGATCGCTGGAAAGAGGAACCGACGCTGGTCAAGTTTGACTTCGGGTCATTGGCGCCGATCTTCATTGATCTGATGGAAAACGAAGTCAGCTTCCCTCAGGACGCCGATGGACGCACGATCATTCCCATGGCTCCGTTTCCGATCTTCATCAAAGGGGCGCCTGGCACCGAGGAGCAGCTCTGTGCGGCGATCGCGAACAGCGAACCGCTGAACCTCAGCAATTCGGACGTCGACAATCTGGTCAAAATCTCGGCCTTTCCAAGTGCAGGGGGCAAAGCCATCATGGAATTTGAGAACAACCTCCCGCGAGCCTTCAGCGAAGACGCCATCGTCAGTCTCAATGGTGAGAAATTTGCGGACACGCTTGAGCTGGCTGCCCACGAGGAAAGCACGAAAAGTCTCGAAATACCCGGAGCCCCGTTCGACACCAACCGATTACTTGACTTCGACTTTGCCTTCCAGGTCGGCGACGGAACCCCCAAGAAGATTGTGGGAACATATCTGCTCATGCCCCAGGCCTCCTCCGTCCCGATGGTGATCGATGGAAAGTGGGACGACTGGAAAGATATTTCCCCAATCGACCTTGGCTCCAACCTTTCCCTCCGGACCTTCGCTGAGGAAGAAAAGCTCTATTTCGCGATTGAGATCAAAAATACCGATCTGGCCCCTGCAGAGGCTTTCGCCGGTATCGGATTCTATTTTGATCCCTTTGAACGAACCAACGATTGGACGACGCCTAAAAACCCCAAAGGGGATCTGGGGATCTATGAGCTGGTGAAAGATCCCGAAGGCACACTGGGGGCATTCTGTCACATCGTCCAAGGCACCCAAGCCGGCTCCAGCAGCAGCGTACTCTTTCAGGGAAAGGTTCAGCCGCGATTCGAGGTGAGAACGGGCAAGACGCCCGATGGCATTTTTGTTGAATGTGTGGTGCCTCAAATACTACTCTCGCCACTCAAAATCACTGCCAAAAGTCGCTTCGGACTCAATCTCTCGTTTCCACTACGGAATGGTGAAATCAAAACTCTTGCTCCCATGCCGGACTATAAGAGCCCCGCAGATCCAGGAGATCTCAACCTGATCATGGTCATCATCGGCACCGAGAGTAAGTCAGAATTGCCCAATCAATGAAAAGTCATTCGTCCAGATCCACCGGTCAGGGGTTCACCCTTTTGGAACTTTTGGTCACAGTCGCCATCGTTTCAATTCTTATCACCATGCTCGTGCCGGGCATTGCCGGTCTGCGGGAGCGAGCATTGTCTTCCCAGTGCATCGGAAATCTTCGACAGGTTGGGGCTGGGGCCATGCTCTCGGCGTCCGAGAATGACGGAAAATGGCTGTTCTTTGACCGAGACCAGGGATGGGCCATGTGGGATAAACTTCTACTTGATCAGGGCTACCTCTCCTCAAGCAAAGTCACTTATTGTCCAGCTTGGAAACCCAAGACTTACAAAACTTGGAGGACCTATGGCGTCACATGGCTGGGTCTCGCCAATAAGCCTGACGATGACGGCGTCATCATTGCCAACAGCGACGGCAATGGACGGGTAACGGGCGAAATCAATTTCATGGCCATCAGTAAACCCTCCAGTTTTCTTCTCATGGCGGACAGCTACACGACCCGTGCCTCCTACGACAAATCCCAATACGCCATCGTACAAGGGGGCGGATGGAGCGATGAAATCCACCTCCGACACGCCGCCCGGGCCAATATTCTTTTTGGCGATGGCCATGTTTCCGCTTTGGCAGGAACCGACCTTCCGGAAATCGGGTGGGAGGTGGCCTTTGATCGGGACGGAAAGCTCATCAACTTTTGAGTTTTTGAGTACAAAATGTAATCAAAAGACGCTCTCCTTGGTGGTTTGCGTGCAGGTCAGACAACTGACGCCAATGATTTCCGACTGTTTTTACGGAAGGTGGCCGGACCCTGTTGGTATTGGCGGGTAAAGAGGCGGGAAAAGTAATGGCGGTTGGGGAAGCCGCATCGATCTGTAATTTGCTCGATGCTTTGATCTGTGCAGGCGAGCAGGCGGGCAGCGGATGCGAGGCGAACGCTCTTGACGTATTCGGCCGGGGACGAATTGAGGTATTCGCGGAACCATCTGATAAAAGAACTCACACTGCGTCCTGTCCGCCGGGCCAGAAAG
>CALBXK010000101.1 GCA_937890535.1 uncultured Spartobacteria bacterium
AAGGAAAATTCCCCTCATATCCGTTTTTTATAATTCTGCCGTCATGCACCCGGTGGCCGCTTGGTGCTCGTGTAGGAGTTTTTGGTAGTGACCGCCAAGGTGCCGTGCCATCATTTTTAGGACATTGAGGCCATAGGGAATGGGCTTGAGACTGGAGACTTCGTCATCGTAGCGGGTGGGGATGGGAAGCTGGGTGCATTCGAGTCCGGAAAGATGGGCGAGCACAATCATTTCGGCGTCGAAGTTATAGTTGTTTTGCAGGCGGTCGAAGGGGACTCGCTCCAGCAGGGCTCGGGAATAGAGCATGTAGCCGCTGTGGAACTCCGCCATTTGGGTGCCAAAGACGATGTTCTCCATCGCAGTCAGGATCCGATTCGGAATATAGCGGGCAAGCGGCATCCCTCCCTCGCGGGCTCCGCCGCCGATCATCCGCGATCCCTGAACGATCTGGGATCGTCCTTCGAGCAGTGGGGCCATCAAATCCAAGACCGCCTCCGGAGCATACTGGCCGTCCGAATGGACGATGGCAAATGCGTCCGCCTGGAGCGCGAGGCCGCGCTTGAGCCCGGTTTTCTGGGCTCCGCCATAGCCCTGGTTGACCTCATGATGAACGACATCGACTCCGGGCCATTGGGTTTTGAGCGATTCCGCCACGGTGCCGGTGTCGTCCGGGCTTCGGTCATTCACGATGATGGCGATCCCATCTTCCCAGAACGCCGCGGGAATCCGGGGCAGGACGAGGGGGAGGGTCCTGGCCGCGCCGTACGAGGGAATGATGATGGCCTTCTTCACCGGGGTATGAAAGAGAGGTGGGGGGCTTTCGGTCAAGGGAAACGAGTGGGCTGCCCCAGAGAAAGGTGGTTTTTTCGGATTTTCCTTTGAGGCAACCGGGGAGCCTTGCTCAATTTTTGTTTGCAGAGGACGAGGATTTGCTACTCTCAGCCGCCACCAGAATGCTCCCCACCAAATATATACGCTGGCGATGGCGTCCCGTCGCGGTCGCTGTTCTTGTGGTCCTTGCCGTGGTTACGGTGGCCTACAGTGCTTGGGAACTGGTGGAAAAGATCAGCCTTCCGGAACAGAAACCCCTTCTGGATTCGATTCTCTCCTTTATGACCTGGTTGGCGGCGGCGGCGGGCGGCTTGGCGGCCTGGGCGTTGACCTATTCTGAGATGCAGGCGGAGGAGGCCCACTCCCGCCTGAAGAAGATTCTTGATACCTCCCTGCACGGTTTCGGTTTGTTTGAGGCGATTCGGGGTGGAGACGGCCGCATTGCGGATTTTAAGCTCATCTTTGCCAATACCGCCGCCGGGGAGAATCAGGGAGTGGACGTGGGCCAGTTGATGGGCTCACGTATGCCGCAGGATGAGGGAATGTATTCTCGACCGGAACTTTTTGAGAAATTTTGTACGGTCGTCGAAACCGGAGAGCCAGCCATACTGGAGCTGCGGAACGGGAAGGAAGGTCTCGGGAGTTGGATGTCGGTTCGGGTGGCCAAATTCGAAGATGGGGTGGTGAGTTCGTTTGCTGATATCAGTGCCCGCAAGCAGGCTGAACAAAAAGCCCAGAGGAATCAGTTGCTTCTGGAAATGACAGGAAGCATTACCCGCACGGGTGGATGGGAGTATTTTTCCGAGGAGAGCCGCGTCACCTGGTCGCGGGAAGTCTATCGGATTCACGAAGTTGATGACGATTATTCTCCTGACCTCGAGATGGCGCTCGCATTTTACCTGCCGGAATCCCGTGCCCGCATCCAGGAAGCCATGGAGCGATGCGAAAAAGAGAACGTTCCCTTTGACCTGGAACTTCAAATTACCACCGCGAAGGGTCGGTTGCTCTGGGTTCGGTCGATTGGGCGGCGGGAGACCTACGGGCCAAATCAAAGCTTCCGTCTCTTCGGAACGTTCCAGGACATCACCGATCAAAAGAAAGCGCAGTTTGAACTCATCGAAAGCTCGGAGCAGTTGAAACTTGCCCTGAGTAGTGCCGCCATGGGGCGGCGGGATTGGGATGTGCCAGCCGGGGGGCTTCGGCTGGATGAGCACTCCGCCCTCATCCTTGGGTACGAAATTTCCGAGATGGAACCAACGACGAAGTTTTGGAATCGACTGATTCATCCGGCGGATTTTCCAATGGTGCAGGAGAGAATTGCCCGGCACCTATCCGGGCAAGTGAAGGATTTCGAGGCCGAATACCGGATGCGGGCGAAGTCCGGGGACTGGATTTGGGTGCTGGATCGAGGGCGAATGGTGAATGATCGGCCGGGTCAGTCCGCCCGCATCGTGGGCACTCTCCTCGATATCACCGCCAAGAAGACCCTGGAAGAGGTGCGCACCCGCCATTTGGAATCCCTGGAACAAATTACCGAGCAGGTGCCGGGAGCGGTTTATCAATATCGGGTCGCCGCCGACGGCATCCATTCCTTTGTGTATCTTAGTCGCCGGATCGAGGATGTGTATGGGCGGACTCCAGAGGAGTTGATGGGGGACGTGAATCGTGCCTTCGACTTGATCCATCCCGAGGATGTGAGTCGTGTGCGCGAGAGTGCGACTTTTGTCGACGCGTCGGGGTCGGGGTCGCGGCAGGAATTTCGGATTCAGCGTGACGGGCAACTGCGCTGGATTCTTGACCAAGCCCGGGCTCAGGTCCTGCCCGACGGGGGCATCCTTAGGTATGGATTCCTCATGGACGTCACGGATCAGAAGCGAATCGACCAGCAATTGATCCAGGCCAAGGATGCGGCGGAAGAAGCTGGTCGCGCCAAGTCGCGGTTCCTCGCCATGATGAGTCACGAAATTCGTACCCCGATGAATGCCATCCTGGGGTTTGCCGACCTGTTATCCCAGAGGCCCCTTGAGGCGCAGGAGCGTGATTATGTCCGGACGATCTCAGGCAGCGGCGAAGCGTTGTTGCGCATCATTGATGATATTTTGGATCACAGCCGCATCGAAAGCGGTCGTTTGCGCCTGGAAAGCACAGTGTTTTCTCCGGAGAAACTTTTGGATGATGTCAGTATTCTCCTGACACCTGCGGCGGAGAAAAAGGGCCTCGGTCTGGAGGTTGTGACGGTTGGAGATCTTCCCGCGCTGGTGCGGGGCGATGTGGGCCGGTTGCGGCAAATTCTTCTCAATTTGGCCGGGAATGCGGTGAAGTTCACCCCAATCGGAACTGTGGCGCTGGGGGTCGAAGTCGCTCCAGGAATTCCTGATCCCGGCATCATCAATATGAGATTTTTTGTTCGGGACGAGGGCCCTGGCATTCCCCCCACTCAGGCGGCGCGTATATTTGAGCCCTTTGCCCAGGCGGATTCCAGCGTCTCCCGGAGGCATGGGGGCACGGGGCTGGGCCTGGCCATTTCCCGGAGCCTGGCTTCCCTGATGGGAGGTGAGCTCTCGGTGCACGGCAATCCAGGCAGTGGGGCCACCTTTGTGCTGGAGGTGCCCTTTGGTATTCCAAGAGAGGAATCGTTAACCGAGATTGCGGGCCCGGGGGCTTTGGACTCAGGGTTTGCGGAGAAACATCCGCTGCGAATTCTCGCCGTCGATGACGATGCCGTAAACCTCAAACTCATCGAGCATGTCCTAGAGAAACTCGGGTATGCGCCCCGGGTGGCCAGCGGCGGAGAAGAAACCATTTTGCGGTGTGAAGAGGAGTGGCCGGATTGCATTCTTCTCGACGTCCAGATGCCGGATATTGATGGTCTGGAAGTGATGCGTCAGCTGCGGGTGATCGAAAAGCGCGACGCCCGCCCGGGTGTTTTTATTACTGCCCTCACCGCGAACGTTCTGCCGGGAGAGCGGCAGGCCTGTCTCGCTGCCGGGATGAATGCTTATCTGACCAAGCCCTTGCGCCGCGATCAACTCGCCGGGGCACTGATTCAGGCTTCGGAGGCGGGGCGGAGCTAAAGCTGAAGCGCTAAAAAGCGGCTCACGCGGGTTCGTTAATGACCCGCATCCCACAGATCCCCTCGGTCGGAATTCGTCTGGTCCTCTCTTCCGGCATCGGGATCTTTTCTAAATTCCTTGTTTGCGGGCGATCTTTTCGAGTTCGGCCTGAAAGGCGGCCACGTCGCTCTCGGAAGGGCGATAGTCGGGCTTCGAGGGATCCAAGCCGAGGCGCCCCGACTGGTCGAGATACCATCCAGCGGTTTCACCGTCACTGAAGGTCGTCCGTCCGCTGATCATGGACCCCGGACGGGTGATCTGGTCGATGGTGACGCTGACCGAGCCCGGCGCAGCGACGGGTTCCAGCGTTTCCGGAGGGGCGACGGGTTCAGGGACAGGTTCAGGATCCTTGAATTGGAGCTTCAAATCATCGGCCAATAGGCGCGTTTCCAGATAGGTCAGGCCGACCTGGAATTCCTCCTTGAGGCGTTTTTGAATTTCGGAGGGGCCGTCGCCTTCTTCGATCCAGCGAAGAACGGCTGCTTTTTGGTCGTCGGTAAGGGTCATGAAACGATTTTGGATTTTTGATTGATGATGGCGATTGCTTATTATGAGAGACTCATGCCTTGGGAAAGCTTCCTTGGGCGGACGATGCCTGTACTTAAAATGTTGATCCCAGATTAAGAGCCGCCGGAAGAAAATCCAAGAGGCATCGCGATAATAAAAAATAAATCATCGGCGACGAGCAAAGCCCTATCCTCCGGCGATGGCGGGCACGATGCTGATCTCGTCACCGTCTTTGACCGGGGTTTCTTTTTCCTGCAGGAAGCGGATGTCCTCATCGTTGAGGAAGATGTTGACGAATCGGCGCACGGCTCCCTGTTCGTCGCAGATGCGCTCGATCAGGCCCGGATACGCCTGGTCAAGACTCTTGAGGATTTCGGCGATGGTGGCACCTTCGGCGGTGACGACTTCGTTATCAGCGGTGAGTTTCCGTAGCGGGGTGGGGATGCGGACTTGAATGGACATTTTTGATTGAGGGTTGTGGGTTGCGGATCAGATTTCAGCTTTTCAGCTTTTCAGTATTTTCTCCAGTAGGGGAGATGAGGGCTTCAAATTCTCGGAGACTGGGATTGATGAGGCGGGGTTCGCCGCATCGGTTCTGCACAGCCTCGCCGGTCTTCAAGCCGTGGCCGGTGATGCAAAGAACAATGCTTTCGTCCCGGGGGATTTTTCCTGAGTCGATCAGTTTTTTGGCGGAGGCCACCGTGACGCCCCCGGCGGTCTCAGCAAAAATTCCGGCGGTTTCGGCCAGGAGGCGAATGCCCGCGATGACCTCCTCGTCCGTGACGTCTTCAGCATGGCCTCCCGTGTCTTTCATCACCCGGATCGCGTAGTACCCGTCGGCCGGGGTGCCGATTGCCAGGGATTTTACGATCGTCTCTGGCTTAGGCACGGGTTTGACAATTTCGCTGCCTTTTTTCATGGCTTCACTGATCGGCGAACAACCGCTTGCCTGGGCACCGTGGATGCTGAATGGGGCCTTTTCAATAAGCTCGGTGTGAATAAATTCCTTGTACGCCTTGTGAATTTTGGTGAGGAGCGATCCGCTGGCCATGGGAACGACCGTATGGCGGGGAAGTTTCCAGCCGAGTTGCTCCGCGATCTCAAAACCCATGCTCTTGCTGCCTTCCGCATAATAGGGGCGGAGGTTCACATTGACGAACCCCCATCCATATTTTCCCGCGATTTCCGAACAGAGTCGGTTGACCTGGTCGTAGGCCCCGTGGATGCCGATGACATTGGTGCCGTAAACCAGGGAACCCAGCACCTTGTTTTGCTCCAGATCGGCGGGAATGAGGACGTAACTTCGGAGTCCGGCGGCGGCGGCGAGGGCGGCGACCGAGTTGGCGAGATTGCCGGTCGAGGCGCAGGCGACGATTTCAAATCCAAGCTCCCGGGCCCGGCTTAAGGCTACTGACACAACCCGATCCTTGAAGGAGAGCGTTGGGTAATTGACCGTATCATTTTTGACGTAAAGTTCGGTGACCCCAAGGGCCTTTGCCAGGCGGTCGGCTTTGACCAAGGGAGTGAACCCGACCTGGGTGCCGACCGTGGGAGCAGCGTCAATGGGGAGAAACTCCCGATATCGCCACATCGTCTGGGGCCGGGAGGCAATGGCCTCGCGGCTGACGCTTTCCTTGATGGCGGCGTAGTCGTAGGCGGCTTCGAGCGGGCCGAAGTCGAACTCGCAGATGTGAATCGCCTCTTTTGGATAGAGGCGCCCGCATTCGCGACACTTCAGATTGGAAAAAAATGGGCGATCTTCGTTCATGGTTCTCTGGCATCCCACGAGAGTGGCGATGAGAGAGGCGACGGTTCACCGAAATGGACTGTCACATCTCATCTGTCTGCGGCGCTTTCGCGCCGAAGCTGGATTTGGCACCTTGGCGTTCGCGACGCTTGCGCGTCCTCGAACCGGTTGCCGTGGCTTCATCGGGCCAGTCCCTCTGCCACTCTCGATAAGAATGACCTGAAAGATGGGTGCCGGGGTGGTTTGCGTCAAGCGATTTCATCAGTATGAGATTTCCATCGAATTGACTCAAATGAAATGACACCGGAGGAGTCATGAGTGGAGGGGCAGTATT
>CALBXK010000102.1 GCA_937890535.1 uncultured Spartobacteria bacterium
AATACTCCGAAACGGCACCATGAATATCTCCCGGCTGCCCATATACACACCGCCGCTGTTTTTCAGTCCACCTGCCGCCTCGTATTCAGTGGCGCTTCGAAACAGCTTGGCCCGAAAACGATCCCCGGAAGGCGGCTTGGGATCAATCTCCCAAGGCAAGGCCTGAAGCAAGGCGTGCGTCGCCTCGAAGTTTCTCGCCACTTCGCGAAGCAGGCTTTGGGTGAATTTTCCCTGGGAGATGAATTCAAAGTTCTGAGTGCGATAGACAAACTCTTCCTTGCGCTCGTCCTCGCTCACCACTTCGGAGTCAATCTCTGAGGTCTCCACCCCCACCGTCGCCGGCATCACAAACACCAAGGGCTGATTCTCCAGCCATTCCGCGAGGAAGCTTTGATCATCGGGACTGAGGCGGGCCAAAGGAAAGGAAGACCTGCGGCCATTATCGGCCCGGAACCGAATGGTCGTTCCATCGAAACTCACAATCGCAGCGCGGAAGCCCTCGCCCTCAAGCGTCTTCCAATCCCGCAAAGGTTCCCGCGCCGGGAGTTCCGCCCGGAGGTAAAGACAGCTGACCAGAAGCGCAGCCACGGCCAAACTGAAAAGCGATCCCCTCATCCGTCTTCGCCCTGCGCCTCGGCCGCCCGACGGGCTTTGCGCTCCATGAGCCGGGCCACGATGATGCAGGCCTCATAGAGAATATACATCGGACCCGCCATCAAGAGGAGGGTGAATACATCGGTCGTCGGAGTAATGATCGCCGCCAAAAATAAAATCACCACCACCGCAAAGGCCCGCGTTCGCTGGAGGATCTCCACATTCAGGATATTCAATTTCACCAAGAGCAACACCCCGAGGGGAAGCTCAAAGGCCAGCCCAAACGAAATAATGAACTGGGTCGTAAAGGAAAAATACTGACGCACACTCCATTGCGGGTGCCAGTTCAGCGACTGGGAATAGTTAAAGAAATAGTCCAGGACCGGAGGCAGGACGAGGAAGTAGGCGAACAACACCCCTCCGAGAAAAAGCCCGAGGGACACACCGGCCGCCGGATACAACATCCGTTTCTCCGACGGCTTCAAGCCAGGCAAGATGAATTCCGCCAAAAAGAAGGTCAGAAACGGAAAAGCCAAAACTAATCCGGCGTAAAACGCTAACTCAATCGCGATCGTGAGGGGATCAGCCACCCCAAAGTTTGTCAGGCTGGTTCGCTCCACATCAATGGCCATGAGGGGGCGCTCCATGATGGCGATGATGGTGCCTTGGAAGGCAAAGGCCGCTCCCATCATCCCTCCCAGAACGACGATCATCTTAATCAGCATCCGTCTCAGATCCTCAATGTGGTCAAGGAAGGGTTTCGGATCATCCTCAACCTCCCTAAAATGAAAGAAGCGATCCCATTTCATTGCCAAAGTCCTTTCGAGGTCAGGCGGGCCGAGAGAGCCAACGTATTCGCATCACAGATGGTACCGTCGGCGATCCATTCCACTCCTCCGGGATGGGAAGGGGTGGCGACGAACTGACGGCAGACGGAAAGATGCGGAGTCTCGCAAAGCACTGAACGCTGTAAAATTTTCCAATCCGGCTCGAGGGCCGTCACGACAATCGTTCCTTCCAAAACGCCAGACGCCGGGCCACGTTTCGTGGCGAAGGAGCCCCCGTCGCACGACGGGCCGCGAGGGCGGTCGATAGGGAGAATACAGCTTTGACGACTTTGCGAGTCAGGAGAGGCGAAGCCGCCAGGAAATCGCCCGGATCAAGAGCATCCAGAGCCACTCCCCTCTGAGCCGCCAAGCCCACGAGGCGACCAACGATTTCATGCGCTTGCCGAAACGGCACCCCGCCCAGGACCAGATGATCGGCCACATCAGTGGCCAGCAGGTTGGCATCCCCTGCAGCCCGGGTGGTAGCAGTCGTCCGAAAACGAGCCGCCCGCAGCATCTCGGAAAAAACCGCCAACGCGGACCGGGTGGTGTCCACGGAATCAAAGATGGCCTCCTTATCCTCCTGCATGTCGCGGTTGTAGGCCAGCGGAAGTCCCTTCATGGTGGTCAAAAGTGCCACGAGATTGCCGTAGAGCCGCCCAGTCTTCCCCCGGGTCAATTCGGCGATGTCGGGATTTTTTTTCTGAGGCATGAGGCTCGAACCGGTGGTATGTTGGTCGCTCAATTCCAGATAACCAAATTCTTCCGAGGCCCAAAGAATGACATCCTCGCTTAAGCGGGAAAGGTGCATCCCAATGATAGCCAGCGCGGAAAGCAACTCGCAGGCGAAGTCCCGATCCGCCACCGCATCCATGCTGTTCTGGGTGACCCTGGAAAACCCGAGGTCACGGGCGATGGCCTCGCGGTTCAGCACGATGGTCGACCCCGCAATCGCGCCGGAGCCTAGCGGACACTCATCGAGTCGTGCGCCGCAATCCCGCAAGCGACCGTGATCCCGCTCGAGCATCTCGACGTAGGCCAGCAGGTGATGGGCAATCAAAACCGGCTGCGCCCTTTGCAAATGGGTGTATCCAGGCATCACATCCTTTTCGTGACGGGCGGCCAAGCCGATCAGCGCCTTTTGGAACGCCACAACCAAGCGTTCCAATTCCCCGATCTCCTCCCTCAAGTACAAACGCAGATCGAGTGAAATCTGATCATTGCGGCTACGGGCGGTATGCAACTTGGCCCCGGCGGCACCGATGCGCCGGGTCAATTTTGCCTCTATGTTCATGTGTATATCCTCCAGCGTCGGATCAAACTTGAACTGACCCGCCGCGATTTCCCGTCCAATGCGCCGCAGCCCGCTGGAGATCTTCGCTAGTTCGCCCGCAGTAAGGATGCCCGCATTCTTCAACGCCGTCGCATGGGCGATGCTCCCTTGGATATCGTGACGGAAAAGTCGCCAGTCGAAGGAGACGGACTCGGAGTAGTTGGTGAGCAGGTCAGAGGACGCCTGCCGAAATCGGCCTTTCCACATAAGAATAAATCAGGGCTTGGCAGGAGGATGATTACGACAGGTACCCTTGGCCTTCAATTCGTCGCAGTGACCCTCAATGGTCACCGCCTTGTTGGTCGGGGAAAACCCCAGGCGACGGGTGATGCAATTTTCCAACAGTTCCATATTGGTATCTTCAAACTCGATGATCTTGTGGCAATCCACACAAATCAAATGGTTGTGGGTGGGATGTTCGACAAAGTTGGGATCATAGACCTTGGTATCCGAACCCAGATCCAATTCCCGCAGCATCCCACTCTCGACCAGCAGCGGCAAGGTACGGTACACAGTCGCCCGGGACACGGAGGTCTCGATTTTTTTGGCCTTGAGGAGAAGCTCCTCCGCCGTGAAATGGTCGGTGGTGCCAAAAGCCGCTTCGATAATCGCCTCTCTCTGTACGGTGCGACGCAGGCCTTTCCCGGTCAGAAATTCCTGCAAACTCTCGCGCACCTGCTCGAATACATCGGCCTCCATTTCCCGAGAGATTATTTTTCCAGGCGGAAGAGTCAAGACAGCGCCTAAATCCACACCAAAGATGCCATCACGAATCGGATCAAGACAGGACTCCTGCGGGATTCATTCTGAAAGAACCACAGGCAAAGATGGGACGGAGAAACTGGGAGTTTCTCCCAAGACATACGGTAAGTCGGTGAAGTCGTCGGGTGCGGTTCTCCCGAAGCCCAACCCTTCTCACCCTTTCCATCCTTGCTTCGCTGACGCTTCGGTTGCCTCTCCAGGCACCACATTTTGTTGCCCTTCCCAGGATGCGCTATCGCGCTGGTGTTGCCTGAGGCATTTCTTGCTCCTTTTTGGGAGGTTCGCCCAGCGAATCAAAAAAAGTGCCAGAGAACTACGGCAAAGCAAAGCGACGTACCGTTGCTGCATTCCTGCCCTGGCGGGGTTTCCCCGTTCGCAGTCCATAGTCCCTGGCGAAAACGACGATATCCAATCCCCTCCCCCTGGCAAACGGAAAGATATCTTTTTTTTATTTTGAGACTTGCGGAGTTATTCACAGTTTGATACTCAACAAAACGCTGCTATTAAACCACCTCCAGTATTATGGGAAAAATCCTCGTCTTCGTATCTATCGTCTTCACCCTCCTTTCCGCCGGTTTGGGGTTCGTGAATAAAACCAAACTCACCGAAACAAAGGACCTCGCGGTCACAGCCCAGGAGACTCTTGATGAAACCTCAGCTGATCTGACCACGACCAAGGCGGATTTGAAATCCACCACGGACGACTTGGCCACGACCAATACGGAAAAGACCGCCTTGGAGACCCAGATCTCCGGTTTGCAAACCGCGACCGAACAGGCCAAGAACGAGGCCACGGCCGCCGTCGCCGCCAAAACCACGCTGGAAGGCGACATCGCCAAGCTCACCACCGATCTGGAAACCGCCAGCTCCGAATTGAAGAAACTGCAGGAGGCCGGCCCCGGATCGGATGCCGTTGCAGGGGGGGAAACCACCGACGAGACGAAGGCCCTTCTGGCAGAAAAAGAAGCCGTCATCGCCCAACTCCAGAGCAAACTGGATTCCTCGGAATCCCAGCTTTCCAGTCTCGAAACGGAAAAAATGAATCGTCTCCAGAAGGTCATGAAGAAGGGCCTCGAAGGCCGTGTTCTGGCCGTAAACCCAGCTTGGAACTTTGTCGTTCTCAACCTTGGGGACAAGAATGGCGTGGTCAGCAATGCCGAGCTTCTCGTCAAGCGGGGCACCCAGTTGGTCGGCAAGGTCCGCATCACTTCAGTTGAGCCTTCGACCTCCATTGCGGACATCGTTAAAGAGGGCGTTCCCCAAGGCGTCACGATTGCTCCCGGGGATAATGTGATCTATCAAATCTCCGACGACCAATAGACGTCGCCGGAGTTCCCGCTGTTTCATGAAACGCGTCCTCGCAGCCCTGGTCCTTCTCGCCGTTTTGGGAATCGGGCTTGAAGGCTGCGCTCCCCAAAGCGAGGAAGCCCGCAGCACCCAGGAAGCCGGAGGCACGATCCCATGGAACAGACCGTCCAGTTGGGAAGGCGGAGGGGCCCTCGGTTCTCAGATGTCTCAGAGGAATCAGGGCAGCGGCAGCAATTTCTAGTGTCTTCGATTCCCGATTGATGGGAGATTCGTCCAAACAGATCGAAAATCAACCATCGAAAACCGAAAATTCCCCTGGCCGGATTCTCGTTATTCGCGGAGGAGCTATCGGGGATTTCATCCTCACCCTCCCCGCCATTCGTCTATTGAGGGAGAATTTTCCAGCCACCGGAATTGAGATTCTCGGCTATCGCCAGATTATCACCCTGGCCGAGGGACGCTACTACGCTAAAGCCATCCGCTGCATCGAGTACGGACCGCTGGCCGGATTCTTCCATCCCAGAGCCCCTCTCGACCCCGAACTTTGTTCCTACTTCTCAGGATTCCAGCAAGTCATCAGCTACCTCTACGACCCAGATGAACTCTTCTCCGGATGCCTCCGACGAGCGGGGGTGAAAAATTTTCTCGCCGCGTCACCCAAGATCGGTCCGGGTTTGCACGCCGCCCGGCAACTCGCGGCCCCGCTGGAGCAACTTGCCCTTTGGCTCGATGATCCCGCCGCTCAGGTCTATCCGTCAGCCGCAGATCAGGCCGCGGCCGATCGTCTCCTCGCCGATCGAACGTCTCCCCTCCTTGCCATCCATCCAGGAAGCGGTGGGGCACAAAAAAACTGGCCCTTGGATCATTGGCGACAATTGATGCTCTCTGTGGCGAAAGACGGAATTTTTCATCATCTTCTCCTCATCGGCGGAGAATGCGACGGGGACCGGTTAAACGCCTTGCGAGACCTCCTGCCTGACCGGATGACGGTGTTGGAAAATCTCCCACTCCCCGTTCTGGCCGCCGTCCTTGGCCGCTGCGCCTTGTTCATTGGGCATGATAGCGGCATCTCCCATCTCGCCGCCGCCGTCGGCACCAGGACTCTCTTGATTTTTGGTCCGACCGATCCTTCGGTTTGGGCACCCGCCAATGCAGAAACCACCATCCTTCAAGCCCCAGGGGGAGATCTTTCCGAGCTGGAAGTCGAATCAGTTTTGGACAAGATACCTTACGCTCATGTCTCTTGAGACCCTCATCGCCATCGATCCCGCCCTGCGCTCCACCGGATATGCTATCCTGACCCGTTCCGGCCGAAGCACCAAGGCGGAGGCGTTCGGCGTCATCCGCAATCCCGCCAAACTCCCTCTCTCAGGCTGCCTGCTGGCGATTCGAGAGCAACTCTCCGATCTGATCCGGTGCCACAACCCCACCGAAATGGCCGTGGAAGGTGTGATTTACGTTCAAAGTTATCGCACCGCGATCACCCTGGGTGCCGCCCGCGGTGCGGCCATCCTCGCGGTCTCCGAACGGGGGATCCCCGTTTACGAATACGCGCCCCGGCGCATCAAACAGGCCGTGGTCGGTCGTGGAGCCGCGGACAAACAGCAAGTCGCCTTTATGGTCCGCGCCCTACTCGGCCTCACCGAGACCCCATCGCCCGACGCGGCCGATGCCCTCGCCATTGGCCTGACCCACTTCCAGGCCCGCGACGCCGCCATGATCCAAAAAACCCTCCTCCTCCCGATTTGAATTCTTCGCCCCTCAGCATTCAATGGTTGGGTCGCATCGATTACGCGACTGCCCTCGACCGTCAAAATACCCTACGGGCGACCTGCTATGACGGCTCCGCCCCAGAGACCCTTTTGCTTCTCGAACACGAGGGCATCTATACAATCGGACGCACCCGCGACCGCTCCAGCCTCCGTGATTTGGAGCATCTCCCCCACCCGGTCGTCGAAACCAATCGCGGGGGACAGGCAACCTGGCACGGACCCGGCCAACTCGTGGCCTACCCTATTCTTAATATTGGAAAACGCGGCCGCGACCTCCACCGCTACGTGCGATTCCTGGAGAAGATCATTATTCTTACCTGCGAAGGCCTTGGCGTTGCCGCCGAATCCCGCGACGGTCTCACCGGCGTCTGGGTGCATGAAAAAAAACTCGCGTCCATTGGAGTGGGTCTCCGTCAATGGATCTCCATGCACGGACTGGCCCTGAACGTCACCACCGCTTCACTGGAACCGTTTCGTCACATCACCCCCTGCGGACTCTCGGACGTGCAGATGACCTGCCTCGAAACCGAGGCCTCCCACCCCATGAGCGTCGAAGAAACCGGTCGCCACCTAGCCGACATCTTTCTTCGCGAACTTCCCAAACTCGGCACCCGGCACTAATAATCTTTCCATGCACGAGATCAAAAAAAACCTCAAGCAACACCTCCTCGGATGGATCCCCTTTGGACTGGGACAAACCAAACCTCACCATTTTTTAAACATGCTGCAGATTGTTTGGAAGAACCGGGACAATCTTCCGTACGCCTGGAAGGTGATCACCCGCGGGGTCTGCGACGGTTGCGCCCTCGGGGTCGCAGGCCTTCATGACTGGACCATCAAGGGCCCGCACCTCTGCATGACCCGCCTCAACCTCCTGCGACTCAACACCGTCGCGGCCTTTGATCCCGCCCTTCTAAAAGACGTCGAAGACCTCGAAAAATATGACAACGTCCGGTTGAGGGAACTCGGCCGCCTCGGTTTCCCCATGCTGCGTGAGGCGGGGGATCCCGGATTCCGTCGCATCACTTGGGACGAAGCCTATGCCCGCATCGCCCGGAAAATTCAGACCACCAACCCGCGCCGTTTCGCTTTTTTTGTCACCGCCCGGGGAGTGACCAATGAGATCTATTACATGGCGCAGAAAGTCGCGCGCTTCCTCGGTACCGGGAATATCGACAACGCCGCCCGCATCTGCCATTCCCCTTCCACCGCCGCCATGAAGCGGACCCTGGGCGTCGCGGCCTCAACCTGCAGTTACAAGGATTGGTATGGTACCGATCTGATTGTGTTTTTTGGTTCCAATCCCGCCAACGATCAACCGGTCAGCACGAAGTACCTTCACGAAGCCAAGGCCCTCGGCACCAAAGTGGTGATGGTAAATCCCTATCGCGAACCCGGGATGGAGCGCTACTGGGTCCCCTCCACCGCCAAAAGCGCCGTCTTTGGAACTGACATCATGGACTATTGGTTTCCCGTAGCCCAAGGAGGCGACATCGCCTTCCTCCACGGGGTCATCAAGGCATTGTTCGAGGACGACGGGATCGCCATGGATTTTGTCACCGCCCACACCGAAGGCGTGGACGCCCTGCGCGCCGAAGCCAAGGCTTTCGACTGGCCGACGCTCGAAGCCCAGGCCGGGCTCAAGGAAGCCTCGATGCGGGAGTTCGCTGGTCTGATAAAAAATGCGAAAAACGCCGTGCTGGTCTGGAGCATGGGAATCACCCAGCACGCTTTTGGCGCCGATGCGGTGCAGATGATTCTCAACTTGGGGCTGCTGCGGGGTTACGTCGGCCGGGACAAAAATGGCCTCATGCCCATCCGGGGTCATTCTTCGGTACAGGGCGGCGGCGAGATGGGGGCCTACGCCACCGCATTTCCCGGCCTCAAACCCGTGAATCCCGAGAATGCTGGCGAGCTCTCAGCCGCCTATGGATTTCCGGTCCCGGATTGGGTCGGCACCACCACCACGGAAATGATCGAAGCCTCGGCCCGGGGCGAAATGGATCTCCTCTACAGCCTCGGGGGAAATTTTCTCCGCAACCTCCCCGACCCCGCGGAGGTCCGCCGCGCTCTGGCCCGCGTTCCCATGCGGGTCCATCAGGACATTATTCTCACCGACCAGATGTTCATTCCCGCCCAGGAGGAGGTCATTCTCCTGCCGGCCAAAACCCGCTACGAACAGGATGATGGCGGCACCGAGACCAGCACAGAACGGCGGGTCATGTTTTCGCCCGAACTCCCCCGTCAGGTCGGACAGGCCCGGGCGGAGTGGAAAATTCTACGCGAGCTTGCCGCCGTCACCCGTCCCAAAGAAGCCCACCTCCTTGGATGCGAGACAGGCCAGGAGATCCGGGAGGAGATTGCCCGCATCGTTCCCTTCTATGAAGGCGTCCAACATCTCCGCCACATCGGCGATGCCTTCCAATACGGCGGTCCGCATCTCTGCGTCGATGGAAACTTCCCCACCCCCAGCGGTAAGGGCTGTCTCCTCGCGGTGCCACTGCCCGATCACCAGAGGCCGGAAGGACAATTCAAGGCGAGTACCCGCCGAGGAAAACAGTTCAACAGCCTCATCTACGCCGAGGTGGATCCGCTCAATGGCGCACCGCGTGATGCGGTTCTAATCAACCCGGACGATGCCACCGAACTCCACCTCATCAAGGGCGACCCCGTCTTTCTGCGCAATGATCTCGGCCAGCTCAAGTGCCGTATCTTTCCCGCCCCCATCGCCCGCGGCAACCTCCAGGTCCATTGGCCGGAAGGCAATGTCATCATTCGAAAAGGTGTCGTGGATGCCAGAGGAGGCGTTCCCGATTACAATGCCTTCGTCCGAATCGAAAAACTCACTCCTTCATGAACCCTGGCGTCACGACAGTTCCCATCCAACGTCTGCGATCAGACAGCCCGGCGGAACTCACCACCGATCGGGTCGCGGTCGAGGAACCCCTGGAAATCCGGATTCACAACGAGCCCCTCGTCACCCTGATGCGCACTCCCGGCGACGACCGGGAGCTTGTCACCGGATTTCTCTTCACCGAAGGGCTGATCGCCAAACGCGAAGACATCCTTGAGATTGCCCCCTGCCCCCATCTCCCAACCGGACGGCGGGGAACCATCCTCAATGTCACTCCCGCCCCCCACCTCAATCTGAATCTGACCGAAATCCGCCGCCTCTTTATCGCCTCTTCGAGTTGCGGCCTGTGTTCCAAAGCCTCCCTCGCCTCGGAGCGCCCGCCCGAACCCATCGTTCAGTCCTTCGGCTGCGTTTCTCCGGAAACGCTTCACAGCCTGCCCGCACGTTTGCACACTGCCCAAAAAACCTTCGCCCAAACCGGGGGCCTTCACGCCAGCGCATGGTTCGATCTCCTGGGAAACCTTCTTCTCCTTAGGGAAGATGTCGGACGGCACAACGCCCTCGACAAGATCATCGGCGAACGTCTCCTTCGAAACGCCAACGATAGCGAGGGCATCCTCCTGGTTAGCGGCCGGGTCGCCTACGAAATCGTACAAAAAGCACTCGCCGCCCACTTCCCCATAATCGCCGCCATTTCCGCGCCCACCGGTCTTGCGGTGGAATACGCCGAGGAAAACAACCAGACCCTGATCGGCTTCCTCCGCGACGGCCGAATGAATATCTACACCCACCCCCAGCGCGTGCGCGGAGAATGAAGAGCAATCTCAGCCGACGAAGGGGTTGCTCACAACCACCCCGCCGTAAAACTGTCCCGCATTCAGGTCTTCGGACACAATTTCACGACACTCGCGGCTTTCAGCGGCTGCCACGATGGACGCATCCCAGAAGCTGATTCCATAGAGGCCCCGGAGTTCGACCGCCCGCCTCACGAGGGCCGGGGTTTGGGAAACAACCTCCAGGCGCTCCAGAATCGCGAGCTGGCGCAAGACCACATCTTGGCGCTGAGCCAATTTGCCAAGGGCCACATTTGCGTATTCCTGGAGAACTTGCGTGGAAATCACGCCGGTGCTCGAACGCAACGCCTTTCCAATGACCCCCAAAGCAATCTGCTGCTTCTCCGAATTCCGGGAATCGTTTGCATAGACCACGACATTGGAGTCGATGAAAATCAATTGAGCCTCCGGTGAGCATCTTCGCGGTCAAATCGAAAGCCTTCCGAGGAATGCCCGGAATGCCCGGTCGCATTCCGAAGGAATTCGTCAGCCACCAAATCCCGATCTTCCTGGCGTGCCAGGCTCTGCAAAAAATCACGCACCAACTGGTTGAGTGAGGTCCCATGTTTCAGCGCGTATTCCCTGCTTCGATTGATGGTTTCCTCATCTGTGGCCAAGGTAATGTTCATTCGTTTTTTTAGTCGTTGTGAAATCATTTCCATACTACACGTACGCGCAATCTGTGTCAACAATCACCCCACAATCGCGACAAACACGATTCCCATGCTGGGTCAGTATTGGAGTTCGTTCATCTGGCGACAGGAAAACACCGGCAGACTCTCCCCCCAACTCCTTGACTATCTCCCATATTTGTGTATGGCCTGTTTGTTTGGCAACAAAGACACTTTCTGTTGATGAGGAAGCCTATCGGAAGCTGGCTCGCGCCCGGAGACATCCCAAAGAGTCCTTTTCTCAGATCATAAAACGGGCGGAGTGGGACACCGGGAATCCACGTTGCGGCGGATTGCTTTCCCGGACGGATAGACTGCCGCCGATGGCGGAGGATATTTTGGATCGTTTGGATCGTGCGCAGATTGAAGATCATCCTCCAGACGCCAAATGGAAGCGCTGATTTTTGACACTACTTTCCTGATCGATTTTCAACGCGAACGCCGACAGGGACAAGGGAACGCACACATTTTTCTCGAAGCCCACACCGAAAGTCTCGCCCTGTTGCCTGTCGCGGCCTACGGAGAATTTACCGAGGGATTTGAGTGCTTGGACGACCCCAACTTGATCAATATCGTGGACTCCTTCGAGATTCTCCCGGTGACGCAGGCCGTGGGAACGACCTATGCGCAGCTGACGAGAAAAATGCGCCGCCAGGGCACCCTGATTGGTGCAAACGACTTGTGGATCGCAGCCACCGCAGTCGAAAAGCAACTTCCTTTGGTCACCCGGAACGTCTCTCACTTTGCGCGCTTTGCTGGGTTGGTCGTCCTCGGGTATTGAAAAAACGGGTCAGCGATCCGTTCTACTCAGGATTTGAAATCCCGCTGCTCGAACACCATCCATCCAATGAGAAACAAGGTGGCATTGATGGCTCCCAGCCATGCGAAATTTTCCACCATCATTTCCCAGGGAATCCGGGTATCAAAAACATGCACCCAGAGGGAAATTCTGCGTGTAATGAAGAGTTCCCTGATGCTTTCAAAAAACGGAACACTTTTGAGGATAAAGTCAGCGAAAAGCACAGAAAGCGTGATGATCGTGGCCGCGGACGGCTTCATATTAAAACACGACAGACAGAAGGCCAGCGCGGTGATCGTGCACAGGCTTAGGGAAAGGATCGGAAAGGCAAGGAGGTAGCGGAAGAGCCCGGGCCAAAATTCGTGGAAAACGAAGACCTTTTCAAACGGCTCATAAATAAACATGGCGCCCATTCCCTTGTAGAGACAAGCCACGACGAGGGCGGTCAGCATGACAAACCCGGTGAGCGCGAAGGTATAGAAACAACTGACGACGCCCTTGAGCAATAAGATCCTCCCCCGGGAGACCGGACGACACAGGATCATGCGCAACGACCCATCCTCCACTTCCTTGCTCACCACATCCCCGGCCACCAAGGCAAGAAAGAGGGCCTCAAGAAGGAAGACCGTCCAAACCACGACAAGAAAGGCAATGGTGAGGCCGGAAAAATATTCCAAACCATCATAGCCGGCCTTTTCCACTACGCTCCGAAACGTGGCCTGCACCTTGTCGAGACGCAATAAGAACAAAATCACGATCTCAAAGACCAGAAAGGCTCCGAATCCAATGAAGGTTCGTTTGCGGGCAAAAAGTTTCCGCATCTCACCTTTCAACTGGAGCCAAAATAACTTCATCGTGAAATATGCTCCATATAGAAGTCCTCGAGAGTGGCACGCCTTGGCTCGACACTCCTCACCTTCAATCCGGCTTCCACCAGGGAGGTCACCAGATCTGCCATATCAAGGTGCGGAGGAAGAGTCACCATGTCCGGCTCGGTTAAAGTTGCTCCGACAGCATTAAAAATCGTCCGCGCCCGAGGCCAATCATCGAGGTCAAGCTTCCATCGAGGATCACCGCTTTTCCAGGAACCGCAAAAGACCAACCTCCCCCGGTCCAGAATTGCGACGCGATCACAAAGCACTTCCACCTCGGCAAGCAAATGCGACGAGAGCATGACCGTCAGGCCGTGTTGGTCCCGCAGTTCGCGAATCATGCCCCGCATTTCGTGAATTCCCTCCGGATCAAGCCCCTCAGTGGGTTCATCGAGAAGGATAAATTCTGGATCGGGAAGAAGAGCCTGCGCGAGCGCAAGGCGCTGACGCATTCCATGGCTGTAGGTCCTCACCGGATCGTGAATCCGTTCCTCCAGGCGAACCATCCTCACCGCCTCTTTCAGTCGGTCTTCGGAAACCATTCCGGAAAGTGAAACGAAGAAGCGGAGGTTTTGCCAGCCGCTCATGTAGTCATAAAAGGCCGGGGTTTCAAATATCGCCCCCACCCGACTGAGTGCGAGAGCACGCTCCCGTTGGACCGAGTGGCCGGCGATGAATGCTTCCCCGGCATCCGGATGGACGTGCCCGAGCATCATCCCAAAGGTCGTACTTTTTCCCGCCCCATTATGCCCCAAGAGACCGAAAATCTCTCCCCGTTCGATGGTCAGGGAGAGTTCGCTCAGTGCCGGTCGTCCGCGGAACGACTTGGAAAGTTTCTCGAGACGAACCACGTCTATTCCGAGAACAATCTCAATTCATTGGTGGCGTGGCCATCGGCAAACAAATGATTCACCTTCTCTTTGGTCTTCTTATGCCATCCTTCCTTGTCCACGAGGACCGGGATCTTGGTATGATCAGAAAAGAGGGCAAGAAAGTTCAGACTCGCCAGAGGCTGTCCGTTGAGGGTGCTGTTCCAGTAGTAGCTCGTGCCGGTCACCTTCCCTTCCTCGCCATCTGAGGGACAGAGAAACACTTTGGGAGAGCTCAAATAGGCATCCAGGGTATTGTCGATCACGGGGACATCCTCGGACTTATCCGCTCGGGCTGCCTCCAGTTCGGGCATCTTCATTTGATTCTCTGCCAGATAACTGCTGAGAGCGACTCCAAGGGACCTCAGGTTGCCGAGGCAATTCACGGAGTCGGCACGGGCTCTGACGACGCTCATGGACGGCACAATAATGGCTGTGAGCACGGCAATCACAGCGATGCTGGCCAACAATTCGATTAAGGAAAATCCTCGTTTCATCGCAGTCCTTGGGATGCTCGCTGGAGACGCTCAATGACAGGGGCAAAATCCAGCTTCACCTCCGCATTTGCTTCGCTGTAAAAGGCCTCCATCCCTTCCGAAACAAATTTTTGCGCCTCGGCACGATCAATTTTCCCAAACTCCTCCGGGCTGCCCTCTTCGAGATCATTCATGGCACGCTCCACCGCTTTCTTGCGGCGCTCCGGGCTCATTTTGTTAAACGATATCATCAATTGCCGGAATCCCTCCGGAAGAGTCTGATCCAGAAACCGACGACGTTCGTCCTTAGTCATCTGCTTAAAAAAGATGCGATCGACACGTTCCTTCCGCAACTTCTCGCGCTGCTCAAAATCGAGGGCATTGATTTGTGCGGCGACCTGATCGATTATTTTTTCGCGGCCAGCCGGGACCAGATTCGCGATGGGATTCTTGGTGATGAAATTGGCCACCGATTCGGGGGTGGCCCGCGCCGCCCGGGACCACAGAATGGCGAGTCCGGCCACAATCCAGACGGCGGCAATGGCCGCTACAATTTTCCAGGGAATCCTTATCATCTCAATGACATAACCCGCAGTCGGTGATCCCACAAGGGGTTTGATGCCTGATCATTCCCAAGGCCATTTCGCTTAAGTGAACCGGATTGCAAATAAGACACTTTTTCGGTGACCCCTCAATAGTCCCACCCTGTTCCGCTCCAGCCGGGCGGGCACCCGTCCGGAAATGGGTCACTCCCGAAGCGTCTTGCGATGGATCCAGACGCTTTGGATAATTCCCATGCTGATCATGGTGATCATCAAGAACGACCCACCGTAACTCACAAAGGGAAGCGGGAGTCCGGTGACCGGTGTGACGGAAATGGTCATTCCGATATTCATGAAGGTATGGGTGAAGAGCAACATGACGATTCCCACCGCCAGGAGTTGTCCCAGAAGGTCCCGCGCCTCCAACGCGACGTGAAGCATGAGAAGAAAGAGGAGGGCAAATACAAGCATCAGGATGATCCCTCCAATAAAACCGTGTTGTTCCCCCATGACCGAAAAAATAAAGTCATTGTGAACGATGGTGGCCGGCAGGAATCCCAGTTCATTTTGGGTGTTGGGCGCTTTAAATCCCTTGCCCGTCAGTCCGCCGGAGCCGATGGCAATGAGGGATTGGTTGATAGTCCATCCGGCTCCCTTCGGATCGAGATCAGGATTGAGAAAAGTCGTAATTCTGGCGTATTGGTAGGGTTTAAGCCCGAAGTTGACCACCAGGGGAATGACCGCCAATCCGATGATCATCATGGCAATCAACCAGCGTTTGGGAACTCCTCCGATAAACATCATAGCCAGCAACATCGGAACCCAAACGATACAAGACCCCAAATCCGGTTGAATGAGAATCAGGCACCACGGCACGGCCACGATCACCCCACAGGCCAGAATCCGCAGAAAGGGTGTCGTTTTTTTCGAAAGCTCCAAAAACACTGCCAGGGCCATGATCCCACCCACAATCGCTAGTTGCGAGGGCTGAAAATTCATCACTCCCAGATCAATCCAACTCTTCGCCCCGCCACGCTCCACTCCGACGAATCTGGTTGCCACCAGCCCCGCGATGCTCACCAAATACACGGGAACCGCCCCCCAACGAACCCAGCGATAATCAATCAACGACACCACGAAATACACGGGAAGACTGATCGCCATCCAGGCGATTTGCAGGCTCCAGTATTTCTCGTTACGCACCCAGGTGGCGCTGTAAATCGCGTAGATCCCATAGGCTTGAAGCGCGAGCATGGTCGCGAACAGCAGCCAGTTCATACCGAGAAATTTGCGAAGCAAGGGATGCATGGGGACAGCCGGGACTACCGGATCGCGCTGCATCCGCAGAAAACGGAGAGCCCCCAAACGGAGGAGCGGAATTTTGCAATATCGGTCATGGAAATTTCGAAAATCATTATCCAAGCTGGGGCACGGCGGCCAGAAGCGTTTTGGTATATTCGTGCCGGGGAGAGCAATAAAGTTCTCCCGCTGGAGCCGCCTCGACAATGCGCCCCCCATGCATCACGAGAACAAAATCGCTGATGTGTTCCACGACGGCGAGATCATGGGCGATGAAAAGATAGGAGATGCCGAACTCCGCCTGCAGATCCATGAGGAGATTGACGATTTGTCCCTGCACACTAACGTCGAGGGCGCTGACGGGTTCATCGCAGACGATGAATCGCGGCTTCACAGCAAGAGCCCGGGCGATGCCGATGCGCTGGCGTTGACCTCCACTGAATTCGTGGGGGTGCCGGGTCACCGCCTCCCGACTGAGGCCAACCTGATTCAGAAGCTCCGCCACCCTGAGGCGGCGGTCGGACCGGGACATGGTTTTGAAATGGATTTCCAACGCCTCGCCTATGATCTCGCCGCAGGTCATGCGGGGATTCAAGGAGCCAAACGGATCCTGAAAAATCATCTGCATCTCCCGCCGCAGGGGCCGAAACTCCGCTTCCCTCATGGGCAGCACGCTTTGCCCTTCAAAGCACACTTCTCCCGAAGTGGCGGGCTCCAGTTTAAGTAAAGCGCGCCCGATGGTTGTTTTCCCGCTGCCACTCTCCCCGACCAACCCCACGGTCTGCCCCTCCTCAACCGTAAAACTCACCCCATCGACCGCCTTGATCTCCCCCACCCGCCGTCGCAACAATCCCCCATAAACGGGAAACCAGACACGCAAATCTTTGACTTCAAGCAGGGACATTTCCAGTTCAACTAATCAGGAAGCCTCCAAATTTACAACTTCGCCTCGCCGACACCAAGCAGATCCACAAATTGCGACGCCGTCTTGGCAGCCAGGAGACGTTCGAGTTGATGGCGATCCCGGCAAATTCTGGCGATCGCGCCCACGGTCCGAAGGTATTCCGAACTAAATGCCGCCGGAATTCCCGCCACAAAAATCAACTTCATGAGCACCTCCCCTTCCCGGGCAGGAACACCCTGGGGAAAACGCCCCGCCGCCATCACCAGCGACGAAATCGACTCGGTGCGTCCATGGGCGATGCAGATTCCACATCCATGCTCCACGATGCCTCCCGCACTCCGCGTTTTCACCGATTCGCTCAGCCTGAAAAAATCCAGCACCCTGCGATCTCCCTCCAGTAGGGCCAGCACCGCGTCCACAGCCCCGGCTTCGTCCGGGGCTTCCAATCCCAGCCTGACATGAGCGGGATTGAGGATTTCGGTAATCGGAGTCATAAGATGAACGTATTCTGGCGGGGGTCGACTGGATAGCAGAAGCATTGAATCGAATCGCAGCCAAAACGCAGGTGTGGCGAGTCAACCAGGCCCTCATCGATCAGCCCGGCCTTCCGGAAAGCGCCCTTCTTCATACGTTGCTTCCGCTCCATTTGAGTTTCTGCCGCAGGACCTTCGGAAACGACCGTCCCGGCAGGGTGACCAGCGGAAGGGTGCGATCACTCTTGAAGACCCGGAGCACATCCCCGACACGCATCGCCCGGGTGGCCCGCCCGTCCACCGTGACAAAAACTTCCTTCTCGGGAACAACCAACCGCGCCTCGATCACGGACCGATCACTCACCACCGTAGAGCGATTGGTAAGAACGTGGGGACAGATCGGCGTGACCACAAACGCTCCGGAGTCCGGCATCAAGACCGGGCCCCCCGCAGAAAGAGAATACGCGGTGGAACCCGTCGGAGTCGAAATGATCAGTCCGTCGGCATTGTAATCCGTCAATTCTGTGCCATCAATCCGCACTGCAATTTTCACCAACTGGGAGCGTTCTCCCCGGCTAATGACGACGTCATTCAAACCCTGCAAATGGGCTCGCCTGCCAACGGCGGGACTCAGCTCCGCCCGAAGGAGAGCCCTAGGGCTCACCACATAGTCCCGCCGGACGATGCTCTGCACCGCCCGCCCGATCTCAGCCACCCCAACGCATGTCAGAAATCCCAGCGAACCGATGTTGACGCCGAGAATCGGACGAAGAAGGGCTCCTAATTTGTGCACGACCCGCAGGATCGTCCCGTCACCACCCATCACGACCAACAACTCGGCATCGGCCGCCAGGGCCCGCACGTCAAGGCGGGATCTGCGCCCCACCAAAGCGGCCGTATTCGCCTCCAATGCAAACGCAATATTGCATTCCTTCAGCGCCTTGATCATGAGCCGTACCGCCGCACGGCCCTCCGCTTTTTCGGAATGCGCGATCAGTCCAATCATAAGAAGAAAAATTTCCTTCGTTCAAGCTGCCAATTTCCGCTTCGAAGGCCGGGCAGCCGCAGCCCGTCCGTAGTTGCTAATTTTCCACGCTTCATAATTTGATGTGAGCCAAAAATTCAACATTACCTTCGCGGCCTGTGATCGGTGAGGGTATCACCCCTTGCCAACGAGCGCCGGCTGAAGCGACAAAGGCCCGGATGCGTTCGACCGCTTCCTCATGGTAGCGGGAATCCCGCACCACGCCGCCACGGCCCACCTTGTTGGGAGTGAGCTCAAATTGGGGTTTAATGAGGGTTATCATGTCGGCGTCGGGAGCCAGTAAGACAAACACAGCAGGCAAAATCAACGTCAAGGATATGAAACTGACGTCCGCGACACAAATATCCACCGCTTCACCAATATCCGCCGGGGTGATATGGCGCGCATTCAGCCCCTCCTTGACGATCACCCGGGGGTCATTGCGTAGTCGCCAATCAAGTTGCCCCCGGCCAACATCCACGGCATGAACGCGCACCGCGCCCGCCTGTAACAAACAATCGGTAAATCCCCCGGTCGAAGCCCCAATATCAAGGGCCACGCGATCCTGCACCCTGAGACCAAATCCGGCCAGAGCTCCCTCCAATTTCAAGCCTCCCCGACCGACGAACTTTTCTCCCCCCTTCACCTCCAGGGAACCCTCTGCGTCCACCAACATCCCCGGTTTATCGAGCCGCCGTTCCCCGGACGACACCCAGCCCGCCATGATGGCCCGCCGCGCCTTCTCGCGCGAAGGAAACGCCCCTTGCTGGACCAAGGCCACATCGAGCCGAATCTTCCCCGCCATCCCAAAGGAATAGGCGAACAGGAGGCACACGCAAGCCCGTTGATCACTCCGGAGACACCCCCCGATCCGGTCCGCAGTCGCGAGATTTTTCTGTTCAATCCCCGCTCTCCATAGTTCCTTACGGCCTCAATGTCTGAAATTGAACTAAAAACCCGTATTAAGAAGATGATGGTGGATAGCCTCATGCTGAAGATGGCCCCCGAATCCATTGGCGATGACACCCCACTTTTTACACCAGAAGGATTGGCGCTGGATTCCATTGATGCTCTTGAGTTGGCCGTCAGCATTGAAAAAAACTTCGGCGTCGCGACCCAAAATGCCGAGGTCGCACGAACCGCTTTCGTCAGTGTCAATACCATCGCCGCCTACCTCACCGAACAAAAAGCGACTTGAGGGACCACCCCAACCCCGATTTCCATGAGTGCATTCCAATCTGACCTCGATCATTCCGTTGCGGGACTGAAGTCCCTCATCCAGCACCATCTCACCTTCAGTCAGTCGCGGGATGCCTCCACCGCCACAAAGCGGGATTGGTGGCTTGCCACGTCAAAAGCGGTTCAAAGTTTGATTGTCGAACGTATGCTCGCCTCCCAGGCGGTGTACCACAACCGCAACGTCAAACGCGTCTATTACCTCTCCCTGGAGTTCCTCATGGGGCGACTATTTTCCAACAGCCTCTACAATGCGGGCGTGTTTGACGACATGGTGCATGCTCTGGAGGAACTCGGCCTCGATTATGAA
>CALBXK010000103.1 GCA_937890535.1 uncultured Spartobacteria bacterium
GGCATCCTCATCGGGAACATGAGCTTGACCAGCTTTACGCTCTATCGCGTGCTGCATCAGAAGCATCACGTCAACCTTGCCACCGAAAAAGACATCGAGCTTTGGCCGTTTGTTGACACGCGATCCCCGCTCTGGGCGAGGCGTCTTGCGGTATTCCTCGAGCTGAACTTTGGATTGTTTTATACTCCCTTTCTTTTTTGGAGGATCTTCTTCCAGCGACCTTCTCCAATTTCGAATCGGAAGGTGCGCTTGCGGATTTGGGCCGAACTTGGGTTTGGCCTCGCCGTCTGGGCGACGATCCTGGGTCTATCGGCCGCCTTTGATCTCTGGGCTTTCCTTTGTTTGAACTTTATCATTCCCGCGTTTATCGCCGGCAACCTGCAGAGTTGGAGAAAATACATCGAGCATGTCGGGCTCAGCGGGCACTCGGCACGCAGTGCCACCCGGAGCATCGTCGCAGACACTTTGTCGGGAAAATTTGTTTCTCTGACGCTCCTCCACGAACCCCTCCACGGAATCCACCACATCAAGAGCTCCCTGCCGCATTACGAACTGCCCTCTCGCACTCGGTGGCTGGCCGCCTCTGAGGAGGGCGACACCGAGCCGTTTCCGAACTACCGTTCGGCCTTTTGGGATCTGCTCACCTGCCTGTCCGATCCGCGTGTCGGCCGACAGTGGGATTCCCCTGTCGCCGCCGGGCGGAGCAAGCCAGCAAGCCGAGAACCATGCCAGGTAACCCATCCCTAGCGCAGCCATCGGTTATTTTCGAGGCCTCCGGGCTCACCAGGGAATTTGACGACGGCCGGGTGGCGGCCTTGCAGGGCGTCGATTTTAAGATTTCTGAAGGTGAGTTCGTCGCTGTGGTGGGCTCGAGCGGGTCTGGGAAGACGACGCTGCTCAATATGCTCGGCCTACTGGACTCGCCTTCGTCCGGCAGCCTGAGCTATCGCGGACGCGATATGGCCTGCCTCTCAGATCCCGCCCGGTATCGTGGTCGCGAGATTGGCTTTATCTTCCAGGCGTTCCACCTGCTGCCCACCTTCACTGTAGCAGAAAATGTGCAAATCCCCATGTTTGGCCAGGGTTTTTCTGCGGCGGCCCGCACCGCCCGCACGGCGGAGTTGCTGGAATCGGTTGGTCTTTCGCACCGCATCAATCATCTTCCGGTCAAGCTCTCGGGAGGGGAGAGGCAGCGAGCGGCGATTGCCCGGAGCCTCGCCAATCGGCCGCCCGTCCTGCTCGCGGATGAGCCGACAGGAAACCTCGATAGCCAAAATGCCGCCCATGTGATGGAGATTCTTGGCCAGCTCCAGCGCGAGCACGGCACGACGCTTGTGCTGGTCACTCACGACCACGAGATCGCGGCTCATGCCTCGCGCCTCCTCAGGATGAAGGACGGACGCATCGTCTCCGACACCTCCACGCCATGACATTTTTCACCATCGTATTCCGCGACCTGTGGCGTCGCCCGCTTCGCACCGCCCTCACCATTGTCGGGATTGCCATCGGCATCGCGGCCGTCGTTGCCCTCGTCGGCATGTCCGCGGGCTATGAAAAAAGCATTGTCAAACAGCTCGATGCCATCGGCATCGACGTGATCGTAAGCAACATGGAAGGCGGGATTCTGCCCAAAGCCTTTGACGAATCGATCCGCGACCAGATCGCGGAGTTGCCCGATGTTGCGGAAGCCACGACCGTGCTCATGCAGATGCTCAGCGTCGAGGACACTCCCATGATCATGGTTTCCGGGCGCGAATGGGGTGGGTTCACCTGGGAAAAACTCACGGTCATCGAAGGCCGAATGCCTCTCGACGCCAACGAACCTGCCGTCGTGCTGGGGACTTTGGCTGCGGGGATGCTGGGCAAGAAAGTTGGCGACACGCTCCAGATCGAGGCCGAGGAGTTTGTGATCGTTGGGATTGTTGACGGCCATTCCCTCGTCGAAAATGGGGCGGTGCTCCTCGCACTTCCACTTTTTCAAAGGGCTTCAGGCTATGAGGGCCGGATCAATTTTATTGATATTCGGGTGCCTGCCGATGCCGGAGGGGGACGGATTGCGGCGCTGTGCCGCACGATCGAGGAAACGTTCGACCGGCTGCGCGCCGTCAAATCCTCGGAGGTCGTTGGCACCAGCCAGGGGTTCAAAATCGCCAGGGCCATGAGTTGGAGCACTTCGCTTCTCGCCATCATTGTTGGCATCTTCGGCGTCATGAATACGATGCTTATGACGGTTTTCGAGCGGACGCATGAGATTGGCATCCTGCTCGCGCTGGGGTGGAGGAGACGCATGATCGTCGGCCTGATCCTTTCCGAATCAGCCGTTCTTGGGGTGCTGGGTGGCCTTTCCGGTGTCCTGCTCGGCGCGGCGACCCTCGCCGTCCTTGGCACGCTGCCCGAAGTCCGCGGCCTCCTCGAACCCGATCTCAGCTGGAGTCTGATTTTCCAGGCGATCATCATTGCTGTGGGCGTTGGGATTGCCAGCGGGCTTTACCCGGCCTGGCGCGGGTCCCGTCTCTCTCCGAGCGTTGCCCTTCATGGTTGAGTATGAGGCGAAGCGCATTCCAGCCCGCCATCGTCAGTCCGAGGGAAAGCGATCGGACCGCTGGCGCGATTGCGGGATCTTCCCCCCAGACGATAGAAGACGCATCGGTTGCTTGCGAGGAGGTGGCGTACCCCTTAGAGTCCCCATCCGCGTTCGATAAAATTCTTGCGATTGGCTGAGGAACGCCCTTTTTAGACGGAGGCAAGTCCCGTTTGTCCCATAGAAAACATGAGCATTAATTCCGATTCCACCGCTTCCCTCACCTCGCAACCAAGCAAGCGGGAGGGCATTGCCATCATCGGAATCGGCTGCCGGTTTCCGGGAGGAGTGAATGATGCGGAATCGTTTTGGAATCTGCTTGTGGAAGGCCGGGAGGGCGTTTGCGATGTGCCTCCCGATCGCTGGAACGTGGAGCGGTTTTACGATGCTGAGCCTGGAATCGTTGGAAAGACGATCGCCAAGCGAGGCGGTTTTTTGGGCGCGATTGATCAATTTGATCCGCAGTTTTTCGGGATCTCTCCTCGCGAGGCGGCCTACATCGACCCGCAGCAGCGGCTCCTCCTTGAGACGGCTTGGGAGGCGATTGAGGATGCCGGGCTCGTATTGGATTTCGAGAAGGGCACTGATATGGGCGTCTTCGTCGGAGTTTCGCACAATGATTATCAGGCCATCCAACACACGTCCACAGACCGCGCCGGCATTAGCGCCCACACCCCTACGGGTAGCGCTCACAGCATTGCAGCCAACCGCATTTCCTATTGCCTCAACCTGAGTGGCCCCAGCATCGCCCTGGATACGGCCTGTTCTTCCGCCCTCACCGCGGTTCACGTGGCCTGCGAGCACATCCTGTCGGGTCGATGCAAGACGGCGATGGCTGGTGGCGTGACTGTGATGATTACGCCGGATGGATTTATCGGATTTTCCCAGGCCGGGATGCTGTCGCCGGAAGGCAAATGCAAGGCCTTTGATGCTTCGGCCAACGGATTCGTGCGGGGTGAAGGAGCGGGTATGGTCCTGATGAAGCGGCTCTCCGATGCGCTCGCAGATGGCGATCCGATCCATGCCGTTATCATGGGTTCCGCCGTGAATCAGGATGGCCATACCAATGGCATCTCGCTTCCGAGTCCCGACGCCCAGGCGCGGCTCGTCAGCGAAGCGTGTCGGGATGCGGGCGTGGACCCCTCCCAAATCGGCTTCGTCGAGGCGCACGGCACGGGCACCGCCGTGGGGGATCCGATCGAAGCCCACGCACTCGCCACCGCGCTTTGCGCAGACCGTCCAGCGGAGGCGCCGCTGCTCATTGGCTCGGTGAAAACCAATCTCGGCCATTTGGAGACAGCCTCCGGAGTCGCCGGGCTCGTCAAGGCCGCCCTGGCCCTCAAGCACAAAAAGATCCCCCGCAGCCTCCATTTTGAGAACCCGAACCCGCATATCGATTTTGAAGCGCTGAAATTGCGTGTTCCGGTCGAGCTTGAACCGTTTCCTTTGACGGGCGAATCCCGCATGGCCGGAGTGAATTCCTTTGGATTCGGAGGGGCCAATGCTCACGTCATTTTGGCGGAGGCTCCGCATCATGTGCCCGCCTGGATCGAGGAGAATGCGGTCGCGGACAGGGCATGGCCCGTGATGCTTTCTGCGCGCTCCGAGGTCGCCCTTCAGGCTTCTGCGGCGCAACTGGCCGTCTGGATGGATGCCCATTCGATGCTGAACGGGAGCTCTCCCCTCCTGCCGGATTTGACCTACATGCTGGGAGCCCGGCGCAACCACCACTCGCACCGGATCGCGGTGGCATCCTCCTCCATGGAGGAGGTTTCGCAGGAACTCGCTGCGTTTTCGAAGGGGGAACCGGCACCAAAGGTACGCGTCTCGTTCGCGCCCCGGCGCGAGCAGGCGGCACGGGTGGGCTTTGTGATGAGCGGGCAGGGCACCCAGGCGTGGGGAATGGGCATGGAACTCATGCGGCATGAGCCGGTCTTCAAGAGTATGATCGAGGCCTGTGAGGAGGCCATGCGTCCGTGGGCGAGGTTCTCGTTGATCGAGGAACTGGCGCGTCAGGAAGCTTCCTCGCAAATGCACCGGACAGAGGTCTCGCAGCCTGCTATCTTTGCCATCCAGATGGGGCTCGCCGCGCTTTGGAAGTCCTGGGGCGTCGTGCCAGCGGCCCTGATGGGACACAGTGTCGGAGAGGTGGCGGCGGCCTGCGTGGCAGGAATTCTGACTCTGGATGAGGCGGCGCAGATTATCGTGTTTCGCGGTCGATGCATGGATGAACACATGCCTGACGGCGGGGGGATGCTGGCGGTTGGCATGACTCCGGAGGAAGCGGCGGCTGTCATCGCCCGCCACGATGGCACCGTGAGCGTCGCGGCGTTCAACGGTCCTCAATCCCTTACGCTGTCCGGCAAAAAGTCCTCATTGGAGGCCATTGCTGCTGAGTTGGAGGCCGAAGAAATTTTTGCCCGCTTTTTGAAAGTAGAGTATCCCTTCCACCATGCGATGATGCAGCCGGCTGCAGACGGTCTCGAGGGTCGGCTGTCAGGGATTTCCCCCGCATCCGAAACTATCCCATTTTTTAGCACTGTGACTGGCCTTCGCCATGCCGGAGAGGCCTGCGATGCCGCGCATTGGGTGCGGGGAGTGCGGCTGCCGGTGGAATTTGCCTCCGCGATCAGGGGAATGTCGGATCACGGCGTGGATGTCTGGCTGGAAATTGGCGCTCATCCTGCGCTGGTGCGCTCGATTCAGGAATGTTTGGCGGGCCAGGCCGACAAGCCGGCCATCCTGGCGTCCATGCGGCGGGAGCGCGAGCAGGAGTCGCTGATCGAGTCGGCGATGGATCTTCACCTGGCGGGCGTAGATCTCGACTTTGAGGCGATCACTCCCTCGCGGCGGCTTCTCACTTTGCCAGCTTACGCATGGGACAGGAACCGGTGGTGGAACGAAAGCAGCGAAGTGCGCGATGGCCGGCTGGCTCCGGGTGGTCGTGGCCTCCTCGATGTCCGTTTGCCAAGGGCCACCCCGACTTGGATCACCCGGCTGGATAGTCGGCACATGGCGTTCCTCAAGGATCACCGCGTTGAGAATCTTACGATTTTTCCCGCGGCGGGTTTCGTCGAAATGGCGCTGGAGGCGGGAGTGCAGTTGTTCGATGGTGCCGCTTTTGTGGTGGAAGATTTTGAAATCCGCAAGCCGCTCATTCTGCCCGATCCGCCGTCCGGGCTGCTCCTTGAACTGACCTGCAACCCAAACGACCACACGTTTGCGATTCAGAGCCGCTTTGAAAACAGTGCCTCCTGGTCAGTGCATGTCGTAGGCTCACTGCGCGGCGAGCGCACTGGGTCCGCTTTTGAGGCCTGCGAATGGGAGGGCGCTCAGCCTGCGGGCTTGGAGACTGTCGAGGTCGGGTCCTTCTATGAGCACATGAGCGATATGGGCCTCCGCTACGGGGAGGAGTTTCGTCCGATCCGCGCCCTTTCGGCAGGAGCTGGAAAATCGTCCGGCCGGGTCTCGCTTTCGGATGGAATTGCGCATCGCGCCGGAGAATATCCCCTGCACCCGGTCCTCTTTGACGGGGCCCTGCAGATTTTCTCCGCGGGAGCTGCCACCATCGAAGGGCGCACCGCAGGGATGAGACTGCCGGTTCGCTTCTCCAGGATTTTATTTTTGCGATCACCGGGGGCTGCAGGTCTTGTCAGCGCCGGGGTGAAACATGCCAACGACGAACTCGTTGAGGGCGGAATCGATATCTATGATGATGCTGGGAGACCGTGTGTCAGCATTCAAGGCTTTCGCGCCATCAGCGTCGAAGGGGCCCGCCGCTCCAGCAAGAAAGGCAAAGGCCGCGATCTGACCTACCATGTGGCCTGGGAAAAGCAGGTGACCGATTCCTGGACCGCATCGCCAGAACCTTTGCCTCTGAGTCGGCTGCATGAGGCGGCCGGAACGGCTCTGGAGGAAGTCATCGGGATGCGCGGGCGGAATCATTTGGAAGCCGCCAACGCCGCCGGAGAGTCGCTGACCCTGGCGCAGGTCGCCTGCGGCTTTGAGGCGATGCTCTCCGACGCTGATGAACCCTTCACTGCGGATTCGCTTGGAGTGGCAGAACCCATGCGCCCCGCTTTTGCTCAGTTGGTGGAAGGCTTGCTTAAAAATGACCTGCTGGTGGCCAGCGATGAGGGATACCTGTCGACGGATGCGCTTCGGGCGACGGCCGGGTCCATGTCGGCATTGCTTCGCAAAAACGTCACTGAACATCCGGGCCACCTCTCGGAGGCCTTCCTTTGTGCGGCCACCACGGCAGAGCTTGGCCCCATTTTACGTGGTGAAAAAGATGCCGTGCAGGTTCTATTTTCAACCGCAACCGCCGAGGTGCTCGATCTATTTTATGGCGATTCGCTCGCGACCAGTCCCTGGTTGGCAGCTCTTGGGTGTGCCGTTGAGGAAGCGGCCCGCCAGCTTCCCGAAGGGCGGGGGCTCCGCATCCTTGAGGTCGGGGCCGGTACGGGTGGCCTCGCTTCTCAAGTCCTGCCTCTGCTCGAGCGCGGACTTCACTCGTATATTTTTAGCGATGTTTCTGCATCATTCTTTCCGGCAGCGCGCCAGAAACTGGCGGCATTTCCCGAGGTCGAATTCCAGGCGTTCGATCTCGAAAAGCCGGGAGCCGCGCAGGAGCTGGCATCCGGTTCGTTTGACATAATTCTCGGAACCAACGTGATCCACGCCGTGAGCGACGTGGATGCGGCCCTTCGAAACTTGAGCGATCTTCTTGCCCCTGGCGGGAGCTTGTTGTTTGTCGATGTGGGTTCCCAGCATCTTTGGCTGAATGCCGTCTTCGGTCTTACGAGCGGTTGGTGGCGGTTTACCGATCGGGATCTGCGTCCCAATAATCCATTACTCACCCGCGCGCAATGGGAGAGCGTCCTTCTCGAATCAGGGTTCAGCGAAGCGCTCTCTCTCCCCGGGCTCGTCCGCACCAATGGTGATGAGAGTCTGATCGGCCTCATGGCCCGCAAGGAATGGATTGCACCTCGGGAAGTGCTCCCCTCTGTGGCAGGGAAGCCCGCTGAAAATTCCTGGCTTATTTTTGCAGATGAATCCGGCCTCGGGGACCGTCTTGCCGGGCATCTTCGGACGGCGGGAGTCCAGTGCCGGGTGGCGCATCGCGGGAAAGCCTTTGCGGTCGCTGCAGACGGTGACTTCACTCTGAGCGCCGGGGAGCCCGGGGATTGGAAACAGCTCTTCGAGGCTTGCTCCGGGGAACCGCCGGAGCGCCTTGTGTTTTTGTGGTGTTTGGACGAGGTCCTGCCGGGCGCCGGGGAGCGCGCGGACTGGGCTGCCACCGACAGTTTGCTCCACCTCACTCAGGCTCTGGAGGAAATGGGGCCGGGCAGGAAGCTTCAGCTGGATTTGGTGACTCGTGCCGCGCAAGCTGTCGGACGGCCGCACGAGGTTTCCGTGGCGCAAGCCCCGGCCGTTGGGCTTCTGCGGGTGGTGGCCAACGAGCATCCGACCATTGCCTGCTGCGGGATGGATCTTCCCCCGCCGGCATCACCTGCGGACGAGATCCTTCTTCTCAACGAATTGTTCCGGCCAGGCTCCGAGCGCGAAATCGCATTCCGGGGCGAAGCGAGCTACGTGCGGCGGATTGCCCGCGGCCTCCTTTCGAACGAAAGGCTTCTCGATCTCTCGGTGCCGCTACGGCTCGAATCGCGCGAACGCGGGCTCCTGGACTCCCTCCGCCTGACGCCCTTTCATCCGCCGGCCTGTGGTCCGGGCGAAATCGAAATCGAGGTCAAAGCCGCCGGGATGAATTTCCGCGATGTGCTCAAGGCGCTGGCCCTCTATCCCTCCGAAACAGCCGATGCGAGGATCTTTGGAGATGAGGTCGCCGGCGTGGTAAAATCCGTCGGCAGTGGTGTCACCCAGGTGGCTCCAGGAGACAGGGTCTTCGGGCTCGCC
>CALBXK010000104.1 GCA_937890535.1 uncultured Spartobacteria bacterium
CTCCCTCTTTTGGGACACCTCCCTCTTTTGGGACACCTCCCTCTTTTGGGACACCTCCCTTTTTTGGGACACCTCCCTCTTTTGGGACACCTCCCTTTTTTGGGACACCTCCCTTTTTTGGGACACCTCCCTCTTTTGGGACACCTCCCTCTTTTGGGACACCTCCCTCTTTTGGGACACCGAGAGACCGGTGCCCTCCAGCAGCGTATTGTTCCATCATTTCGCCCGCCGTCCTCGCGATCGTTTCCCGCAAGCTCGCAGGTTCCAGCACTTCGGCATGCCCCCCCCACCCCAGAATCCAGCTTTCCAAATCTGGAGCCACCCCGACCCGCATGGTGAACTCCGCCCCGCCCCCTGGGAGCTGCTTCAGTTTTTGCGATTTGTGCCACTGCCTTTCCCCGGCCAGCCTCGCCGCAAAGGCATCAAACCGAATCCGCACCCGATCAACTCTCCCCGCCTCGAAGGCGGCAAAACTCCCCGACAACATCTCGGCCACGGAAAAATCTGCCGGACGCTGAAACGGAATCTTCTGATTCTTCGGGGCAACAATCCGGGTGAGAGCAAAGGTGCGCAGTCCATTCCGCACCAGATCATTGGCAATGAGGTACCATTGGTTGCTAATGCAGGCGAGATGGTAGGGCTGCACCTTCCGACGTTCGGACTGGGACGAACGCAGGCCCGCATAATCAAACTCCACCACCCGGCTCGTCATCACCGCATCGGTCAGCACCTCAAACACCTTGATCTGTGCCTGCGGCACTCCCGCCGACCGAAAGGACACCGCCTCGGAAAGGTCGTGCAGCGAGACGCTCGCCTCATCTCCAAGACTGGAAACCAATTTCTCGAAGGCGGCATGCAGCGGCTTCTCGAAGGATGTCCCCCGATATTGCTCAACCGCCTTTTGCGCCACCAACAAGGCCACCAACTCCCCCTGGCTCACCGTAATCATGGGAAACTGCGCCACCACCCGCGAATAGAAATACCCATAGCGCTGCGCGTCGTAGGCGATGGGCAAAACCAACTGATCCCGCATGAACTCGATGTCCCGCTGGATCGTTTTTGCCGAAACCTCAAACGCCTCTCCCAGAACCCGACAATTTGGAAATTTCCCCGCCACCAACAATTCATGCAACCTCACCATCCGCACCAACGGAGGCCGGGAAGACCGGGCGGCCGCCATTCCCTCCCTCGGCGCTTCCGAAACCCCCGAAAACTTTTTTTGTTTTCTCTGAACTTTCTTTGGCATTGGACATCCTATGTCCTACCCCTAGGTGCAAAGTCAAGGGCGTTATGAAAAACATCCGAACCATCCTCATGAATGTCACCCGTAAATCCCGTCCCGTTTTTCAACAGATGGAACTTCCGCTTCCCGGCAGCCGCCTCACTCGAGACGAGGCGGGGTTTCTAGTGGAAATCCGCCGTCTCCGCGAACAGCTTGCCAAAGCCTAGGGAACTGCGGGTTCCATCCCCGCCCCCACCCGCATGGGGCCTACCCGATCCGGACCGCGTGGGTCTTGTCCAGTTTGAGGACGCCGGCTTCGGCCTGGGGAAAACACTCCTTGGGGGCGGATAATTTTACGCCGCCCCATTGCACACTCCCGCCTTCAATCAAACGACGGGCCTCGCTGCGGGACTTTGTTATCTGAAAAGATTGCCCAAAGGCTTCGACGACGATGCTGACCAGGTCCCAGGCCGTACCTTGGGGCTGAAAGGTCGGCAGTTCGGCTTGTTCGAGATCTTTGCGACTGAAGCGGGTTTCAAATTCCTCCCGGGCGGTGGCAGCCTCGGGCTGGCTGTGAAATCGAGCCGTGATCCGGGCCGCCAGGACTTTCTTAGCTTCCATGGGATGGGCCTCCGCGGAAAGCGGTTCGCGAAGGAGCATCTCGTAATAGGTCGGCATCAGTTCGTCACTGATGCTCATGATCTTGCCGAACATTTCGCCCGGACTCTCGTTCAGCGCGACATAGTTGCCCAGGCTCTTGCTCATTTTCTTTTTGCCATCGAGTCCCGCCAGGATCGGCATGACCATGCAAACCTGCTGGGGCTGTCCCTCCTCACGCTGGAGGTCCCGTCCGACCATAATATTGAAAAGCTGATCCGTACCGCCGAGTTCGATGTCGGCCTTGACCATGACGGAATCCCATCCCTGCATGATTGGATATTGGATCTCATGGGCGCGAATCGGTTGTCCCTTGTCCATCCGGTCCCGGAAGTCCTCCCGCACCAACATCTGTTGCAAGGTGACCCGGCTGTTGAGCTTGATCACTTCCTCAAAACACATGGACTCAAACCATTCCCCGTTGAATACGATGCGGGCGCTTTCACGATTTAAAATTTTGAACGCCTGTTCCTGATAGCTTTTGGCATTGGCAAGCACCTGGTCGTGGGTGAGTTGCGGACGGGTGACCGAGCGACCACTGGGGTCACCAATCATGGCGGTAAAATCTCCAATGATCAGAATCGCCTCATGGCCGCGATCCTGAAATTCCCGCAATTTGGTCAGAGAAATACTGTGCCCCAGGTGGATGTCCGGCGCCGTGGGATCCACCCCCAACTTCACCCTCAGAGGGCGCCCGAGAGCCAGTTTCGCATGAAAGTCGTCTTCGCTAAGAATCTTCTCGCATCCCTGGCGGAGAAAAGCGGCGTCGGGGTGATCAGGCATGGAATATCTTCGGCAAAGTCGGCAGAGTTAGCGGTTCTTATTCAGGATTTCACGTACTTCTTCGATGCTCATATCCCGATTGAGTTGGTCACCGAACTGAGTCACTTTCCCCTCCGCCTTGCCCTTATTGAGGTAGGTGCGGGTCTTGACGTCGCCTTTTTCGGAAAAGGCTGGTCGATCCGTCCCGGGAACGGCCCGGGTTTCCACCTCGTCGGATGCAAAAGACTTGTCGTTCCGGAGCTCCCCCCGGGCCATGAGTGGGGCTTCTTTCAATTCGAAGACCTGCCGGCCAATCCAGGGATTCTTGATGCCAAAAAATGAGCGAGTGGTCTCGTATTGGCCGCTGGAAACTTTCTGGTCATAGAGAAAGGGGGCCATTTCCCCCGACTTGGCACCTTGGGCAAAATTCCCCCCGCCGTTGAAAGTCTGTCCACTATACTGACTTTCGACCGAGGGATCCGCCTTGGTTTTTTTTCCAGAGTTTCCCGCATTGATGGCCTCCATGCCCTGCTTTGTGGAACGGTCGATACGATCAAGAAAGGTCTCTTCTTCAGCGACCGCCCCCCATGAGGCCCATAGGATTAATCCGATCAAAATCTTTCCCCCCTTGTGCATGACCCATCACCATACACCATTCACCCCCCACGAGGCAAGGCGGGGGATGCCTCCAAATTTGCAAGCAGTTCCTGCGCCGCCCGGCGATCCGCAGGCAAAGCGTAGGCGGCCATCACCTCGCGCAAGACCGCCCGCGCCCCGACCGGGTCGCCTAGATCGAGCAGCGCTTCGACATAGGGACGAGCGATGACAAAGGATCCCGGATGCAAATCGTGGGCACGGGCGAAATCGCTGCGAGCCGCCTCCGGGCTGGCCGCGTATTGAGCACGTTGCCTAAAAAATTCGGCCGCCTCGACCCGGATGTCCCACGAGGGATATTGCAATGCGATTTCCCACCATCCATCCACCCGGGCCGGATCAGATCGAGCAAGTTGACGCAGGAGATTTCTCCAACGGGGATCGGCAACCGGCACCGGCTCGCTTTCGATCCAAACCGAGGCCCGTTCC
>CALBXK010000105.1 GCA_937890535.1 uncultured Spartobacteria bacterium
CTTCAAACTCCGGGCCAACGCCCCGGAGGGCCGAAAGCGATTTCCTATCAGCTTCTGTGAAATAGTCAGTTTTTTTATCGGAGAGTTTTTCCTCCAGGTACTCCCGTTTTGTCAGAACCAGAGACCCAGGAATAAATTCTGTAAAGGCCGGGCAATCGGGGACCGGACCGCCGTGCATCGAAGGCAATTTTGAAACGGCATCACCCATTGCTTTCCAAATCTGCGGCAGAACTTCGTAGCACGGCTGGCGCTGTTTTATATTCCAGCTGATGTCATGTATCCAATGATGCGCGGACGCTTCGGGCGATCCAGAAGCAGCATGACCTCCGCCTTTTTCACCGACAGCCGCTTCCGCGCTCACGATCCATTGTACGGCCGGATGGCCCAAATTGAAGTAGTCGAATCCAAATGAAAAATGGTTGGAAAACGGCTCGGGGAATTCAAAGGATTTTGTGAAGAACGTGCCTCCTCCATCGACGACATTAGCCGCTCTCAATCGACCCCATTCATTGCGGTCCAAGGAGCCGCCATTCAAAATCCGCTTCCGAAGATCGCGGACATTCTCCGGACCGCGCTTTGCTCGCGGATAATGGATTTCCAGGGGCTGAGGCAATTCAGGCCGTGAGGGGAGCGTTACAAATTCAAGTTCAATTGGCAGCAAAACGCTGCTGATAAAAGCGTTTTGCAACATCTCAATCGATCCGGCAACAAGCGAATGAGACGAGAAACTGCGGCCGAAGTTCAAGAGCCAGGTATTGCCCCGGAAACCCTTAACCTGTTTGACGTTACGGATTCCGGCTTCCAGCCCCAGTCGAGGGAACGTACTCTCCTGTAAAGGAGTCGGCAGGATGCGAATTCCGTTTTGGAATGCCTCTCGAGCGGCGACACATTTGAAGAACCCATCCTCACCCAGCACCAAAGCTGGATATTCGATCCAAGGGAGAGCCTCTGCCACATGACAGTTCCCAACCCCGAGAAATTTCTCGAGAGCAACTAACCTTTGAAGCCTGCTGAGTGGGGGCATGCTACGCAGTGCTGCAATCTCTTTGTTGAATGCGAAGGTGCGGGCATAAATGATGATCCATCCGGGAGTCTGTTTCGGCTTCTGGGCAAAGCTCATCCTAGACGCGGTCAGATTGCTCCGAGTATCACGCCGATAGTTTATCCACGCGTGCACTGGAAATGGATCGTCGCCGACTTTCTGACCGATTTGATCCTCCCCAGTCACATAGATGCCGTCCTGGTAGACAAGGGTGCTCGGATGGGTTCCGTCTGGCATATCTCTGCCTCTGAACTTCACTGGGCTTCCGAGAGAGCAAGCAACAACTTGCGGAAGTTCTTTGCCTTCCGCATCGGTAACAACCATCGTTTCATGCCGGAGCATGCCATTGTCTTGTGTCCGCATGTCGCCGCCGATATCAAAAGGCATCGGAAATGTGACGAACCCTTCAATATCGGTGTATCCGAGATCTCTCTCCAAACTGACTTGGTATTGCCCGAGGTGTGATGGGTCGGGACAAAATTCGAATTTTTGAAGTTCGTCTTTCCATCGGTATGTACCGTTATTTTGCCAAACCTCGACATCTAGCGGAACCCCGTTGGGTCGATATGTCGAAGCCAGAGAAGGGTGCAATATGAGTAGGCGGTTTCCAGCTTCGTCGACCAAAATTGGTGTTCGGACAAAGCCAACCAACTGTTTCAGATGATCGCCGATTTTGAAGTCCGCGATGCTCTGGGTCTCGCCAAGAAGCTTGGTGATCTTCTCTGGCGAAACCTCGACCCGCACGCTCGTCCCTTCCCATGTGGTGTCTGTAAATTCTGTGACTTCGAAATGACGGTCAATACTCGGAATGGTGACGATTATACCCTGGTCATCTCCTCCGCATGCGCTGAGCCTCCGACTTTTAATGCTGATTTGGTCACCAACCATGAAGCAGCTCAGAAGCCCAATACCAAAGCGGCTTATTGCGTCCAGTTTAAGGCCTTCGCTGGCAAGCTCATCGCTGGTGTAGTAACTGGAGCCGATGCGCGCAAGATATGTGGTGACGATGCGGATATCCATTCCAACACCGTAATCTCGGCAGGTGATCGCGATTCGACCACTCGCAAGCTGTTCCACTGTGAAGTGAATGACGAAATCCGTTTCGCGGCGTCGGTTCGTCCCCGGTGTGATATTCTGCCGGGCGCAAAGTTGATTCGTCGCATCTATGGCGTTTTGCAAAAGTTCACGAACGAAAACGTAGGGATTATTGCCGTAAATTTCTTGCGCCAGGATTCGAAATGCTGCGTGCCGATCAAACTCGAAACGGACGTTCGTGGGTGAAAATCCCTCCGCCTGAACTTCCCACTTCAACACCGAATCCAACGACGAGAATCGAGTTGGGTGGGTTGCCGGCTGTTTCTCCAGGTAGGATTGTCGCATACGACTCTCCTCG
>CALBXK010000106.1 GCA_937890535.1 uncultured Spartobacteria bacterium
CTGTACGATTTTGTCTGGGGCGATTTCTGCGATCGGTACATCGAGGCTGCCAAGGCGGACTTTAGCGATCCGAGCCGACGGGATGGAACTCTCGCGTCCATGGATCATGTCATCGGAAAGGTCCTCAGGCTTCTGCATCCCTATGCGCCGTTTTTGACCGAAGAACTCTGGCAGGGGCTGGGCTTTGGCACTACCAGCATTCAGTTTGCGCCATGGCCGGAAGCAGGAAACGCCGCTCCCGAGCCCCGCGCTGCCGCCATCTTCCAATCCGCCGCCGCTGCCCGCACCCTTCGTGCCACTTTTAATCTGCCGTCCAACAAGCGGCTGCGCTGGATGATTGCGCCCGCTGAGGATTGGGTGACCGGCGAGTTCCCCGCCTTGCGTGCTCTGCTGAATGCCGGAGATCTTGATGCCGTGGAGGCCCGCCCGCCCGGTTCCGTCGCGGCCTGCCCGACGGAGATTGGGGTGATTTATCTGCCTCTGGAGGGAGTTGTCGATCCCACCGCCGAGCGCCAGCGTTTGGACGGCGAAATTGCCAAAGTCGTCGCCGAAATTACCAAGGTGCGCAGCAAGCTCAGCAGCCAGACCTTTGTGCAAAATGCTCCCGAGGAGGTCGTCGAGGATCATCGTCAGCGGGAACGCGACTGGGAGACCCGCCGGGGAGCCTTGGAAAGCGCCCGCGATGCGCTGGGCTGATCAGTCGCGCCGCCGCGTCAGCAACAGGGCGATGAGAGCCCCGATCGCGACCACGATGGCCACGGAGATTCCGGGATTGTCGCAAACCTTCTTCCCGGCGTGACGGGCCGTGTCGCGGGCATCGTCGCGCACCCGGTCATAGATCTTGCTGCCACTGTCCATGGCAGAGACGAGGCGTTTCCGGGCGATTCGGACATTGTCCTCGGCGACATCCGAGGTTGCGGCGATGAGGTCGCGGGCGTCTTGGGAAATGGAATTCACGTACTGGGCGAGGGAGTTTAGATTATTGTTCATGCCCCACTATCGCGGAATAACGAACGGAAGGCAATACCGCCGGGTTGCCTTCGGGTGAAAGAGACGGCGGCGTAAGCCAGGCACTTCCCGCCTTCGACCTCCAACTTCAACTCATTTGCTGGCGGGCTTGACCAATTCGAGGTCAGCCCAGCCCTCATACAGATGGTAGCTGTCCTCGACTTGAGGAGGCATCATGGACAACTCCTTAAAAGGGAGGTAGCGGCTGTAATTGTATCGGCCCACAAAGATTCGCCAGGGATGGCTGGGATCCAACGGGATGCCAGCCTTGGCCAGTTCCCGACGGGGAATGGCCATCTCCGCAACCCAGCGGGTGTCGTGATCCGTCCAAGCATCGAGGGTTCCCTCGACGGTTGCGGCCGTTTGCAGATCGCTGTGGTGCTTGAACCCGCTCGGAAGGCCCAGGCGGCCCCGGCCGGGAAAAAAGAAGGCCGTTTTCAAGGCGTTGGGAGTGGCATACATTTCCCAATACCAGGTTTCTTCTTTGGGCTTGAGAAACAACTCGGCGACATCTCCCGTCTGGTAATGGTGTTTCTGATCTTTGTCAGCTTCCTGAACGATATCTCCATCCTGAAAGTCGAAGGCCGCATAAAAAAACTCGTCATCCCAAGCGAACTGGACCGTGCCGGGATCCTGGAGACCGGGCCGGAGCTCCTGGGTCTTGACGGAAAGGGCCAGGGGATATTTAGGGGCGGATTTCCAGACCGGGTCGTCGAGCTTCCCGTCCAGCACGACCGGGGTGCGGCTCCAAACGGCTTGAACGGTGACAGGATTTGCTTCGGAGGATGAGACCTCCTCAACTGACGTGGCAGCATGAAGGGTGGCGAGACTGATTAGACTCAAACCCATGGCGATGGCGGAAAAATT
>CALBXK010000107.1 GCA_937890535.1 uncultured Spartobacteria bacterium
CCAGCACGTCGGTCGTGGGGTTCATCAGCCGCGTATAAATGTTGCCCAGCTCTTTAAGGGCGAAGAGATTCGCGGCGTGCTCGGTGCTTTTGAAGACGAACGAACTGGTGCGGTAAACGGGCACCGCGCGTGACAGTGTGGTCGGATCGGGTTGTTGTCCGCCGTGGAGGCAAAGGGTGTCGAATCTCATGGCTTTTTAGTAATTTGGGTGAAAGGAGATAGTTTCCCCGGCGCGCGCCAAGTCAATTGCAAAGGTGGCTATGACGCGCATTCTGCGGGGGCATTTCGGCTGCTCTGGCCGGGCATGTGGAGGTCAGCGATGGTCAAAAAGGTCCTACGCGGGTCTCACGACCGGTGAATCAACCCGCTCATCTTCAGCTCAGCCTGACCTCGACGTAGCTTGATCGACAATCGTGGCCCCGCCCGCTGAAGCTGGCTGGACGACCGATGAGCGGTAAGGGCAATGACGGCAATTATTGCGGCAACAGTATCCCCGGCGGCGAAGGTAAGCAGCAGTGAAAACGAGGAAGCCGCCTTCAAAGTAAAAATCACCGGGCAAAACTTCAAGGTTCGGCCGGACGGCTGCTTGCTCGTGGTGGAAGGCCAAAATGCAGTTGCGGCAAATACACACTTGGTTGCGCTGATTGGGAGGCACGCGGGCCAGCAACTCCGCCGGGAGGCTCATCCCAGTGCACCAGCACCCTGCGAGGGAATCCGTCTGGCCCGAACCGCAGCCGTTCAGCTCCCCGCAAAGCGGACAGCACGAGGCAGGATGAGGGGCCGTAGTGGAACTCAAGGTGCGGTCCGCGTTCTTTGTGGGTTCCAAAATCCGTTCTCCACCTCGGGACCGAACCATCCCAGATTCTCGGCCTTCGCATCGCCTCCGTGTGGGTTGTCGCCCTCTTCCCGGGCCACAGACCGCTCCGAGGTAACGCGACCGTCGCACCATGCCACCAGAGCGTGGCCGCGGAAGCGAAAATGAACAGTGGGCGAAGGACGTGAGCCGCTCGGACCTTGGCCGAAGTCCCAGAAAGGCGGTTCCGCGTAGGGGTACTCTTGCACTGATCCGCCGGTCGCATACCCGCTAGTGGTGAACATAATGGTGGCAGCCGCGTTATGCATCTGGGCCGGGCGCGCGGCTACGCGCAGGCCTCGGGAGTCGTAGGCCCACGAAGGGGTGCCGCCGATATAAGAAGCGTTGTAGCCGTAACCACCGCAGCCCGACTCGAAGGAGTTTTCCCCACGAGTCAATGCTTGGAAAAGCGGACAGATGCCGACTTTCTTTGACTTGCCAAGATATTCGGCGAGCAGACCACATGCCGGATCGAAGGGCTGGGAGGAGGATGCCCTTGCTCCATGCCAGCGCCGGTTGTTGCGGCGATCGTCGGCCGGACAATAGCTGCCGTGGTCGGAGGCATAGCTCTGGTTGGCAACGACGAGTTGGCGCAAATTGGAAATGCTTTGTCCCATCTGCGAACTTTCTGTGGCGGCCTCGAGAGCGGGTAACAAAAGGACAGCGAGCACGGCGAGCACCGCAACAACAACAACCAACTCAACCAAGGTTATCCCTTGCTCGCGATGTTTGAAATGTTGCCCCGAAAGTTTCATCACTTGTGTCGCACAGAGAGGCGCATGAAACCCTGCCGGGCGGAGCCGGTCCGGGCGATGATGGTGGCTTCCCGGATCACCCCAACACTGGCCGGGCCGGGGGCACGGGTTTCAGTGACCTGCGGAGCGTGCGGGGGCACGGCTTGGAATGGATTGCCGTCCGTGCTACGCGCGATGACCGCCCAGCTCAGCAGGTCCGAACTGGTTTCGATTTCGAGCACGAGATCGACCGCGCGTTCATCGCGGCGAACCGTGAGGGCTGGCAAACCTCCGATCATAGAAAATCGCTGGGCGTCTGTGAATCCGTCGGGCGACTGGGGCGAATGCCCGGCGGCATACTCCAGCAAATCGGTCCGGCCGTCTTCATCGGAGTCGGCCAACTCGCCAAGGCTACTTTCGGGGAGTCCGTGCAGATTCTGCCATTCGCTGAAGCTCGTGTCGCGTCCGATGACCCCGACGGCTTCCAGGTCAAAACCACCTGAGACGCTGGTTTCCCAAGCGTCGTAAATCGGAGCGCCTATAGTATCTCGGTACGCTCCGTTGCCAGGGATATCGACGACACGGACATGGGTGATCGCGTTGAGCTTAATTTGGCCGCTGATGACTGCAGTATCATCCTT
>CALBXK010000108.1 GCA_937890535.1 uncultured Spartobacteria bacterium
GACCGCGCAAGTCAATGGCGACCGTGGCGTAACCGCGCTCGAGCAACTCGACAACCGCCTCCGCAGCGCCTGGAGCGCCGCCGGATTCGATGAGGCATTGCTTGCCGACCCCAAAGTCTGGCCCCGGGTTCGCTTTGGCTCCTGGGTCGGCGGCGACCGGGACGGCCACCCGTTCGTCACTGCCGAAGTGACCAAAGACACCCTGGCCGATCTCCGCCACCACGCCCTCGGCGTCCTCTCCCGCCAACTCACCGACCTCGCCACCAAACTTCCCCTTTCAGGGAATTTTCAAAAGACCCCTCGCGCTCTCAAGGCTGCGCTTACCACCTTGCGCGAGAGCCATCCGGTGACGGCAGACATCCTCGCCCGCCAATATCCGGACGAACCCTGGCGCCAATACGTTCTCCTCCTCAAGGCCGGACTCCCGATCGACGGCCATCCCGACGATGGCACAACCTACCAAAATCCCACCGCGCTCGACGTCGATCTGGCCCGGCTCCAGGATGCCCTCGAACAAACCGGCGCCCGGCGCCTCGCCGAGACCGCGGTGCGCCCGGTGCGCCGAGCCCTCGATGCCTTTGGTTTTCATCTCGCCGCCCTCGACATCCGGCAGAACAGCCAGTTTCATGACCAGGCCCTCATGCAAATTCTTGAGGCAATCGGGCAACCTGCACCCGATTTTTCTGAGTGGGAAGAGTCCCGTCGCCTCGCCTTTCTGAATGCGGAACTCTTGTCCCCCCGGCCTTTTCTTTACAAAGATACCGGCATCGGCACCGAGGCGGACGCAGTCCTCTCCTGCTACGCGATCCTACGCCGCCACATTCGCCACCATGGGCGCGCAGGCATCGGATCGCTGATTGTCAGCATGACCCGACGCACCTCCGACCTGCTGGTTGTTTATCTCCTCGCCCGCGAGGCCGGGCTGATGAAATGGACCCCCGAGGGTCTCCTCTGTCAGGTGCCGGTGGTGCCGCTCTTCGAGACCCTGGATGATCTTGAGCGCAGCCCGGAACTCATCGACGCCTTCCTCGCCCATCCGGTCACCCGGCGCAGCCTCGCCTTCCACCAGCACGACCGCGCCCTCCCGCTTTCGCCCGTCCAGAACTCTCCCGTTCAGCAGGTCATGGTCGGATACAGCGACAGCAACAAGGACTGTGGCATCATTGCCAGCCAATGGGCCCTCCATCAAGCCCAGTCCGCCCTGGCCGCCGCAGGCCGCAGACATAACACCAAAATCCGCTTCTTCCATGGTCGCGGCGGCACCATCAGCCGGGGAGCGGGCCCGACCGATCGCTTCCTTGGGGCCCTCCCGCCCCACACCATCGACGGCGACCTTCGCCTCACCGAACAAGGCGAAACCATTGCCCAAAAATACGCCATCCTCGGCACCGCCACCTACAATCTCGAAATTCTCCTCGCCGGGGTCACAGGATTTTCACTCACCAATAAATCCATTCCGGCTCCTCCTGATGTCCACGCAAAAATTGGCGAAATTCTGGCCGCCGCCAGTCGCGACAAATACGTTTCCCTCATTCAAGCGGACGGATTTATGACCTTCTACTCGGAGGCCACCCCGATCGACGCGCTCGAGACCAGCAGCATTGGCTCGCGACCCGCCCGCCGCACCGGCCAACGGACCCTCGATGATCTCCGCGCCATCCCCTGGGTCTTCAGTTGGAACCAGAGCCGATACTACCTCCCGGGATGGTTCGGCGTCGGCACCGGCCTGGAATCTCTTCTCGCCAGCGAAATTCTTCCTCTCGAAAAACTCGGCGCCTTCCTGAAGACATCGCCGCTCATGTATTATGTTTTGACCAACGTCGAAACGAACCTTGCCAGTTGCGACATCGACATCATGAGCGAATACGCCACCCTGGTCAGCGACCCCGCCCTTCGCGAGCGACTCTTCGCCATCATCACCGAGGAATTCGAGAAAACCCGTCTCCTTCTTACGAAGATATTCGGGGGCAGTGTGGAATCCCGGCGTCCTCGCATGGCGCGCACCCTCCGACTCCGCGCCGACGCCTTAAAGATCCTCCATCGTCAACAGATCGGACTTTTAAGAACCTGGCGGGCCGCCCTCGCCTTGGACACTTCCGCTGCCGAAAAACTCCTCCCCAAAGTCCTGCTTTCCGTCAACGCCATCGCCAGCGGACTGCGCACGACCGGGTGAAGAAAATTAAGAATTAAGAAGGGGGACCCTTCGTCACTCCTGCGCCCTCGCATCAAAATAGCGCTTCGTTTCCGAGGCGATGACACCGCTGAGAAGCAACATGGCAATCAAGTTGGGGATGGCCATGAGGCCGTTCATCATGTCGGCAAAATTCCAAATGGTCGTACTCTGCCAAACGGAACCCAGAAAGACCGCCGCGACCCACAGGACACGGTAGGGCATGATCGCCTTCACTCCCACGAGATATTCCACGGCTTTCTCACCGTAATATGACCATCCCAAAATCGTAGAGAACACAAAAGTGAGCAACCCGCCCACAAGGATAAAATCTCCCAGCCACCCGATGCTGTGAAAGGCCTGATTACAGAGAGAGGCCTTGGTGGCGCCTTCGGCGGTCCAGTCTCCCGATCCCACCAGGACGAGACCGGTCAAGGCACAGATCACAACCGTATCCCAGAACGTGCCGGTGCTGGAAACCAATGCCTGCCGAACCGGATCCTTGGTGCGCGCCGCCGCCGCCACGATCGGTGCACTGCCCAAACCGGATTCATTGGAAAAAAGACCCCGGGCGACGCCGTAGCGCATCGCCTCCCGAATGCCCGCTCCAACGAATCCTCCCACCGCCGCCTGTCCTGTGAAAGCACTACTGAAGATCAGGCTGATCGTATGGGGAACCACCTCCCAATTCAGCGCCAGAACCAACAAACAACCCAGGACGTAGAGGGCGGCCATGAAGGGAACAAGCAAGGAACACACTCGCGCAATCGAGCGAATGCCACCGAGGAGAACGAGGGCGGTCATTCCGGCAAGAAAGATGCCAACGCTCATTTTGAGAGTCTCCGGAGCCACCGTAAATGGCAGCACGTCGGCATTCGCCACCACCATGCCGGAGATGGCGTCCGCCTGCGTCATGTTCCCAATGCCAAACGCGGCCAAGGCCGCAAAGAGCGCAAAGATCATGCCGGCCCAACGAGCTTTGAGCGCATATTGCAATACGAACATCGGCCCGCCCGACATTTGGCCCCGCTCATTCACCACCCGGTATTTCACAGACAACAAAGCTTCGGAATACTTGGTCGCGATACCAAAAACACCGGTCAACCACATCCAAAGCACGGCTCCGGGCCCTCCCAAAAGGACAGCGCCCGCAACCCCGTAAATATTTCCTGTGCCAATAGTGGCTGCCAACGCAGTCGTCAGAGCCCCAAACTGACTAATATCGCCCTGGGCACCCTCTTCTTTAGAAACGGAAAGCCGAATCGCATGACCAAGGTGACGCTGGATGAGACCCGTCCGCCAGGTGAGATACAAATGCGTTCCCGCCAAAAGAATGACCAGCCAAGGGCCCCAGACATATCCAGCACCTGCGGCAATCCAAGCGTCTAATTTCTCCATGACGAATGATTAGAGGCGCTTCGCCCCGACCCGACAAGCGTATTTCACAGCCGCTTCGACGTTTTGAATGGACTCAATCATGGGCGATGTTGAGCTGAAGGC
>CALBXK010000109.1 GCA_937890535.1 uncultured Spartobacteria bacterium
CAAGGGCTTCGGATTTATCGAGAAGATCCAGCAACAATTTCGCCTGAACATCATCGTCCCGCATGGATCCGAAGTGGTCTTTGAGGCTCCGAGCCAGCTTGTCGGACTTTGCGAATTCCGCGCGCTTGAGGGCGGATTTCGCTAGGCGCAACACCGCGCGGAATTTTTTCATCTGGACCCGGATGTCATGCACACGATCTTCCGCGCGCACTGGGAGGCCGTCAATGTCCCTGCTCACGCCCGCCACAAGGCGGCGTAGAATTCCCTGCACATCCTTGCCCGGGCTTGTGGCGGCAAGAAGGGTCGGGTTCACACCTCCACTGATTAGCAGGCGGCAAAACCGGGAGTCCATTTCCGTTTTGCATTTCTTTCGTGGCATGGCCGAAAGCGATATCGTCCGCCCTGCCGATCGGCTGGTTGCCGCGATCGAACGCATTTACAGCTACCGGATGGGGACCCCACCGGCGGCAACCTTTCCATCCGGGATGAGGAGGGCACGGGTAACAGTTTGGCCCGACAGATACGCCTTTGGCGTGCTGCCAAAAATCACATCCTGGGCGAAGTTTGGGGAGGATCTGAAGAGGGTGCGGGACATGTCGATTACCTTTGCTCCCTCAAATCCAAGAGAAGCCACAATTTGGAACTGTGTGGTTCCGCGCGAAGTTGGGAAACATCCTCTTCGGGACGAAAATGGCGCTTTCGATTTGACGGAGGCCTTCAGCCTCGGGCATAAAGTGCCTGTGGGGGCTGTCTCACAGGCTTGTCGCACTTACATCGTGGATCCCTCTCCGTCTGACCAGAGCCACTTTCTTATTTGACTACGACCATTGAATTGAGTTTTTATCCGTTCAGCGACACCTACCGTGAATTGATTCAGGAAGTTATTCGAAAGCTGAATGAATATGAAGATTTGCGGATTATTCCTGGGCCGACTTCTAGCGTTGTGGTTGGCGAGCACGACTGCGTTATGAATTGTCTTAAAGAAGTTCTGGAATGGAGTTTTGCCAAGCATGGGAAATCTGTCTTCGTTGCCAAGATTCTATTGGATTACGATCCGTCTTGAGCGCATCGGCTTCCTGAGAGAGAAGGTTGCCTGATTGCATCCTCATCCCGAGCATGCACGGTTTCTCAATTCAAAATTGCTCCGAGGGCAAGGACGGGACACCGTTGCGTGCCTTTCCCGCAACGTAGCGATACCTTTCAGGTGAAGGGTCTTTTTTTTTGCCAGTAGGTGCATCCGTCGGCTATGATTCATTGATGAGAACGGCCCGCAGATATAATTCCCTTTTCGTCGCGGCAGTCGCTTGCACGGTGGCGTTCAGTGCCACCATTGCCGCCGCCGACGCGCTCCCGTCGTGGGAAGATGGCGAAATTAAGGACTCCATCGTGGACTTCGTTGCAAAAGTCACCACCGAAGGCTCGCCGGACTTTGTGCCGCCTACCGAGCGGATCGCAACCTTCGACAATGACGGTACCCTCTGGGCCGAGCAGCCGATGTATTTTCAGCTCCGCTTTGCGGTTGACCGTGTGAAGGCGCTCGCTCCTCAACATCCCGAATGGAAGGACCAGGAACCGTTTGCCTCGCTGCTCAAGGGCGATGTGAAGGCTGTCCTCGCAGGCGGCGAACACAACATTGCTGAGATCATGATGGTCACACATGCGGGCATGACCACCGAAGAGTTTGGAAAGATCGTGAAGGATTGGCTCGCCACCGCGAAGCATCCAATCACCAAGCGGCCTTATACTGAGATGGTCTATCAGCCGATGCTCGAGCTGCTCGCCTATTTGCGCGCGAATGATTTTAAGACCTTCATCGTGTCGGGCGGAGGCATCGAATTTATGCGGCCTTGGACAGAGCAGGTTTATGGTATCCCCCCCGAGCAGGTCGTCGGCAGCAGTATCAAGACGAAATTTGAAATGCGCGACGGGAAACCTGTGCTTCTGCGGCTGCCTGAGATCGATTTTATCGACGACAAATCCGGCAAACCCATTGGCATCAATTCGCATATTGGGCGCCGCCCCATCGCCGCGTTTGGCAACTCCGATGGTGACCGGCAGATGCTGGAATACACCCAGGGAGGCAAGGGCAAGCGTCTGATGGTGTTGGTGCACCACGACGACGCGGCCCGTGAGTTTGCCTACGGCGCTGGGTCAAAGATCGGCGGGTTCTCCGACGCCCTGATGGTTGAGGCGAAGAAGAATCGCTGGAACGTCATCAGCATGAAGGATGATTGGAAGACCATCTTTCCGCCGGAAAAGAAATAAGATCGCTAAAGAAAGGCTGATTTTGTCCGACGGCAACATCAGTGGACCGCTTCGTCTTTACCCTCATCCCGCAGGGCTTCGCGCCTCAACCGGGGGCTATGCGGCGGTGGTGGGACGCTTGAGGAATTGACCGCGTCCCTCGGTGCCGACGAATTTGCCGTCCCGCACGGCAATTTCGCCACGCACGGTGACGACGCTTGGACGGCCTTCAATCGGCCAGCCTTCGAATCCGCTGTAGTCCACGTTCATGCTCTGGGATCGGGCGGAGAGTTTGCTTCGGTGCTCGGGATCGTAGATGACGAGATCCGCATCGCTGCCTGGTTGGATGGTGCCTTTGCGCGGGTAGAGGCCAAAGATTTTGGCGGCGTTGGTGCTGGCAATGTTCACCAGGGTCGTCAGGTCGATCTTTCCGGTTTTGACCCCGTAGGTGTAGAGGAGATTGATGCGATCCTCGAGGGCGGGAATTCCGTTGGGGATCAGTGTGAAGTTGTCACGTCCCATCGGCTTCTGCTTTTCAAAGTCGAAGGGCGCATGGTCGGTGCCGACGGTGTTGATGAGACCCTGACGGAGTCCGTTCCAGAGAACCTCCTGGTTGCTCTTGTCGCGCAGGGGAGGGGACATGACGTATTTGGCCCCTTCGAAATCGGGAAGTTCTGCGTAAGTTTTGTCGATGAGGAGGTATTGGATGAGGGTTTCCACCCAGACCTGGACTCCCCTTTGGCGGGCGCGAAGGGCTTCCTCAAGCGCCTCCCGGCAACTCAAGTGGACAATATAGACCGGGGCACCGGTGAGTTCGGCAAAAGTCATGAGATGATGCACGCCTTCGGCCTCGACGCGGGGAGGGCGGCTGGCATGGTGACCTTCCGGTCCGGTGACCCCTGCGGCCAGGAGCCGCTTTTGCATCTCGACCACCAGCGTTTCGTTCTCGCAATGAGCGGTGGTGACGACTCCCAGTTCCCGGGCGAGAGTGAGGGTCTGGAAGAGTTCCGAGTCGTCGATCCCAAAGGCTCCCTTATAGGCGAGAAAAATTTTAAAGGACTGGACGCCAGCGGCCACGATCTCGCGGAGCTGTGAATCGCTGGTGGCGTCAAATTTAGTCACTCCCATGTGAAACGTGTAGTCGCAGGCGGCTTTGCCCCGGGCTTGTTCCTGCCAGAGGGCGAATCCTTCGGCGGGGTCCATGTCGCGCCCCGGCACACACATGTCAAAAATAGTGGTCGTGCCGCCGATTAGAGCCGCTTTGGTGCCGGTGTCGTAGGTCTCCTTGGCAAAAGTCCCCATGAACGGCAGGTAGATATGGGTGTGGGGATCGATGAAGCCCGGAAAAACAAATTTCCCGGTGGCGTCGATGACCTCGCAGCCGGCCGGCGGCTCAATGTTTTTGTCGATGCGGGTGATGGTTTCGCCCTCGCAGTAGATGTCAGCGACATAGCGTGAGGACCCGGTGACAATTTCGCCATCTTTGATCAGAATACTCATAGTTTCCGTCACTTCCTCCAGACATCATCGACGTGGCCGCCGAACCAGCGGCTGGTGATGACTTTTTGCTGGGTATAAAATTGGACGGCCTCCTTGCCTTGGATGTGGAGGTCGCCGAAAAACGAGGAATCCCATCCGGTGAAGGGAAACATCGCCATGGTGGCAGGCACTCCGACATTGATGCCGACCATGCCGGCCTTGACACGGTGCTTAAATTCCCGGGCGGCCGCACCGCTGTTGGTGAAAATGGCGGCGCCATTGCCATAGGCGGACGCATTTGCCAGTGCGATCGCTTGGTCGAGATCGTTCATGCGCATGACATTCAGAACCGGACCGAATACTTCTTCGCGGGCGATTGTCATTTCTGCTGCCACCTGATCCACGATAGTGGCTCCCACAAAAAAGCCTCCAGGGGCGGTGGGGACTTCTACGCCGCGTCCATCGCAGACCACCTGGGCCCCTTCCGCTTCGCTTCCGGCGACGAGCTCCAGAACACGGTCCCGATGTTGGGCGGTGATGACAGGTCCCATGTCGGGTTGCTCTCCCTGGTCGGTCGGTCCGACCACGATTCGGCGGGCGGTCTCGATCAGGGAAGGAAGGATCGTCTCCGCAGCGGCTCCAACCGTGATAGCGGTGGAACCCGCCATGCAGCGTTCTCCGGCGCAACCAAAGGCCGCGGTGGAAAGCGCCTCCACCGTCTTCGGCACGTCGGCGTCGGGCATGACCACAATATAATTCTTGGCCCCGCCATTGGCCTGCACCCGTTTTCCGTGGCGGGTGCCGGTCTCATAAATGTACTTGGCGATGGGGGTGGAGCCGACGAAGGAAATGGCTTTGACATCCGGGTGGGTGAGAAGGGTATCAACGCATTCGCGTCCCCCGTGCACGAGATTCAGCACCCCTTTTGGCAAGCCAGATTTTTCCAGAAGCTCGACCAGGAGGATTGCGGTGAGCGGCACCTTTTCGCTGGGTTTGAGTACGAAGGTGTTGCCGCAGGCGAGGGCCAGCGGGAACATCCAAAGCGGGACCATGGCGGGAAAATTGAACGGAGTGATGCCGGCGCAGACGCCGAGCGGTTGATGTACCGTTTCGCAATCCACATTGCGGGCCAGATTCTCCAGGGTATCCCCCATGAGGAGGCTGGGGATGCCACAGGCATATTCGACATTTTCCAATCCCCGATAGACGCTGCCCCGGGCCTCGGCCAAAGTCTTTCCATGTTCCCGCGTGACCAATTGGCACAGGGAGTCAAAATTTTCTTCAATCAACTGCCGGTAACGGAAGAACAAGCGGGCCCGCTCGACCGGCGGGGTCTCTCGCCAGGCCGGGAAGGCGGCCTGAGCCGCGGCTACGGCGGCGTTGACCTCGGCCTCGCCGCCGGCGGGGCATTCGGCAATCACCTCGCCGCTGGAAGGGTTGTAGATCGGGGTGGACGGGAGGGACTTGAGGTCAAGCCATTCTCCGTTGATGAATGCGGGGCAGGAGGTCATGAGGGAGGATTCGGGATTCGGGATTCAGAGGTGGCACGGTCCGGCGGGATTTTCGTGAATCTGGAATTCGGAATCCCGAATCCTTCTTCCCGCCTCATCTTGAAAGTGCGTCCGATTGTTTGACGAAATCATCACCGCTCCACTCGCCGTCGGCCTTGACCATCTTGCTTTCCTCGACTGCTTTTTGGGCCGCCTTGCGCTCCTGCTGGCGTTTCACGAGGTCCGCGTGGGTGGTGAAATATGCGAGACTATGGCCTTTGAAGTCGGCCAGGGTTTCAAATTTGTGGGATTCCATGAAGCCAAGCAGACCTTCGCAGAGGTCCTTCACCATCCCATAACCGAATTTCATAACTCCGGTGCAGACCTGAACCGTGTCGGATCCGAGAAGAATGAACTGGGCCGCGTCTTCGCCGGTTTCCACTCCGCCCATGCCGGAAAGGCTGCGGCCGGGGAATTCTTTTTTGATGAGTTGGGCCAGCTCCATGCACATGCGGAGGGCGATGGGTCGGACGGCTTTGGAGGAATATCCTCCCGGGGTGGTGTAGCCTTCCACGCTGGGCTCGGGACGCAGAGTTTCGAGGTTCACGCCGATGACGCTGCGGATCGTATTGATGGCGGCGACTCCCTGACAACCGGATTCGAACGCCTTGCGGGCTGGTTCCTCGATGTGGGTGATGTTGGGGGTCATTTTTGCCCAGACCGGAATTTTGGCGGCGGACATGACCCATCCGCAGACCTCGCCGAGCACGTCGGGATCCTGTCCCATGGCCGCGCCCATTTTGCGTTCTGGCAACCCATGGGGGCAGGAGAAATTGAGTTCGAAGGAATCGACTCCGACGTCCTGGCAGCGCTCGACGATCTCGATCCAGGCGTCCCGATTGTATTCCTCCATGATCGAGGCGATGAGGATGCCGTCGGGATTGGTATCTTTGGCCTTCTTGAATTCTTCCAACCAGATCGAAAATGGCCGGTCACTGATCAGTTCGATGTTCTCCCAGCCAATGACTTCCTTTTTGTCATTGGCGTGGAGTTTGCCATAGCGCGGGCTGACATTGACGACTTTGGTGGAGTCCAGGCTGACGGTTTTGGCGATGACTCCGCCCCAGCCTTCGCGGAAGGCCCGGTTGATGACGTTGAGGTTCGTTCCGGGAGGGCCGGAGGCGATGACGAAGGGATTCTTGAATTTCAGTCCGTCAACTTCAGTGGCGAGCGTAGGCATGGTATTATTGGGGGGGAGGTGAAGATGGAATTGTGAGCAATCTCTAAGAAAATTAATAGGAAATTCGTGATCGGGCAGACCTCGGCTTGGGCTTAAGGCTTCGCCCGTTCCGTGAAGGGTTTGTCAGTCTCTCCCATGACAAACATGACGAGCTTCACGGGTTCAGGGTGATTGTTTTTTCCATTGTGAAGAACGTTGATGCTCTCCGTCATCGCCTGGCCGGCGACAAGTTGGTTGGTCGGACCGTTCGCGATCTCGACGTCAAGGGTTCCGGAAATAATGTAAGCCAGGCAGGGAAAGGGATGGCTGTGCCAGCCGGTCTCCGCTCCCGATGGGATTTCCACCAGGACGGCGGTGATTTCGGGATGATCGGTCTTGGGATAAACGAGCGGCTGGCCGATCGATGTCGTGGTGGTGCGCAACAACGGCGTCACCTGGATCTCCTTCTTATAGCCTTCGGTAGCGGCGGCGGGCTCGGCCCTCAGGAAGCTTCCGGGAAGGAGGACAAGAAGGAGGAGAATTGGAAATTTCAATTTCATATAGAGGCAGCGGGGAGGTTGGGAATTTGGGTTTCGATGGCCAAGTAACCTTCGCTCCTCTGCCCTCGGTTGGCAATCTTGGCATCGGGCACCCGCCGGGTTCCGAGCGACTTTTTTGCTGCCTTTCAGCGGGCCTGTGCTTAATTGGGTTGTGCCGATTTACGAATACGAACTGATCGATGGGGGTTGTAGCGCCTGCGGAGGCCGCTTCGAATTGCGTCGTCCCATTAGCCGACCGGCGCTGACCCATTGTCCGCTTTGCAAAAAGGCGGTGCGGAAGTTGGTGTCGGGCGTCAGTTCCCCGTCTCTGACAAAGCCGTTGTCGGTAACCGATGCCAAGAAGGCGGGATTTTCCGTCTACGAAAAGCGCGACAAGGGCGTTTACGAAAAGCAGTAAGCCTAGAAAGGAAAATGAGCCACGGATAAAACACGGATTTCAAAGATGATACGCGAAGTGGATACATACCCCACAAGGTGAATATTTCTACTTATGTAAGTCGCTTTCCATTTGAAAGCCTGGCCGTTGCTGCGGATGCGCCTCATTCCTCCCGGAATTCGCCCCCTTCGGGCTGCTTCCAGCAGGCTATGTCCGCGGTTCCCACCGCTCCCGTTCCGTTGCAGGTGTTTATTGGTGTCCATTAGTGGTTTCATTCCCGTTTTTAGGGTAAGTTCAGCGGGTTGGCGGGCGAACCTCGTCGCGCTCAGTCAAGGCGAAGATCATTGGTGAGAGAGTTTTTGCGGTCCCCGCGGCAGGGGCTACGGTCCGACGGCTTCATCGGGGTTTCGGGTCGGCCGGCCTTATGGAAAACGCAACTCCCCTCCGTTAGGGTGAAGGTCGCAGTGGATTGGCCGGTCCGGCGATCCGCGATGGTGAGTTCGAGGGGCAGGTGAACCGGAATGCCGGGATGTAGGGAGGGGTAGAGTCGGGTGCGGCGGTAGCGGAGCCCGGCAAGGAAGACGTCCGCTCCAACTTCGCGGAGGGCGACCGTGCGTCCGGCGACGAAAAGGATGTGATCGCGGGCGAAATCCTCATTGGCATGGAATTCCATCCGATGCATGGAGGTATCGACGAATCGGCTGGTGGTGCCGCCTTCGAGTGGGGTTTCGGATAGCAGTGGCCAGCCTTCGAGTGCCTTGCGAACCGTGAGGACATGGGGGCCTCGCTTCCAGGAGAGGAGCTTCGGGAAGCGCCAGTTCCAGATGTCGTGAAAAATTTTCTCATCGAGGGAAAACCCATGGTTTTGCAGGATGCCGAGTATTCCTTGGAGATCGTTCCAGAGGCGTTGGGGGAGAAAAAATTCATCACGCAGGCGAGGGCCGAATGGTTTGAGGCGCTGACCGGGGCGGGCAGTGAGGAGGTGAGCGGCCAGACAGGTCCAGAGGAGGGCGACGGCGGACATCCAGTCGGCGCGGGGGAGGGACTCAATCGCTCGAAATTCGATGAGTCCGAGGGCTCCGGCGGGGCGGCTGGGATCCCAGAATTTGTCGAAACAAATCTCGCTGCGATGGCCGTTGCCGGTGACATCGATCTGCATGTGTCGGAGGGTTTCGTTGATCAAGCCCCGGTGATCTCCCGGGGGTAGGCTCTCGAGGAGGGCGTAGGCCATTTCCAGGTCGTGGAGATCGCGTGCTGACTCGTCCGGTCGAGGGGCCTGGGAGGAGGCTCCGACGTAACATCCCGTGAACAAATAGCCGAGAGACGGGTGGTGCTGCCAGAAGCGCAGGATGGCGGCCAGCCAGGCGGGGCGGGCGAAAAACGGATTGTGTTCGAGATCGGCGCCCCCCCAAAGCAGGTGATTGCCGCCTCCGGTGCCTTCGGGGTGGTCGTGCGGCGGTTCTTTCCATGAGCGCAGTCCCGCTTTCTCGCAGCAGGCGGTGAGGGATTCGGTCCAGGCGGCGTATTCCTCCCAAGAATGGCAGGCAGGCAGGTTGATTTCCAATACGCCGGGATCAGCGGTGAGTCCAACCACGGTCCATCGACCGGCCTCGTCCGCTGGCAGGTAGCCCTGCAATTCCAACTCACTGAGCCCAACGGTACGGGCAGCGGATTCCACCAGGGCGAGGAGTTCGAGAAAAGCGTCCTGTCGGAGCGGAGGAAAAAACAGGGCGGTTTTTTCCTCGGAATGTTCGATGGAGAGGGTGCGGCGTGGGAGCTTTTCGGGAAAAAAATTCAGGGGCAGCCGCAAGCCGGCGGGCCCTTCGGTGTCGAGGAGGCGGCAGTGTTTTTTTGCCAGCCTCCAGGCTCCGGACTTCCAGGTGCCGTCCCTCTGATCGAGCGGCATGGCCAGCACTTTCGCCTTTGGATTGCGCGGATCGGACAATTCCAACCAAGCGGCGCTGAAGCCCAAGGCGCGTTTGAGTTCGGCGGCAAATTCATTCCAAGGCGGTCGCTTCCTCGATGGGGCGGGGGTTTGAAAAAGCGGCGTTCCGTCGCGATTGGCTGCCAATCGAATCGCCCAGCGGGGATTGACTTCTCCAGGGTACAATTTTCCCGGACAAAAAAAGACCGCTGCGCCCGGGAGTCGAGAGGATCGGATGTGGGCGGCCACCTTCCAGGCATAGGTCAGCTTGGTCGGGCCGACAGCGGCGTGGGTCCATTCCGTCCCGGTGGGGTTCTTCGGAACAAAGGTGGGTTCTCCGCCGAGGGTGAGCCGGATCCCCTGCCGGTCGAAGAGGTCTTGGGCGTGGGCCGCGGCCTTGTGCATTTTTCGGGAGAGCATGTCAGTCTGGGGTAATGGTTAAGGTCGCATCCAAGGTGTGGTCGATGGTTTGCTTTCCAAAATAGTGTCCGCTGATTGGTGAAATATCCTGTGGGGTCAGGCCAACGGCGGTGCCGATATAGTGGTGATCGCAAAGGACGCCATTGGTGGGATCCAGTCCGAGCCAGCCGGCTCCGGGGAGATAGGCCTCCACCCAGGCATGCATGGCATTGTCTGCCCGCCGCTCGGCATCGGGCAGATCGCCCTCCCATAAAAAGCCGCTGACCAGCCGGGCCGCCACGCCGTGGATGCGAAGGACATCGGCAAAGAGGACCGCAAAGTCCCGGCAGGATCCTTTCCCCAGTTGCAAGGTCTCGGCGGGCGCGTAGGGATCTCCTTCCTCACGGCGTTCATAGGCGAGGTTGGCCGGGAGCCAGCTGTTCATGGCCGCCAGGGTCTCCACCGTCGGTCGTGGAGAGTCCTCCCGGCGCAGCGGATCAGGAAGGGCAAAGGGTTCGGTGATGTGGAGATAGGGCGCCAGCACCCGGCTTTCGGCCGGTTGGTAGGCGAAGGGCAGGGCCAGAGCCTCAGAGTCGAGCAGGAAATGGAAGGGATCTTTTTCCGTGAGGGTGAGATGCAGTTCCAATTGGAACTGAAGGCAATCCACCGGATCGGGGTAAAAACAGCGCGCCACAAGATTGTCGAAAAGATCCTGTCGGTATTGCACATTGGCTCCGGCATTGGTGGAAAAATCCGTGCTGAGGCTGCGGACGGACAAATCCTGCCGGGGGAGCAGACGGGCCACGTGGGGCGACAGGCTGGCGGGCGCATCGTAGTGGTAGTGGGCGGAGTAATGGATCGTGAGTTTCATATTTTTTCGGGCCGACGTTTCATCGTCACTTTTACAGTCATCGCCTGGGCCCGCGACCCTTTGAATGTCCCCCGCACCGGGGAGGCATCCGCAGCGTCCCGGCCATAGGACATGGTGACATGCCGCGGACCGCACCATTGATTATTGGTCGGATCCAGAGCGACCCAGTTCAGACCGGGTGTGAGCACTTCGACCCAGGCGTGGGTGGCGAGCGAACCCACCAGCCGGGACGCTCCGGGTGTGGGACGAACAGGATCCGATTCAATGTAGCCACAAACATAGCGGGCGGGGATTCCTGCGGTCCGCAGAACGTTGAGCATGACGTGGGCAAAATCCTGGCAAACTCCCGCCCGTTGCTTCCAGACCGCTGCCAACGGAGTCGAGGTGTCCGTCGCAGCGGAGTCATAGCGGAATTTTTTATGGATGGATTGGTTGAGTGCTTCCAAGGCCTTCCCGAGGGGTGCATCTCCGGGAAAGAAGCGTTGCGCCCAATCGGTGGCGATCGGTCCGGTGGGCACGACCGACGTGGGCTGCAGATAGATAAAGAAATCGGCGAGCCGGGAAGAAAAAACCTGTCGGGTTTCTGCCACCCTTACGGCTAACGAGTCGTCGGGGCGGGGGATTTCCCGGGTGCGAACCAAGGCGCGGTTGAGCAAGGAGAGTTTTTCATGACGCCGGGTCATGGAGAAGACGGTGACGGTGTTTCCGAACGAATCGACATAGGTTGAGACCGCGGACGCCGGATCAAACGAGAGTTCGTGAGACTCGATCGTCTGTTCCGCCAGGGACGGAGGTGTGAGGCGGGCTTCAATATAGGCCTCACTGGCGGACCGACCGTAGCGGTATTCCGTGCGATGCGTGATTTCGAAGAGCATGACGAAGAGCTAAGGGCTGCTAGAAGCCACTTGAAGGCGAACCCTGGTGAGGCCCGGATTCCGCGTGAACACGGATTTGATGATTAAGGAAACCATCGGAGATCAGGTGATGAATGTCGAGGGTGGCCGCCAGGAGGGCCGTCCCCTCGTCGAAAAGCAGGTTGGAATCGTGCCTTGTGCCGGAGCGAGCGTCGAGTTCTTCCCAGTCGATTTGCCGAATTTTCGTCACCAAGCGGGTGATGGCTGCGATGGTGTTTTTGGTCGTGAGGACATTGCCTTCCTTCGAGCGTTGCAGTTGCCGGGCGCAACTCTCCAGGCAGCGTGCCACGGAGCGAGGCACCATGGGGTTGGCCCAAAGGAGATCCAGCATCGGAGCCTCCTCAATGCGCATTTGGTAGACCCGGCGATAGACATCCCGGCTGTTGAGCAGTCGCAGAAAGGCCGAGAGCCGGATCTCCGATTCTTGCTCGGTCGATGATTGATTGCGCCGGTCCATCGGCCGCACGATGGAACAGAGGGCATTGCCGGTGATAGTGGCGCGTTCCAAAAGTTGTCCAATCTCGCAGAAGACCCACCCTCCGTCGGCCAGCATGGTGGCTTCCGCGGTTCCGAAAAATTCCGGCACCGCCTTGATGACCATATCGCAGAATCGGCGGGTGTCGCTCGTGAGTTCGTTGGGATCCGCTTCGGGACGGAACCGATTGCGTTGCAGACGGCTGCGGAGGGTGCTGAGGACTCCCCAAGTTTCGAGGCTGACGCATTCCAGAATGGACTCAGCGTTTCCCGCCCCCCGTAGGATCGCCTGCACCACCGAGTCGGGTTCCTCAAGGTCGAGAGTGAGGCGGTAGCGACCGGCCGCACTGGAAATATTGCGTCGGGAGATGGTGCCTGGATTTTCCAGAGGCGGGAGGATGCGATTCCAGACCGGTCGGTAGAGAGCGCGCTCGGTGAGGTTGAGTTCCTCCATCTCCAGCGATTCAATCGTGCCGATCATGACGGCGAGGTTGTGGGCGCGTTCCAGATAGCGCCCGGTCCAATAGAAGGCCTCCGCGACCCGACTGCTGACATGTTGGGCCGGCAGCGGGGCCTCGCGAAGGCGGAGCCGGTCGATGCTTGGTTCGACAAAATCCGCTGGGGCCAGCACCCAGGTGTCCTTACTGCCCCCGCCGAGTTCGTTGGCGGTATGAGAGGATTCGTTGCTGGTCGTGCGGGTCAGGGCTCCGGGAAAAATCTCGTACCCCCCCTGCGGTCGCCGCAGTCCAAAAATAATATGATCCTGGCGGCGGGCGACTTTCTTTCCCTTGTGATAGGAAATGGTGGTGGCGTCACCGTCCAGGACTTGGGCCACAAATTGAGAGGGATTCTCGCGAATCTTGGCCCGGACGGCGGCCAGAATTCGTGGGCTCGGGGGACGGGTGCCGCCGCCGAGAAGAACCTTTTCTCCGTGGAGCGGGCGGATGGAATAGGCGGCGAGGTTCGACAAGACCAATTCGCGCTGGTCGAGATCGCCCAGCCAGTAGGTGGTCAATCCCGGCAACACCGGGTTCTCACCAAGATAGAATCGGATGATGGTGGGGGCCAGAGGCAGCAGAGCCCGGTCGTCGGCGAGTTGCGATCCGATGCTGTTCACCACCACCACGGTCCCCTGACGAATGCAATGCACCAGGCCGGGCACCCCGAGCACCGAGTCCCGTCGGAACACCATCGGATCCAGCCACTGATCGGCGATCCGATTGTAAATCACCTCCACCTTCTCAAGGCCCGAAACGGTCTTCAAATAGATGGCGTCATTGTGCATCAGAAGGTCTCCGCCCTGCACCAATGGAATCCCCATGCGGCGGGCGAGGAAGCTGTGCTCGGAATACACTGCGCTGCCCGGGCCGGAGGACAGAAGGACGATGGTGGGATCCGGGTCGCTGGAGAACGATTGCAGAGTCTCCAAAATGTCCACCGGAGCGCCGGCAATGGAGTGAATGGAAATGTCCTGAAAGCTTTGCGGAATGACCCGGGCCAGCGCCCTCCGATTCTGGATCATATAAGAAATCCCGGAGGCGTTGCTGAAATAATGTTGTTTGACCGCCAATTGACCGTTGGGCAAACGGCTGACGCACAATCCGGACAGATGTAAAAAGGCACCCGCCGGAGGAGTCAGTCCGGTGGCTGCGAGTTGATAGGCGCTGCTGCCAAGCACGGGCTGGACAGGGAGAAGACCGGCGCGCAAAATTTCTTTTTTTCCGTAAATGTCTCGCAGGAACATCTCAAACGCCTGCAATCGCTGAGAGACGCCCCGGGTGAGCGAATCCCATTCCTCGGGGGTAAAAATCTGTGGCAACAGGTCGCAATACCAAGGGCGTTTGCCCCAGGGACGTTCCCGGGAAATATCGAAAGTGACACCCATTTCCCGCATGGTGGCCTCCAGGCGGTCATCGAGGGCTCGGATTCCGGAGGGGCGCATGGCATCGAGCGGCTGAAAGAGCGGGCGATAGACCGGGCGGACTTCTCCCGAGGGATCCCGGGTTTCATTCCAGAGGGAAGGAGGGGTCTCCAGGCCGGGTTCTGTTGTGCCAATGTGCTCCACGGGGCGAAAGGCTTGGCGGATCAAATTTTGCGGTCAAGGAAATAGCGTCGGATTGAGTTTGACACCTCATAGGGTTTGCTTGAAAGTCCTCAATTCCGCATTCGATCAATACATGAATACTTTTTCAGCAAAGGCTGCCGACGTGCAGCGTAAATGGTGGGTCATCGACGCCGCCGACCAGCACCTTGGCCATGTCGCCGTCAAAGCGGCCAATCTTTTGCGTGGCAAAGGCAAGGCCATTTTCACGCCGCATGTGGATACTGGCGACTTCGTTGTCGTCATTAATGCGGGCAAGGTTCGCATCGGTGGCAAGAAGGAAATCCAAAAGACCTACATGAGTTTCTCCGGCTACGTGGGTGGACATAAACATGAGACTTTCGCCGATCGCCTGATCCGGCGACCCGAGTTGATCATCGAGCGCGCTGTTCGCGGAATGATCCCTCACAATCGTCTCGGAAGTTCCATCTATCGCAAACTCAAAGTTTACGGCGGAAGCGAACATCCTCACTCTGCCCAAAATCCCGTAACCGCCTGATTTATTCTCATGTCCGCCATCATCGCCACCGGTCGCCGTAAGACCTCCATCGCCCGCATCAAAATGAGCAAGGGCTCTGGAGCCTTCAAAGTTAACGGCAAGGATTTTATCGACTATTTTCCAAGCCTCTCGATGCAGAACACGATTCTGCGTCCTCTGGAAATCGCCAATGCGGTTCATGGATTTGATCTCGACGCCAAGACCTCCGGAGGAGGGATCAACGGCCAGGCCGGGGCCTTGCGCCTCGCCATCAGTCGGGCCATTCTCGAAACCGACGCGGAACTGCGCAGTTCCTTGCGGGAAGAAGGGCTTCTTACTCGTGATTCCCGGATGAAAGAGCGCAAAAAGCCCGGTCAGCCCGGTGCCCGTAAGCGTTTCCAGTTCTCCAAGCGTTAATTCGAGCCCTCTGCGATGGCCTTGCCATTATCGCCTACGTCCCGTTGGGTGTTCATCGGCGACAGCATCACCGACTGTGGTCGCTCCAGTTGCCCGGAGGGATTAGGCGCCGGCTACGTGCGTCTGATTCGCGATTCCCTTTACGCCTCGCAGTCCGCCAGCGCACCGGTTGTTATCAATCGTGGTATCAGCGGAAACCGGATCGGAGATCTGGAGGGACGCTGGGAAGAAGACGTCATTGCCCTCAAGCCGGATCTCGTATC
>CALBXK010000110.1 GCA_937890535.1 uncultured Spartobacteria bacterium
GACGCAAGCGCCTCAGCAAGACTGTTTTAGGCCTTAAGTAAGTGCCATTCCCCCGTTGGGGTTGTGTTGGATCGAGGATCCACCGTAATACGGGTCGGCGATCTGTGTCCACTTCGCCTCCAAGTCGAGCATCAACTCCCTGGCAGGTACAGTGTTTCTACCCTATCTTCGCGAAGTATGAGTCTTGACCTTGGGTAGCAATTTGCTACCATTGACCTATGAGCCAACCCGTCAAACTCTCCGACACCATGGTGCTGGATGCGCGGCTTTGCTCGAAGCTTACTGAGCGGTCGATTGCCGGCCAGATCGAATTCTGGGCGGCCCTCGGCAAGGCGATCGAACCGCTCCTGCGCTTCGACGATGTCCTGCGCCTTCGCCAGCGGGGGGACGTCCAATCCCTGAATGACTGCCTTTCCTCCGTCGGAACCAAGGCGGGAGTCCGGCGGCTGAAAGCCGTTTTGAAAGATCGACCCTTTCCGCACTATGAAGCCGATCCCAAGGGCGGCAATCTGCTCGTTCGTATCGACGAAAAGGGAATCCGGACTCGTGGCCGCTTCGTTAATCGCGAGTTTGTTCCTGCCAAGTGATTCCCGCCACCCGGCCGCTCGTGGTCGCAATCGCTGGCCCTAACGGTGCCGGCAAATCCACCTTTTATGAGGCCTTCTTTTCTTCCTCAGGTTTCCGGTTTCTCAACGCCGATGTGATCGCGCGGGAGCTTCAACTGGAGGCCTACCCAGCCGCCAAAGTCGCCGCCCGCCTTCGGGAAGAACTCGTATCCCGCAACGAGAGTTTCATTTTTGAGACCGTTCTCTCCGATCCGGTTGGAGACAAGGTCGATCAACTTGTCCGATGGCAGGATCAAGGATATACGGTTGTGCTTTGTTTTGTCGGGCTAGCGGACGCCTCCCTCTCCGATCAACGTGTTGCCATGCGTGTCACCCAAGGCGGTCACGACGTTCCGGCGAACAAGATCACTGAGCGCTTTCCCAGGGTTCTTGCCAACCTTAGGCGGGCGCTGGGGAAACTCGGCCATGTTTATGTTTTCGACCATAGCGACTTTCGGAATCCCTATCGCCGAATCGCGGTTTACGAAAATGGCACTCCGATCGAAATTGCATCACCGCTTCCCGCCTGGTTTTCCAATGTCTCCGAACCAAAGAAATCCAGAGGCAAAAAACGCCGTTGAGCGAGAGCCATATTTCCATCAAAAATCTGGTGATTGAGGGATTGACTGCCTCTCGTTAGTATATACCGTTTGGTATATGGCATCTGCCAAGCTTTTTCAAAATGGGCGATCTCAGGCGGTGCGTCTTCCCAAGGCCTTCCGCTTCGAAGGGTCCGAGGTGAAGGTTTGCCGGGTGGGGAAATCTGTGCTTCTGACGCCTATGGACATGGAGCCATGGGGAGGACTGAAGCTGGTTGCCGCCACAGCGGGGGACTTTCCGGCGCAAATCGAAGCACCGCTTGAGCAGGAGCGGGATTTGGCATGGTGACGCATCTGCTGGACACGAATGTCTGCGTGGAAATTCTGCGTGGTCGTGGTGAAAAAATTGTGTCTCGTTGCGTGAGCCATCCACCCGGCAGTCTGGTCATCAGTGCAGTCAGCCTCGGCGAACTCGCATTCGGCGCCTCTCTGTCTACGAAGGAAAACGAAGCCGTACGTGTGGCCACTTTGGTGGGAGATTTTCAGATGATTCCGTTCGAGGATGCCGCCGCATGGGAATACGGGAAAATTCGTCACGAACTCAAAAAAACGGGATGCCCGATGGGAGGTTTGGATCTGATGATTGCAGCGACCGCCCGGGCAAACGGTTGGACCGTGGTGACCAACAATACAGGCGAGTTTTCAAGAATTCGTGGGCTTCGCCTTGAGGACTGGCAACATTAGATAAAAGTTTCAGGAGCCAAAAGTGAGGTCTGAGAGTCGCGGAACGCTGAACCTTCCGCACCGAGATCGCCTGCGGCTGCGCGAGCCGTGGTGTTGTGAGCGTCGGATTTCCCCGATAAGGCGAGGTCGCCTTGCAACGCAGGCCATCCAAATAGGCTGACGTCACATAAAGTGCATAAGTGAACCTACGGTCCCCCAAGAACGATCTGGGGGATCGGCGCTCATTTACGACGGATAGGCAAGGTGCGGGCGGCCGACTAAAACCTTCACCCATGGTCCCATGGTTCCCAAGCTCACCGAGAGGGAAATCGCTTGAGGAGGTTTCGATCCTCGAATCCAGTTCGGTGGGATAGATGGCGTTGCAATATTCCTTATTCAATGCCATATTGCGTCGCATTATGGAAACAACGCCGCGCTTTTTTCAACCTCCAGTCGGGCATTTTTTTCTGCTTGGGCCGCGCGGAACGGGAAAAACCTGGTGGACCCGGATGCAATTCCCCGGGGCTCTGCGGGTGGATCTGCTTGACCCGGAAACCCTGCGTGAGATGGCGGCGCGTCCCGAGCGGTTGCGCGAACGTTTGGCGGCGGAGAAAGGCATCGACACGGTCGTGATTGACGAGGTGCAGAAGCTACCGGAGTTGCTGGAGGTCGTGCATGGATTGATCGAGGAGAAAACCGGAGTCCGCTTCGTGCTCACGGGCTCCAGTGCGCGGAAGTTGCGCCGGGGCGGGGTGAATTTGCTCGGGGGACGGGCGGCATCCAAAGCGATGCACCCGTTTCTCGCGGCGGAGCTGGAAGGGGGGTTCGATCTGGGCGAAGCCCTTCGGATCGGAATGCTTCCGGTGGTGCGGGGAGCAGAAGACCCAGGCGAGGTTCTGCGAGGCTACAACGGGCTCTACATCCGGGAGGAGGTGCAGGCCGAGGGGCTTGTTCGTAATGTGGGTGCATTCGCGCGGTTCCTGGAGGGGATCAGTTTTTCCCAGGCAGCGGTCCTCAATCTCGCGAACGTGGCCCGCGAGTGTCAGGTGAACCGCAAGACGGTCGAGGGCTATCTCGAAATCCTGGAGGACATTCTTCTGTCCTTTCGCGTCCCGGTCTTCACCCGGCGGGCCAAACGCGCCCTGGCCGCGCATCCGAAGTTCTTCTTTTTTGACGCCGGCGTTTTCCGGTCCAATCGTCCGGTTGGTCCTCTGGATTCCCAGTCGGAAATTGATGGTGCGGCCCTGGAGGGTCTCGTCGCCCAGCATTTGCGGGCGTGGTGCGACTACAGCGAAGGCGATCACCGACTGCATTACTGGCAGACCCGGAATCAGGTGGAGGTGGACTTCGTCGTCTATGGCGCCAGCGGCCTCTTCGCTGTGGAGGTAAAAAATACCAACCGCATCCGGCCCGAGGATCTTCGAGGGTTGAAAGGATTCGCAGAAGACTATCCCGAAAGCCGCCGAATCCTCCTCTACCGGGGCAAGGAGCGGCTGCTGCGCGATGGCGTGCTCGTAATGCCTGCCGAGGCGTTCCTTCCGGCCCTCCGGCCCAACAAATTTCCAGAGTGATCAAGGTTCCAATTCGAATTTCTCATCGGCTTTTTCCGCCGTCCAATTTTCGATAAATCCCAATCACATTTTCTTCCTCTACAAAAAGCGCCTTTCTCTCCGCGCACCCCGCCCTGTCTCTTCGCGGTCTTTGTGGGCTCTTCGGGCACCGGGAGCTTGTTGATCAGCGGGGGATTGGTCTCCACCGTTTCCATTCTGTTGCAGGTGGCTCACCTTTTTAGGGTTGGGGACGGGCCCGATAGAAATTGATGGCGGTGACGAGGTCCACCGCCCTTTGCAGCACGGTGTCGCGGATCTTGGGAGGACGGTCCTTGTTTTCCATGGCGGAGCGGGCGGCGTCGATTTCGGGATTCCTATTGGCCACGAGTGAAGCTTCGTTCATATGGCGGCGGGCGGATTCGAAGACGAACTGACTGACCCCGCTTTCCGTGCTTTCGTGAAATATGTATTCTTGGATGGCTGCGGGCAGGGAAATGGCGATGTCCGGTTTGATGCCATCCGGAAAAATTGGTCCGGTTTCTGGAAGGATCACCTGGGCAATGGCGATTTGAAGGACGGCCTTTTTGCCGAGCGGAAGTTCGCGGAATTCCACCGCCTCGCCGGTGGTATCCGTGCCGATGATCATGGCCCCGGAATTGAGACGCAAGGTGCCGGCCAGAGCTTCGGCGGGACCGGAGGTGTTGGGGTCCGTTAGTACGATCAAGACGCCTTGGAATGTGGGATCTTGATTGGAGGTGAAGATGCGTTCCTGTTTGGCGATCGGCTTCTGGAGAGAAAAGAGCAACTTTCCTTTTGTGCAAAGTCGCCGGGCGAAGTCCGCTGCGATTTCGAAGCTCCCGCCGGGGGGAACTCCGCGCAAATCGAGGATGATGGCGTCAATGGCTTTGGAATCAGAGCCCGCCAGAGTGGCATCGAATTGGGCGAGGCTGTCGGCGCTCAGAACCCCGAGCCGAATGTAGGCAATGTGGGAATCGAGGATCTCCGCCAGGAAGGGCGTATCGTCGGAGCGGATGGAGTTATGGGCGGCATCCCTTACGGCCGCCCCAGGCGAGAGCTGGCGGACGAGTCCTTCGAGGGTGGCACGCTGCACGGCAACGGCATCGGTTTTTGTGGGATCGAGGAAATCCTTTTGTAGGGTCTCGATGGCATGGCTGACATCTTCAGGGGACAGTCCATTGATCAACTCGCGGGTGCTGAGACGCGGCGGGAGGGGAGTTGGTGAAGCTGAAGGGGTGGGTTCAGCTTCAGGTGTCGGGGTTGCCGTAGGAAGAGGAAGTGGCGAAGGCTGATCGGGAGATACTGAGGGGGCTGGGGAGGGGAGAGGCTCCGCTTGCAGCGGGAAGATCGGGAGGGCGAGCAGTCCGAGGAGGCTGAGCAGGCTGAAGGAAATTAAAAGGCGATGGATCATGATCGGGCAATGTCCTCTCTACGCTGGCATTGGTCAAAGTGGATTCTGTCGGCAGCGGCATACGCCTGGTCGCGGGCCGTCTGGACGTCGGCGGCGAGGGCGGTGACGCCGAGGACGCGTCCGCCATTGGTGACGATGTCGTTTCCGGTCTGGCGGGTTCCGGCATGAAAGAGGATAATTCCCGGCTCCGCCTCTGCGGCGGCGAGGCCGGTGATGGGTTTGCCTTTTTCGTAGGCGGCAGGATATCCGCCGGAGGCAAGCACGACGCACACGGCAGTGCGGTCGTCCCATTGCGGGGTTTGCTGGGCGAGGGTGCCATCGATGCAGGCTTCGAGAAGATCGAGGAGGTCGCTTTTGAGGCGGCGCAGGAGCACCTGGGTCTCCGGATCTCCGAAGCGGCAGTTGAACTCCAGGACCTTCGGTCCGTTCGCCGTCAGGATGAGGCCGGGAAACAACATTCCGCGAAACTTGAGGCCATCCGCTTTGATGCCGGCGAGGAAGCGGTCCATCACTTCGGTTTGAATCCGCTTTTGCAGTCCGGGATTGAGAGCGCCAACAGGGGAGACGGTTCCCATTCCTCCGGTGTTCGGGCCGGTGTCGCCATCGAAGGCGCGTTTGTGGTCACGCGCCTCGGGGAAGAGACACGTGTTTTCGCCATCGACCAGCGCGTGCAGGGAACATTCCGGTCCCTCCAAAAATTCTTCCACGACGACTTGGCGTCCGGCATCGCCAAAGACGCCCAGATCCATGGAGCGATGAATAGCGAGTGCGGCCTCCAAGGGGGTCTGCGCGATGATGACCCCCTTGCCGAGGGCGAGTCCGTCCGCCTTGATGACGAGGGGAAAGCGCGCCTGTTTGCACCAGTCGTGTGCTTCCAGGCTGTCGGTGAACTCCCGCGACTCGGCGGTGGGGATGCCGTGCCGACGCATAAATTCCTTGGCAAAAATTTTGGAGGATTCCAGGCGGGCGGCGGCGGCGCAGGGACCGAAGATCCGGAGGTTTTCTTTTTCAAATCCATCGACGATTCCGTCGGCCAGGGAGTCATCGGGGCCGACGACGGTGAGGTCGATGGATTTACTTTTGGCAAATGCCAGCAGAGCGGGAATGTCCTGGGCGGAAAGGGGAACGTTTTCGCCCAAGGTGGCGGTGCCAGCATTGCCGGGAGCCGTAAAAATTTTTTCGACGCGAGGGGACTGGGCGAGTTTCCAGGCGAGGGCATGTTCGCGGCCGCCGGATCCGATGATGAGGATTTTCATGAGTTTGAGGTCATCAGCGTCTGGCGGAGTCAAAAACCAAGACCGTGGGTTCGGGGGGAAGAGATTCGCGGGAGAAAAGGACGGATGAGCCTTGCAGACGATGGAGGCGGGAAATTCCTCTCAACCATTGCGAAATGGCGGATGAGCGACCCATCGGCACGATGACCTGTGGTCGCAGTTGTCGGACGATGGTTTCGCGTTCCGCATTGGTGAGGCCGCGAGGAGTCCCCACGGGTAGAAACAACACATCGACGATCCCGATCTGGAGAACCTCGGGGGCCGAAAGAACATTTTCCAAGTTTCCCGCGAAGCAAAACCGGATGCCATCCAATTGCCAGACAAAGACGAGATTGGCTTCGGCAACATCGCCGGGACTGGTCTTCTGATCGGTGGGAATTCCCCGGATGCGGATTCCCGTGGCGGAGTTTGATCCGATGCCGACGGCCCCACGAAATACAGTGGGGCTGTTGTCGAAGGCATTGATATTATTGGCCTCCGCCCGCTCATTGGATACCAGGACGATGTCCGGTTGGAGGTTCTCCGGGAAGGACATTCCGGTCGCCGAGGATTCGTAAGGATTGGTGATGATTTTTGTTCCCAGGGAGGACCGGAAAATAAAGCTCTCATGTCCCAACCAGTCCACCCGCACGGTCCGGTGCGGAGTCGGATCGCTTGGCGAAGATTCGCCGCCTCCGCAACCCAGGAGGGCTGCACAAATCATGAAACAGAAAACGCGGCGCATTGTGGGCGGATATCTAAAGCGGGAAGCCGGAAGTGGGAAGCCGGAAGTTTTTGCTCAAACCTTCTCTTCGCCGGCCCTTCCCGTGGCCCAGGGGGCGGGGGTCTTCAACTGAAAGAGCATTTCGCCAGCTTTGGGGACAAGGAGAACGCCTTCGTCTTCACGATTGGCATAGTCGGCAGGGTTGATGGTGGCGGGATCGCGGTATCCAAGATTGATGCGCTCGCAGGTTTCCCGGGGGATGCCGGTGGCGAGGGTGACTTGGGCGCGGCATTTTTCGACCCCGTTCTCGTAGGTGCCGATCCCGCGAACATGGGTGCTGTGCGCGATGGTGCCCCAGGGGTAATTCTTAAAGCGGTCCCATTGCCCCAGGAAGTAGTCCCGGCAGTGGTAGCCGATTTCTTCGATCAATTTCCCATGCACGACGCTCACTTCATGGATATGGGGGGCATAGATGATAAGTTCGCCTCCGTCGGCAAGGACGGGCTCCAGCTTATACATGCATTTCCCCCCTACCCAGAGTTCGTCGTACATGGCCGGAGCGCAGGAAAGAATAGTGTGGAACGGGTGATCCTTGAGGGTGATGTGCAACTTCCGCGAAAGTTCGGACGCCTCGTCCCAGGCACCCTCCGGCGTGCCGGCAAAGAGTCCGGCCAGGGAGTTTTTTTCCACCACCATACAGAGGCAGCGTTTGGAAAGGGGCACCATGGCGGCGGCGCGATCGACGATCTTGCGCACTGGGGTCCACTTGTGCCCGATGATCATCGGATTGGTGACCACCGCTCCGAGCCAATGAAAGAAATTCAGAATTTCTGGTCCGCCCACGCCCGGGAAGAGGTACTTATTACCGCCGGAAAATCCGACGACTTCATGGGGGAAGACGGGACCGATGATGAGAATCTCATCATAGTCGAAGAGTTGGGCATTGATCGTGACTTCCACGTCCATGGAGAAATGGCCCTGGGAGAGTTCGCGGATTTCTTCCGAAGGAATCGCCCCGAGGGAGCGTAGGGCGTCGGGGTTGTCCCATTCATGATTCAAAAAACGCACGGATGTATAGCGGGAGGCGCGCTCGTCCGGGGTGATCTCCAGCCGCGCACATATCGCGTCCTCGCTCATGGGAGGATGGGTGCCGAGGGCAATCATGACGTCGAGTGCGGCAGGAGCCGTTCCGAGGTGGGTATGCAGGGCCTTGAAGACCATCCCGAGCGGGCAACTCCGGGTCGCATCCGGGACGATCAGGAGAATCTTTTTTCCGCGGAAAGACTCGACCGGACAGGCTTCCGCCACCAAGTCGCTGACGTCCGTGGCCGTGAGACCGCCCGCGGTTTGGGAAATTTTGGCAAGCGTGGACATTTAAGAAAATTATGAGCCGACCGTAGGGAGACAGACTGTCGGGAGCAAGCCTGACAGCCCGAAGGGGAGCCGAAGGCGAATCAATGAGGAATTAAGAATGAGGAAGTCAGAAGTTGGGGGCGGCTCCCATTTGCCAGGTTTTGATGGCATCGATGGGATGGACGAGCATGATGATGTTGAGTGTGAGGTTGTCCCGAATCCAGAGCAGGCAACCCACTTCCATGACCACAATGGCCAGGACGGTTACCCAAAGCGGCATGCGCCAGGCGAGGAAGAATCCCAGGGACATCATCAGAAGGTCTCCGAGGGAATTAAGGATGCTGTCGCCGGTGTATCCGAGGGCCATGGTGGCCTCGCGGTAGCGGTTGATGATGAGGGGGGAATTTTCGAGAATCTCCCAGCCGGCCTCCATGAGGACAGCGATGAGGAATCGGACGGAGAGGGGGAGTCGGCGGGCGACCAGCCACAGGAGGCCGAAAAAGGCCATCCCATGAATGATGTGGGAAAAGGCATAGGCATCGGCGACACGCTGCGAACAGGCCTCGCTCCAGATATTGCCGGTCCACCAGCCGAAGTGACCGTCCGGGCCGAAAAATGAGCGTCCCATGCCCCATTCCACCCCAAAGAGAAGGAGGAAAACTGCGGCGGCGGCGAAGATCGGCCAGAGGCGGGGTTTTGTCATGGGGCGCTAATTTGCGGTGGGGAGATGATCCGCACAATATTCGTGCCCGTTGCTGGCGACGCGAAAATTCACCTCCGGATGAGTGATCTCCGTGATCCCGCAGGTTGCGCAGAGATGGAGGGTTTCGTCGGGGAGGCTGGCGGCTTGAAAGCGGGCGCGTCGCGTGGCGACCTGCTTAGTGCTGCGCATTTGCTGAAGCAAGCGGGGGGCAAAAAATATAAAATAGTTCAGGAGGCACATGGCGATCATCATTTGCATCGCGACCCCGCCGGTGACGAAATTGTAGCCCAACGGGAGAAGGCTGATGCAGGCGACCCATTTTAATTTGAGGGGGAAAAACAAAAAGAGAATCTGTTCGTCCGGCGCGAGGGTGGCCAGAGCGAGCAACATCGAAAAGGTGAGAAGGTAATTTCCCGCGCTCGCACCAAAAATGAAGGCCGCCAAGGTGCCTCCGGCCATACCGAGGAGATAATAGATATTGAGGCGAAAGGATCCCCAAGCCGCTTCCAACATGTCACCCAGCCACCAGGTGAACATGAGGAAAAATAAGATGAAGAAAAGGCTGTCTGTGTTGGGAATGAAGATCCAGGTCACCAACCGCCAGACCTGCCCCTGCAGGATCAGGGTGGGGTCGAGCGTGAGCCATTCGATGATGGGTTGTTTGGTCAGGAACAAAACAAAGACCATGGCATTGCATGCCACCACGTAGCGAATGAGGCCGGGGATGGCGAAACGGGAAAAATGGCGTTCGAGTCGGTCGAGAATGGTCACAGCCCTCCACAATCACCGCTTCCTCCGCCGGGTTCAACTGCCAAGTGCAGGCGGAACGGGTTGTTTTGAATTGAGCGCCGTCCACATCCTTGTCTGGAGCGGTTCGGGCGGGAGGCGGGGAGCCCGAAGATTGCGGAATATTCTCATTGACCGGGTCGAAAAAAAGGTAAATTCTCGCAGGCAATTCAAACTATTTTCGATCCTCATGAAGCGAAGCAGCTCGCTCTCTCGCTCTTTAGCCTCTGGTCCGTAACGATGGTCGCCTTTGGGGATCTCAATATGGTTTTTACCAACGGTTCGACTTCCTACGCGGATTCGGATATTTGGATCACTTTGCAACGGGGCCAGAATCCGGCCAGCGTTCCAGATGCTGCGAACACCCCCGATGCGACCTATGGCGGGAACGCCTTTGTCTGGAATACCTATACCAATGTGGTGGGTTCCGGTACCCAGGTTGGAAATCTCTTTGCGGATTCCGTGAGGCTCTCGGACATTCTCGCGGGCGGCGGAATCCAGTGGGTCGGCAACGCCCCGTCCGCAGCTATTTACGTTTCCTATGGCACGAATTTGCCGGTTTCCAAGTATTCCATCTCGGGCATCAGTCCCAGTGCGCCGCCTGATCCCAGCTACAATATTGCCTACCAAAACTTCGAAATCACCTACAACGGCGGACTTGGTGACCAGGGAGACATCACGGCGATCAATTTTTTCTCTGCTTCATTGGGCATCCAATCCTATGCCTCCACCAACGTCACTGGCCCCGTCCTCCAATCGGCGGGCTTTCATAATCCGACGGCGACGATTGGTGCGCAGTTGGCGGCCCTGACCGGATCCTCCCCGTTGGCCGTTCTCACTAATTCCGGTGGCCAAGTGACGCGGGTGCTTGGACCGACCCAATACGGGGCCGGGCAACCCAATGCCAATGACTTCGGACCCTATCAGGATTTTAGCGATTACTTTGCCTCTGTGGCCGCCCTCGCCACCAACAAGACGATCATCAGCAATGTTTCTGCCTACAATACGACGTCCGATCCCGCGGGCTCGACTTCGACCTATACCAATGCCCAGGTGCAATTCGTTCTTAACACCAATTCGGTGACTTCTCCTTCCACCAATGGATATCGCCTGGAATCCGCCGGATCGATTCAAGTTGTCACTACGCCCCTCGTTTGGACAGGCTCCAATCATATTGCGGGGGCCACGACAACGAACACGTACGCTGACGTCAAGCTTCTGGTGGATCCCACCGGCATTGACGGAATGCAACCCACCTTGACCAATATTGCCTCGGCCTACGTTTACTTTGGAGATGCCAGTCCGGGTCTCGATTACATCGGGGTCGATGGAGTAGGCTGGGCGAGTTTTACCAATGCCATCAATGGATATGTGGATGGGGGAGGAAACAGTGCTGAAGCTGTCCTCAATGCCCAGATCCTGGGGGAACTTTCCGCCGCATTCGCAGCCGGCTTCATTGGCAGCACCAACACCCTTGCCGAATTCGGCAGCACTCCCTTGGGGGAATTGCCCAGCGCGGCTTGGTGGAATATGACCAACGTCGTCGCGTTCTCGGACGTGCAGGACGCCACCAATTTTTTCAACACCTTCGCAGATGTCATTTACCAGAATTCCTCCAATAGCGTTTATGGCATGGTGTACAGTGACCGGTTCATTCACAACACCACCCTGGTGAATACGACTACGTATGAGGGCACCAACGTCGGAAGCTGGCTGGTGACCATCGGAGATCCGCTTTCAGCGATTCCGGAACCCGCAGCGGCCGTCTTGGTCATCATGGGCTTTATTGGATTTGCCTTCAGCAGGACGTTTCGGAAACGCCGGAAGTTGCTCGGGAGCTGAATCCGGGCCGAATCTCGCTTACGCTTTGTCGAGCCAGGCGTAGTCGATGGTCTTGAGGCGTTTTTCCTTGCTGCCAAGTTTTGGAATGCAGGAGATGAGAGCGCGGGTGTATGGATGCTGGGGGTTGCGGAGCACTTCCGCGGTGTCTCCATATTCGACGATTTCGCCGCGGAACATCACGGCAATGCGATCGCAGAGGCCGCGGATGATGGCAATGTTGTGGGTGATGAGAATGAGGGCCATGTTGTACTCACCTCGCAGACGTTTGAGTTCGGTCAAAATCTGGGCCTGGGTGGTGACATCAAGGGCGGTGGTGGGCTCGTCGACCACCAGGAGGCTCGGTCGGCAACTCAGGGC
>CALBXK010000111.1 GCA_937890535.1 uncultured Spartobacteria bacterium
AGGAAAGGAATACCCTTCCCAGTCGTTGTAACCCACCAGCGCCTCCAAATACGGATCCCAATAATAGACGTCGGTGCCCAAATTAGACCAGAGGCTGGAAAAAAGCGCCGTGTCGGCTTTAACGCCATCGAGACCAAACCAGTAGTTGGACGACGGGTTCAACCCGAAGGTATCGCTTCCCAGCAAGCCGGTTGACATCGTCGCGCTGACAGTGGCGAGAAAAGTAGATGCCAATGAATTAAAAGCCTGGCCGGGAGCAAGCTCACCCGTTGTCGTCACGACGGGGCCAGCCGCGAATCCTGTCGATCCGTTATTGGTGTAAAGCTGATCGCCGCTGGCAATCACCATGTCCGTCCACTGACCTTCCATCGTATAGGTGGGAATGGTCGTCGAACTCGTCACCAAAGTCAGCTGCTGTCCATTGGACGCAACGGTAATCGTCCCGCCGACCGCAGTTCCCAAGGCCCGGCCAGCCTCCGTATTGGTATTTACGCCTCCTCCCGATCCAGTGTTGGCGCGGACATTGGTGATCTGAAGACCATAGTTACCGGACGTTCCAGTGACCTGCAGATATCCCGAATATCCGCCGTTGCCACTGTAATCGAGATACCAACCGCCAATCGTCTCCGCCGCATTTCCGGGATCGGCTTGCTGCGGAGTATGGTCCTTCAGATAAGTCAGATAGTCATTGTACCCAGGACCGCTGGAGGAGACGGTCGCGTTCGGATTGTTGGCCGTATTCACCGCCGTTTGAATATGGAGGGACGTGCCCACATAACGTTCCGCAGCGGAATTTGTCGAACTGACGGATGTCGCAATCCGGGACGTCGCCCCCGAAGGCATGACCTGACTAATAGTTTCAACCACCTGCTGGGCTTGGGTGCCCGGCTTCCAACTGGACGTGCCAACCACCGTGCCACTCGTGGACGTGGTCAGTTTGGTGGGATACGCGAAGGTATCAATGTACGTCGTATCCGCCGTGTCGAACGAATTCCCCAGATAGGTAAATTCGGCGGTCGCATAAGCATAACTGGACGGCGGGGCGACGCTGAAAGGATCTGGAATGCCCGCGTAAGGATTCGTGCCGGCAGAAGAAAGCGCGGCATAAACCTTGGTGGAATTTGCCCCCACGCCAACATTGAAAGACCCGCCCTGAATCGCGCTCAAGGCAATGGCCGATCCATCCGTGACGGTTTTGCTGCCACCACCCGCTTCGGTGTAGGTAACCAAGCCAGCCGAATTCTGAAACAACAGCCAGATTTGCGAATCGTCATACTGGGAGCCAAAATAACTCGCCGGGCGCGATGTCGTTGAAGAGAATTTGTTCTCCACAATAAACGTCTGATCCGCTTGGACCGCTCCCGTTGCGAGAAGGGCACAAAGCCCTCGAGCAACCCATGTCATTGGTTTCATATAAGAAATGTCTCACCGGCCTTTTAGCGCGTCAAGTGCCCGTCGTTTCATCTACCCAATCAAATTTGGATCCCATCCACAATCCCAAGTCGGACCACCCGGCCGTCACGCCGGTTCGCCGGTTCGCAGACCGTTGCCGATCCGGGCAATAAGATCAACGCGGGTGAAATCGTCGCAAAGGGGGCTGCCCGGGTTGCCCTCCGCACGATCCCCCACTCCGACCATCGGCTTCAGGCCATCAAAGCTTCCGCCGGCCGGATATTCCGGATCAACTGCCCAGCCTGTTTGCGGAGGGCGCGAAAGTCGCATTCCACTTGAATCCCATGCCAGAAATCATCCGATTGACCAAAGAAGGCCCCGAACCGAATTGACATCTGCGGGGTGATCGAGCGTTTCCCCAACACGATTTCGTTGATGGCACGCGGCGCCACGCCGATCGCGCGAGCCATGGCATTCTGGGAAATTCCCATGGGCTCCAAGTATTCCTCCAACAGGATCTCGCCGGGCGTGAGGGGTGGATTCATGGACATAACGTATAACGTTACAGGGGTTCGTCAATGGGAGTCTGCGATGGCAACTTCATCCGGCCCTTGCTCTGTCCAACGAAAGACGAGGCGCCACTGCTGATTGATCCGAATCGAATAAAGGCCAGCGAGATCTCCTTTGAGAGCTTCGAGGCGATTTCCAGGTGGAACGGTCAGGTCCGAAAGTTTGCTGGCACGATTCATCTGGATCAGTTTGCGCAACGCAACGCGGCCGATGCTGCTGAACCGACGATTCTTCTCCTCACGGAACAACTGCTCCGTGTCGTCGTCGGCAAAGGACTGGATCATAATTTCCCTATCTTAGCGCCATTCCAGCCTGCCCTCCCCTTCCATTCCGATGGAATAGAGGCGCAAAAATCACGGAGCGACGATTTTGTCCACAAACCGGGGTTCCGCCAGTTCGCGGAAATGGGAGGTGTTAAAAGTATAAAGCCTGTCCGCGTTTTCATTCACGGCGGCGGCAAGATGAAACAAATCGTAAATACCCCCTCCGACGAGACTCAGTTCTCCCGCCCGTTTTTGCACGGCCAGAATCTCTGTCGGCGGAAGCGTGACACATCGCACAAAAGGCAGAAGTCCGTCGCTGAGCAAGGTGGAGACATGCGCGGGAGGCACCGCCAATCCCTTTGGTAACTGGGTGATCGCTGAATGAAACTCCAGAACACTATGAAAATGGATGATCCCCTCGTCCTCCAGGTTGACACATCGTTGAAGAACGGCGTCGGCACGGGCAAAATGCGGATGCTGTCGCACACTCGCGGCGATGAGCACATTGGTATCCAGGAAGATTTTCATCGCAAATCACAACCCGGAGGCTCGGGCGTCGCGTTCCACGCGTCCTCGTTCGAGCGCACTCTCGATTTCCTCAACCGTGGCACCCGTTCCGGGTGCATCCCAGATCGCCCTCGCTCCAGGTCGGATCACTCGCGCCGCAGCCGCTTGACGCCGACGAAGCCGAACCTCATTCACCCCAAGCTCCGCTTCCAAAAGATCCCCAGCCACTAAATGCAGCCGGGTCCGAATCTCTTTCGGTAAAACAAGCCGTCCCGCTTTATCAATCACGATGGTCATGGTAATTAAAATGGCACATACCATTGATTATGTCAATAATTGCCAGCAGGCGGGTTTCCGGCGGGTTGAGCGGGGAGAAACCGGACTCACGCGGGGGCGCGGAGGCGCGGAGAGGAAAGGCCAAGTTTCGAATCCGCAATCACAGCCGCCTCACCACCCAACTAATTTTTGCTTTTTGCACCCTGACCCGAAATTCGCGAATTCCTGACCAGAATTCCAACCGACGGCCTCGGCGTATGGGAGGATCCGGCCTTGGACAGTTTTGTGTTCTCCGGGTGTGGGCATCGCTATCTCCAGTTCTGCTTCCACCTGGCGAACTCACCCGGACGCAGGCGATACCTTGCGATGTTGCCTTCGTGGAGGCTGGAAAGTTCAGTTTCGACAACCTCGATGAATTTGGCCCGGTCCGCCTGGGTGATTTCACCCTCCGCCCGCTTCGCAATGGCATTCGTGGCAATCGTCTTGTTCATGCCGCCCGTGACCACATCCCGAACAAACTCGCCGATTTTATCCCGATAACGCAGGCGGAAAGGATCGGGATCGCCAAGAGATTGCATCACTGCCGAGTAACGGGCGGACGAGCGCTGATAGGCCCAAACAAAAACATCACGCAGATAGTCCACCTTGTTAAGTTCATAGATTCCGAGCAAACCGCTGACGTATTCCGCCTGCGGCACATCGATAAAGGAAAGTGGGCAGAGATTCTGGCGCACGAAAGGAATATTGGCCGCCAGCCGGGACACCCGTTTGTTGACGTCTTCGAAGGGTTGTAGGTAGGGCAGTTGCACCATGATGAAAAAAGACTGCTCGAATGGGTCGCTGATCGCCTCTGCCTTTTCGAGAATTTCAAGAAAACATTCTTCAATCTGTTGCGGAACTTCGAGGGGATAATAAACGCTTCCTCCGATTCCCACCGCGCGGGAACGCAGGCGGCCACAGGCGGCGGGATCGCCAAGGAGATTGTCCGAAAGCAGCGCGTGCAGATTGCAGACGGTATAGCGGTTGAACCCGATCTCTTCCGCCTGATCGGCCAACATTTCGATGGCGGCCTTGTGGTTCAGAATCATCTGGGTATCCTCGGCGGCTCTGCCCCCGGCACTTTCACCGAGTTCGAGAAGCCGTTGAGTCTCCAAAAGCGAATAGGTATTGCCTTCGAGGCGGCTTGAGTTCCAGGACAGGTCGATAAGCAGCCGATGCATGATCTGCCTGATGTATGTGCCTGCCGGCAGATCGCTGACGCCCACCTGGCCCATTGCGGCGAGTTTGCCGCGAAGTTCGGAAGAAAGATAGGCGCTCTGGTTCGGAATATATGCGTCGAGAAAGACTGTTCGATAGCCCACCGGGGTGCGGGCTGAAAGAGGAGGCTGAACTATTTTTCGAATCTCCTGCGCTGACGCGGAAAGTGGAATTTCTCCCTCTTCATCGACGGCATTCGTCCGGTTCGTGGTAAGCGATGCGCGCGTCGGAAAGTAACGCTGACCTTTTCCGCTTCCTTTGGTCATGATGCGCCCCTCCTCGACGAGACGCTGCAAACGGCGCTGCAACATCCGCGGCTGGAGAGTAGATTCCAGCCCCTCGCGAATCGCTCCCACGCGCACTCCCCCTGGATGACCCGCAATGAAGGCCGCGATGGCATCGAGTTCTTCGGTTGGAACTTTTTTCGGCACAGAGAGAGGATATGTCGCAAAATAAGTTTATGCGACATAAAGAAGTCTTATTTGTCGCTTAACAGATTTTAATGGCGCTAAAATGGGTAATTTCGTCGCGTAAACTCTGACGATGACAAGATCAAGTCGCGCTCGCGCTTCTCCTCGGGGTCGAAGAACTTGCCCCGGCCTGTCCCGCCGTAGCCGACTGGCGAAGGAGGATTGCGCAGGTGCTCGACGAATTCCCGGCTTGTCCCGCCGTAGCCGACTGGCGAAGGAGGATT
>CALBXK010000112.1 GCA_937890535.1 uncultured Spartobacteria bacterium
CAATGGCTCGACGAAAGTTGGGGTTGGTCCGCAGCAGGGAAAACCCATCCTGCTTCACCTTGACGCTTTCCTCAATTTCCTTCACCTCGGCGGCGATCTCGGACTCGTCGAGCTTCATACGCCGGAACACCTCAATCGCTTTCTCCTGAAATCCCTTGAGAAACAACCACCTCGGGCTCTCTGGCAGGAAATAGACCCCAACGAACATGACGGCCGCAGGAATGGCGATGATCCCCAACATGATTCTCCAGTGCCCACCCACGACGCCACCAAACGTCGCATAGGTGGCCAGCCAGGTGTTGCTGAGAAAGGCGAGCACAATCCCAATCGTGATCATCAATTGATACATCGAGATCATCGATCCCCGGACGGACTGGGGAGAAATTTCAGAGAGGTACAACGGGGCGGTGAACGAGGCCACTCCCACAGCGATTCCCAACAAAAAGCGAGATGCGAGGAGAGTATTTTCATCCCGTGCAAACGCACAGAGGATCGCCCCCACAATGAAATTTACCGCACTGATCAGAATCGTTTTTCGACGTCCAAGATGGCTGGAAAGAATGCCGCTGAACAACGCCCCAAAGGCGGCGCCCCACAGAAGTGCGCTCACAATAAACTGGATCTGGTCGTCGGAAATTTTGAAATCGGCCTGAATAAATCCCTCAGCGCCAGAGATCACTCCAACATCGAGCCCGAAGAGCAATCCCGCGAGGGCAGCCGTCATACCAATGAAATAGACGATTGGCTGTACGCGTTTTGGAGCGGAGGAAGAACTCATAATCCGGCGGGGAACCAATCCGATTATGCCCGGACGCGGGAGATAAACAAGCGGGAAGACAATCTACTTCCCGACAAGGGTTGCGGATGCGGTCTGTCCGATCCGCAAGGGCACCGGCGGCTGGCCAACGATCTTCACCCGGACCGGAAACCGATTGGGCAAGCGGACCCAGTCCACGGTCTGACTCACCTCCGGCAAGAGGTCCACGGTGGAACCATTCTGCAAAAAAATCCCCCAGGCCACACTCACGACCTCCCCGGCGAATCCCTCGGACTCATGCCCCATTAGGGTCACCCGCACTTTGTCACCCACATGAACATGACGCAGTTGGGTTTCCTTGAAATAGGCGGCGATCCAGAACGAAGTCCCGTCCACCAGCGCCAGCAACTCCTCGCCCGCGTTCACATACTGACCAACACTCGTATTCATGTTCGTCATGTAGCCATCCACCGTGGCGACGACTTTGGTGTAGGAAAGATTGAGCCCGGCCGTCTTCAAGGTGGCCTCCGCAGCGACGGTATCGGCCACCGCCACGGAATATTCGTCCTGAGCGTCCTGAAAATTGCGGAGATCGGTGACCTTCTTCTCGTAAAGCGCAGTCTGACGGGCAAGTTTTTGCTTCGCCTGTTCCAGGGTCGACTGGACCTTTTTGAGGTTGGCCGCCGCATTGGCTTCCGCCGCCTGATAGGTGGAGGGATCAATTTCAAAGAGCAAGTCCCCTTTCTTCACAGGTTGGTTGTCCTGGAGCGGAATATTGATAATGGGGCCGTCAACCCGCGGCGCGATGCCGACGACATTCGCACGCACCTGGGCATCACGGGTCCAAGGCCGACTGACATATCGGACATACATCAATCCCGAAGCCAGGACGGCGAGCGTGACCACTATGGCCGTGACAAAAATCTTTGAAGGAGCGGATTTCATGGGGCAAGCAACAGACCAGCGACACAACCGAAAAGCACGGCGAGGGCGACAAAAAAGAGCGGAAGATTGGCGACCTTGCGGGTCCAGCACTTTCGCTCGAGAAACCAAATCACAATCCAAGCCAACAGAAATCCAATGGTGCCTACCAGAAGACCCCAAGGCAGAAGAAAGTCTCCGATCTGCACCTCAGGGTTTGTGATTCGTGCCATCAGTTCCATGGAAGGGACATTGTTTCCATGAAACCGGAGGGATAGGAAGAAAAGTGTTTCATTTCTTCACTCCAGAAATCCCGGAAATGCCACGCCCCAAAGCGAGGGCGATTCCTGCGGACCGGAGTCGGCCCCGGGGGCCAGGACGCGGAAGATGTTGGCAAAACTCAGACTGCATTGCAGGCGGCGTTGACCCAGGGTGTCAATTTTCGGGTGCAAGCGGATCACCGCCGAAGAGAAAGGCGGGAGGGCGTTCAGTGCGTGGACCTGTTGCCGGGCTTCCTGCGGACTGAGATCACGATTCTTAATCACGGCATCCAAGCGCTCAAGATCACCCCGCGAAATGTCCCCCCACAGAGCCCGCCAACTCGCAGGCTGCACTCGAATGGCCGTGATGTTGATGACGTGTTTGTGTTGGCCAATTGGCTCCCAAAATCCCACCACCAGCCAGAACGGTTCCTCAATATCAAATTGCCTCAAGGCATCCCCGAGATCGACAGGCGACCGATACTTTATGGCCTTGGGGTTCACCGGAATCCGTCCGTGCCCTGTATTGACCGCCGCCGGTATATCCCATTTTTGGGTGGTCTTCGATGGCTGGTATCCGTCGAAAAACGTTTCCCGCACCCAAGCCTCAAAGACCAACCCATGGTTTTGGCGTTCTTCAGTGCGTCCGGTCCCGAGGGTCAACCCAAGCACGAAGAGAAGAGCGATCCGAGGGAGAATCAGAGAAGAAAAGCTTCCGGGCATGGGGCGTGGATTGACACGAGGGGCGACACCAGAGTCTAGTATCTGGCGATGCCCCCGGCAATACGCGTTGTGTTTCAGGATCCTGCCTTCCGTTATGGCATTAAATTTGGGATTGCAGGGGTCCTGGCAGTCTTCCTCGCGCTCCTCTTGAGGTTGCATAATCCGACCTGGGCGCTGTTCACGATCTTCGTCTTGATGATCGCTCAATATGTCGGAGCCATTGCCGAAAAATCTCTTTTCCGGATCATTGGCACCATTATTGGAGGAATCATCGGCTACTTCCTCACGGCCGGTCTGCAACAATCGCCGGTCATCTTTCTCATTCTGGTGGCCCTCGTTGTTGGGGCCTGCACAACCCTGTTTGGCCAAAGTCGCTATCCCTATGCGTTCCTCCTTTGCGGATTAACGACCGTGGTGGTGGTCAGCAATGGACTGGGCGATCCGGATTTTTCCTGGCAATTCGCGCTTTGGCGCATTGAAGAGGTCATTCTCGGAGTTCTCGTAGCCCTGTTGGTGCAAAGCCTCCTCTGGCCTCGATTTGCCCGGGAGGAATTTTCTAAAAATGCCCGTTCAGCATTTGCGGATCTCCAGGAATGTCTTCGCGACAGTTCGCGGGCGGTTTTTGATGGCAATTGTGCGAAGGCTTCGCAGCGGGCCAACGAATTTCCGGCCCGGATCTCCGCCCTTCGTAGTCTTCTGGACTTTGGAGCCAGAGAAAGTCGGTACTTTCGCGACCGCTTACCGACCTATTATGAGATCACGATCTGTCTGGCCCGAGTGGCGGCCGACCTCGCCACCATGGCGAAGCCACTACCTGCCGGCTCCTATTATCACACCCATTTGCGAAGCGCCTGCGAGGGACTCCATCACGCTCTCGAAGAGGCCCTCGGCGATCTCGCCTCCAGCGATTCCGACGCGGCCTCCCGCGCCACCCACCGAGAATCCATCACCGAAGCCACTCAGTCGTTGGACGCCCGCC
>CALBXK010000113.1 GCA_937890535.1 uncultured Spartobacteria bacterium
CGTGCGCAAAGATATCCGCGGCTTCATCACCAACCGCCTGATGTACGCAATCCTCCGCGAAGCCCTCTATTTGGTGGAGCAGGGCGTCGGAACCGTAGAAGACATCGACTGCTCTTTCAGGAACGACATCGGCACCTGGGCACCAGTCGCCGGGCCCTTTCGTTGGATGGATTTGACCGGAATCCCGGCTTATCAAGCGGTGCTGAAAGATTTGGCTCCGGAGCTTTGCTCGACGACTGCGGTTTCTCCCGTGCTCGGCAACATGGTGGAAAGCGGTGCCCTGGGGGTCGCCAATTTGCAGGGGTTCTATCGCTACACGCCAGAAGAAGCAAAAAGTTGGGAGGAAGCATGGCATCGCTGCGCCCGCGCCGTTCTGAAACTCACTGTTCCCAAACCAACCCAAACACTATGAAACCCATGATCGATTCCCATTTGGATATCGCATGGAACGCCCTGTCATGGAATCGCGACCAGACGGAAAGCCTCTCCGCAATCCGCAAGGCCGAAGTCGGGCTCGATGACGCCCAAGGCCGCGGTCGAGCCACCGTCTGCCTACCAGAGCTCAAGCACGCCCGCGTCGGCATCTGCTTTGCCACGCTCCTGGCTCGGGCCAAAGTAGAGGTTCCTACATGGCGGCGAACCGATTTGGATTTCCGCACCCAGGAAATCGCGTGCGCCACTGCGCTCGGACAGTTCGAATACTACCGCCTCCTCGAACAGCGAGGCCTGCTGCGCTTTCTGCGCACGTCATCTGAAACAACCTTGCACTGGCAGCGCTTTGTGGAAGACCCGGAAAACACTCCCCTGGGCTGTGTGCTTACGATGGAAGGTGCCGATCCAATTTTGAGTCCGGATCACCTTCCTTTTTGGTGGGAGAAGGGACTGCGCCTGCTCGGCCTCGCGCACTATGGTGAAAGCGCCTACGCAGTCGGCACCGATGCCTCCGGTCCGCTGACCCAGCGCGGACCCGGGCTACTCAAGGCCATGGAAGAAATTGGCATAATTCTGGATCTCACTCATCTCAGCGATCCAAGTTTCTTTCAATCCCTGGATCTCTTTAATGGACGTGTCCATGCCTCCCATAACAATTGCCGCGCACTTGTGGAGGGCGAGCGGCAGTTTTCCGACGAACAGCTCTGTATGATTATTGAACGCGATGGCGTCATCGGTGCTGTCATGGACAATTGGATGCTCACCCCAGGATGGAAGCTCGGGGAGACCCCGCAGGAAAATGTGACCATCGAAAACGTGGCCGATCACATTGACCACATCTGCCAGCTGGCCGGCAATGCGCGCCATGCCGCCATCGGTAGCGATCTGGACGGCGGTTTTGGCACCGAACAAACACCCTCTGATCTTGAAACTATCTTCGACCTGCACAAACTGGAGACGATCCTGGCGAAACGCGGCTATGCGGACTGCGATATTTCGCTGGTTTTTTCCGGAAACTGGCTGCGTTTTCTCCAAGCCTCACTCCCTCCGAAATCCTAGCATTTTCACGTCATCGACACCTTCAGCGTCGATCTCAGCAACACGACACACCGTCTTCTAAATCTGATCAATGATGAAAAAAACACCCCTTCTCTTCCTAGCCTTCATAATAACTGGGGCCTCTCTTCGCGCTGGGGCCCCTTCCCTGCTACTGCCCCCAATCATCTACGCCGCACCCGGCGTCGAGATGAATATTTTCTTCAACAACCTCCTTTGCACGCCGCGGGGAAAGACATTTCTCTACAAAGTGAATTGCAAGAAGGGCCGTCACTACACTGAGCGCTGGGCCTTTACCCCTGAGCCTGCGGATTCCGGCGATCTACCGTTATCGCTGGAGGTACGGGACCTTGACGACCGCATCGTCGCAAAAGGAAACACCGTTATCAAGATCGCACCGGCCAACGCAGGGGACGGGCAATCGATCCGCTTTCTCGGCATTGGCGACAGCCTCACTCATTCTGGAGTTTACACCTCCGAGCTGCGAAAATTGTTCGCAACACTTGGAAACTCACGATTCACGCTGGTCGGAACCCATCATCCGAACGCGGATGAACCAGACAACGTCCATGAAGGATACGGAGGATGGAAATTTATCGACTTCCTCGAGAAATATGAACCGAACCCCGAACCTGGCAGCTATTCCAAAAGAAGCAGCCCATTCGTCTTTCTCGAGAATGGAAAGCCCAAGCTCAATTTCAACCGCTACGTCAAGGAGTCATTGGGCGGAACCTCGCCGGACTTCATTTTCGTATTCCTCGGGACCAATGACATTTTTGAAGCGACCGACGAGACACGGACGTCAACCGTCAACAGCGTGCTCGCCAATGCCGAGCGGCTTATCCACCATTTGAAATCGGCCGCACCGAACGCAAAAATCGGACTGAGCGGGCCCATTCCCGCGTCAACACAAGACGCCTTTGCCGAAAATTATGGCAGCGCTTACGACGCCTGGACGTATCGAAAAAGCCAGCACATGCTTGACGGGAAGCTCATGGAAAAATTCTCC
>CALBXK010000114.1 GCA_937890535.1 uncultured Spartobacteria bacterium
TCCTGAGCAGCTCCTGGAAATCCACGCAGTGGTGAAAGGACTCGAAAAATATGATGCGATCAAACTGACGGTCGGCAAACCCGTCTCCGAACACTCCTTGCTCGAGCGATATGTTCAGATCCAGCTTCTGCGCCTGAACGGCGATCTGGTCGAGCCAGCGCTGTTCGATGTCAACGGCGTGGCAATCCAAGCCGCAGCGGGCCAGCATCAACAAGACTTGGCCGCTTCCGGGTCCGTATTCAAGGACAGATCCCGTGGATTTAAGATCGATCATCTTAAAGATCTGAGCCCAGCTATGAAGAAACTCAGAAAGCAACATCGGGTCGGCATAAGACCAGGGATGAACGTTTCCAGCGCTGGCATCTTCTAAGAAGTGAGCTGCAGCGGCCTTTTCATTCGTCACGGGATCATACGGGCTCTGGCTACCGGTGATGAGCTGATGCTCGGCAAGAACCTGCTGTTTGTAAGCCTCCGACAGAGGGTCTAGTCGTCCGAAACTTCCCGACAGGGGCATTTCGACGGCAGTTGTGGAGAAGCGAGTAAGATCCGCGGCGTCAAGCGCGTCAATCGTCAGAAAATCTCTTTTGAATGTCTCGTAGGAAACTTTTTTAGGCATAGATAATATAGGTCAGACGTCAGGCGAAAGCCCCGCGGCTGTTCTCATCGCGGTTGGACATTTTGCTCACCTTCGATCAGAAGCGTCACTAGCTGCTCGAACCCGACACGCGCGGACCATCCGAGGCGGCGGCGGGCTTTTTCCGGATTGCCAACGCTTTGCGCAATATCCAGCGGCCGGAGCAGCAAACGATCCGTATCGACATGTTCCTTTGCTGCCAATCCGAGCACGGCAAAGACTTGGTCGACGAACTGCGAAAGGGAATGCATATGACCGGTGGCAATGACAAAATCTTCCGGCTCGTCATGCTGAAGGATCCGCCACATCGCTTCAACGTATTCCGGGGCCCAACCCCAGTCGCGGTGGATATCGACATTCCCCAACTGCAAGCGCTCCCTAGACCCGTTGGCTATGCGGACGGCCGTCGAGACGATTTTTCGGGTGACAAAGCGGGAGGGGCGCAATGGGGACTCGTGGTTGAAGAGAACGCCCGTGGCCGCAAAAAGCCCGTAGGCTTCGCGGTAGTTTGCCACCGCGTAATGGGCTGCCGCCTTGGCCGTGGCGTAAGGGCTACGGGGGTGGTATTTGGTCTCTTCATCAGCGGGCCTTTCGGTGTTTCCAAACACTTCGCTCGAACCGGCATTGTAAAAGCGGCATGGCTTCTTCAAAAGCCGGATGCACTCCAAAAGATTCATCGTTCCAATAAGAATGCTGTCGAATGTCTCAACCGGGTAGGAAAACGACATTCCCACCGACGTTTGCCCGGCCAGATTGTAGATTTCATCCGCGTCGGCTTTCTGCAGTGCCGTGAGGACGCTCCTGAAATCCGAGGTCACCATTGAATTCAATTGCACGGCATCCTTGATGCCGAGCACACTCAGATTGGCGAATGACGACACCTCGTGGTCCCGCGATGTGCCGTGAACTTCGTAACCTTTGTCCAGCAGGAGCTTGGCCAAATAGGCGCCGTCTTGACCGGAAACGCCGATAATTAGGGCTTTTTTCATACAATTGGTAGTTTTTTGTGCTTTGCCCACGCCAGAACTAACGGGCTACAGCTTTGCCGCAAGCGGCTTCCCATGAAGCAAAAACAAACCTGCGGGAGAAAGTAGCAGACGGGCCACCTTGTGGCATACTGCGTTCCCCAAAGCCCCTCGCGCAACCATCGAAGCACTCAGCTTTAGCAATGCACCGCGCAAGGAGGACGAAAGACCGGCAGCGGCAAGCAAGTTCTCCACCGCATAGTCAACATCGGGAACAGGCTCGTCGTGCCATGGTATGTGCGCCTTTAAGGAGCGAAGGGCAATGGTGAGGTGGGCGCCGCGGCGGTCAAGATTATCGGACATTTTGATCGGAAACACTTTTGCTAAATCGACATCACGTCTGAAACGACTTCGGACCCATAAGAATTCATCGTTTGCCGAGGACGAAACTTGCGAAATGCCCTTTGGATTCTGATAAAATGCGGAAAGTACCCGCGGAATATGGACGGCTTCCATTCCTTGGGCGACCATTCGGCACAAAACCTCGTAATCACCAACAGCGCGAAGAGCAGGGTCAAACCCGCCCAGATTCCGTAGGGAGGAGGTCCGCCAGAACTGTGTGCACGAAGTGTAGCAGAAGAAGAGTGTGGTCTCCGCTCTGTAGGGCTGATAACGGATGAATTTCCATGAGTCCGGCCAGGGATAAGCCGCGTTCGGCACGGGAGACCAAACTGCGTCGGCATAAGCCAGTGATGCAGTCGGGTGGGAGTCCATGGCTGCAGTGAAGCATTTCAAAGCATCCGGGTGAAACGAATCGTCGGTGTTCGCATTGACAAAATACTTTCCTGACG
>CALBXK010000115.1 GCA_937890535.1 uncultured Spartobacteria bacterium
GGGTGGAGGGGGATTCGATGGAGGGGGATGGTATTCTTGATGGCGATATGGTTTTGCTGCGGCCGGAGGTTGCTCCGCGGCAGGGAGAGATCGCGGCCGTGTTGTTGGGAGAGGCGTATGAGACCACCCTCAAACACGTTTTTTGGGAGGGAAAATCCGTCGTGCTACGGGCCAGCAATCCGCGCCATGCGGACCGGACGCTTTCGGCGGACACCGTAAAAATTGCGGGTGTTTTTCGGGGATTGATTCGTCATGCACGCGGCGGGTATTGATGAGAGACGGGGTCGTTTGGCTGCGTTGCGGACGCTGGTGGCGGAGAAGTTTCCCGCTCTCAGGCCGGCTCCGGTGGGACGGTTATGCACGGGCTGCGCGGCGCTGGATCGTCGGGGGGGCTTGGCCCGGGGTGCTCTCACCGAAGTGTGCGGTTCCAGTGGTGGTGGACAATTGGTTCTGGCGGCGGTGTTGGATATGGCGGTGCGGGAGGGATTTTTTCTCGGTTTGATCGACGGGGCCGATGCCCTGGAGCCGGCGGATTGGCCGCCGGAACATTTGCAACGCCTTTTGTGGGTTCGCTGTGGGGGAAGCCATTCTGCGCTCAAGGCGACGGACATTCTGATGCGGGATGGAAATCTGCCCCTGCTTTTACTCGATTTGCAGATCGTGCCGATTGCGCAACTTCGACGTATCCCGGTCTCCACCTGGCATCGCTTTCATCGTCTGCTCGAGCATTCTTCCACCATCCTGCTCGTGCTGACGCCTCAGCCGATGGTGGAGGCTGCGCCGTGTCGGATCGTGGTGCGTCCGGGGACGGTCGGGACGCCGGAAACATCGGGGAAACTTTGGGAGGCTTCCCGGGCGCAGTTGTTGGCCGATCTGGAGGCCCGGATCTTTGAGCGTGGAGAAGTGGATTTTCAGATTTCCGCATGAATTTCGATGTTTGCCTGTCTCTTGCTGCCGAATTTTCGTCTCCAGGCTGCACTGCGTTGGCGCGACCCGGTGGGTTGCGGGGGACACGCTTCCGGCGACTTGTCGGTGGGTTCGGCCGTCGTTGAGGACGGCGGCGTGTTGGTGGAAGTCAATGCCGCCGCCCGGGCGCGTGGCCTTGTGCCGGGTTTGACCGGTCCGCAGGCGATGGCGCGGGACGCGGCGGTTCGGATTTTCTCACCCGAGGGCGCTCAGGAAGACAGCCTCAGCGATCTTCTCGTGGATCAGGCCCTTGGGCTCTCTCCTGACGTGGAACGCACCGCGTCCGGAGTCGTGACCATCGATCTGCGTCACGCCGCGCGGGGAGTGTGTTGGCAACAACTGGCGGATGGGGTCGTGGCCCGTTTTCAAAACCGGACCTTGCAGGTCCAGGTTGGAGTGGCGGGCACGCCGGATCTGGCGTATCTGGCTGCCCAGGGAGCCCGTCCCTCCGCCATTGTCTATCAGGCGGCGGCTTTTGTGGGCACCCTGCCGCTGGAGGCGCTGGATCTCTCCGAGGCCCTGGCTCTCACCTTCCAGGATTGGGGGCTTCGCTCCGTGGGGGATTTTTTGCGGCTTCCCAAATCCGAAACCATTCAACGTCTCGGTGCGGAGGGAGAGACGCTGTTTCACAAGGTGTCCGGACGTTACCAACGGCCGCTGCGCTTGCTGCGGACTCCGCCAGAATATCGCGCCGCCTTCAGTTTTGAACATGAGATCGAAACCACTGAGCCGTTGTTGTTTTTGCTCCGGCGCTTTCTGGAGGAACTCACCGATCGGCTGCGAGCGGTTCATCGGGTGGCCCGGGAGATGGAATTGAGGGTGCCCTTGGATGACGGAACCGTGCATGAACGGATTTTTTTCATTCCCGCCCCCACCTCAGCGGAGAATGTACTTTTCGGCATCCTGCACACTCATCTGGAGTCGCTCCGATTGGCCCAACGACCCGTCGGGGTACAACTCAAGCTCGAGTCGGCCGCTCCCGCCCGGGATCAATTGCGGCTTTTTGACCGGGCTCTACGCGATCCCAATCAGTTTGGAGAAACCCTGGCCCGCCTCAAGGCTTTGTTGGGCAATGAACACGTGGGGGTGCCGGTTCGCAGGGACACTCATGAGGCGGGCGGCTTTGAGATGCAGGGGATGTTTATCCAATCTTCGGACGGTCCGGAGCGGAGTCCGGATGTGGCGTATGGATTGCCTTTGCGCCGTTACCGTCCGGCGGTGCGAGGGCGGGTGGAAATGGAGGAAGGACGTCCGGCGACAGTGTCCTCTCCTTTGGCGGTAGGCAGGGTTTTCCAATGGGCGGGACCGTTCCGGCTCTCCGGGCGGTGGTGGGAATCTTCTTCCTGGGCAATGGAGGAATGGGATGTCGGTCTGGAGGATGGTGGACTCTACCGGCTCGCACGACGGGGACGGGCCTGGACGGTGGAGGGATGTTATGACGTATGTTGAACTTCACGCCCGCAGTGCCTTCAGTTTCCTTCGTGGGGCTTCGCAACCCCGGGATCTTGTAGCCACGGCGGCCCGTCTTGATTTACCGGTCCTCGCGGTCTGTGATCGCGATGGAGTTTATGGATCGGTTCGTACTCACATGGCGGCGCGCGAAGCCGGGCTGCGCGCTGTGGTCGGAGCCGAACTCACTCTGGACGACGGGTCCGTGTTGCCTGTCCTTGTGCAAACCCGCTCCGGCTATCAAAATTTGTGTCGCCTTCTGACCACTGCAAAGTTGCGGGGCAGCAAAACCCACAGTGCCGTATCCTGGAAGGAACTGGTGGATCATAGTGCCGGATTGATTGCTCTCACCGGGGACACCGAGGGCCCTTTGCGCGGGGTGGGGGAGGACGGGGCTTTGGCCGCCGCCGCTCTGGACCGCCTCGTGGCCGCCTTTGGAAAGGAGCATGTTTTCGTCGAGATCCAGCGTCATCTGCTGCGGGGGGAGGCCCGGCGCAATACGGCGCTGGTGGACCTGGCGCAGTCCCGTCGGCTTCCCCTTCTGGCCACCAATGGCGTCTGTCATGCCACCCCGGAAGGCCGTCGGGTGTTGGATGTTTTTACCTGCCTGCGCCACAGCACTCATCTCGATGCCGCGGGGAGGTTGTTGAGTGCCAATCCCGAGCGTCACCTGAAGTCCACCTCCGAGATGCAGGCTCTCTTTGTCGATCATCCCGAGGCCGTCGCCAATACCGAACGACTGGCCGGGCGCCTCGAGTTCACCCTCGAAAATCTCGGCTACGAATTTCCCCGCTTTGATGTTCCACCCGGTCACGATGAAAATTCTTTTCTGCGTGAGCAGGCCCTGGCTGGTGCTCGTCAACGCTATGGCACTCCGGGTCCGGCCCAACGGGCGCAATTGGATAAGGAATTGGCTCTCATTGGGAAATTGGGATTTGCCGGATATTTTCTCATCGTGCACGACATCGTCGAGTATTGCCGGAATCAGGGCATCCTTGTGCAGGGGCGCGGTAGCGCGGCCAACAGCGTTGTTTGTTACTGCCTCGGCATCACTGCCTGCGACCCCATCGCCTATAAGTTGCTTTTTGAGAGGTTTCTCAGCGAGGGGAGGGGAACCTCCTGGCCGGATATTGATCTCGATCTACCCAGTGGGTCCCGCCGCGAACAGGTCATCCAGGAGGTCTATCGTCGCTACGGAAAACACGGCGCGGCTATGACTGCCAATGTCATCACCTATCGGGGACGCAGTGCCATGCGTGAGATTGGGAAGGTTCTTAATCTGCCTGTCGACATGGTGGAACGTTTCTCCCGCTTGTTTGGCGGGGGGGACTTTCCCAATACCCTGGAGTTGGAGGCCCAGCTTCGGAGGGCGGGGTTGCCGACGAATCATCCCCGGGCCGCCGCGGTGACGACGCTTTATCAGCAGATTCACGGATTGCCCCGTCACCTTGGTCAGCATTCCGGCGGCATGATTATTTGCCAGGGAGCCCTGAGTTCCGTTGTGCCCCTGGAGAACGCCTCCATGCCGGGTCGCGTGGTGGTGCAATGGGATAAGGACGACTGCGAGGATCTAGGCATCGTGAAAGTGGACCTTCTGGGCCTTGGCATGATGGCGGTGATGCAGGATGTGTTCGCCTTGTGCCGGGAGCGGCAGGGACATCCCACCGACTTTGCCGCCATTCCCGCCGATGATCCCGGGGTCTATGAACTATTGCAAGAGGCCGGGACGATCGGAACCTTTCAAGTCGAAAGCCGGGCTCAGATGGCCACTCTGCCGCGTCTCAAACCGCGGACATTTTATGACATTGTCCTTCAGGTCGCAATCATTCGGCCTGGTCCAATTCAGGGAGGAATGCTTGCCTCATTGCTGGCGCGGCGGGAGGGGAGCGAACCGATCACCTACCTGGATCCCCGTTTGGAGGACACCCTCGCCCGCACATACGGGGTGCCCTTGTTTCAGGAGCAACTCCTGAAGATCGCCATGGTGTTGGCTGGTTTTAGTGGCAGCGAGGCCGAGGAGTTACGGCGGGCTTTGAGTTTTCATCGCTCTCATGAACGAATGGAAAAAGTCAGCTTAAAACTTCGCCTGGCTCTGGCAGCCCGGGAGACCGCCCCCGCCGTGATCGAAGAGGTTGTGCGTTGCATCCAGTCCTTTGCCGTTTATGGATTCCCCGAGAGTCACGCCATCAGCTTTGCTCTCATTGCCCATGCCAGTTGCTGGCTCAAGGTGCATCGAGGGCCGGAATTTTTTGTTGCCCTGCTCAACAATCAGCCGATGGGGTTTTACAGCAGCGCCACCCTCATTTGCGATGCCCGGGCACGCGGAATCAGAGTCCGTCCTGTCTCGGTCCTGCATTCCGATTGGAAATGCACTCTGGAGGTGGACGATTCCCTTCGGCTGGGACTCTGTCTGGTGCGGGGCTTGAATTCCACACTGGGCCGGCGCATCGCATCGGAATGCGCAACGCGGGCCTTTGCGTCTCTGGAGGATTTTCGGCGGCGGACGGAACCCGAGCGTGCCGCCCTGCGGACTTTGGCCCGGATTGGCGCGCTCAATGGACTCGTCGATCACCGCCGGGACGGACTTTGGAAAACGTCCTTTCCTTTTCGCGCCGACGATCTGCCCGGATTTCATCTCGAAAATGAATCCCCCGCTCCCCTGGCGGTGATGAATCCCGGGGAACGCCTAG
>CALBXK010000116.1 GCA_937890535.1 uncultured Spartobacteria bacterium
CGTCGGCAGTGGTGTCACCCAGGTGGCTCCAGGAGACAGGGTCTTCGGGCTCGCCGTCTTCGGGCTTGCGACCTGTTCGTTGGCACGGGCTGGTGATGTGCGCCTTCTTCCGGATGGGCTTTCCTTTGAGGAGGCAGCGACCTTACCGGTCGTATTCATGACTTCCTGGCACGCTCTGAAAACGGTGGCGCACCTCAAGGCCGGCGAGAAGGTTCTCGTGCATGCCGGCGCTGGTGGCGTGGGCATGGCGGCCATTCAGATCGCCCATCATCTCGGGGCGGAGGTCATTGCCAGCGTGGGCAGTCCGGCCAAGCGGGCGCTTCTGGAGACGCTGGGAGTCAAGCACATGGTTGACTCCCGCCGGGGCGACTTTGCGGACGCCGTTATGGAGATCACCGGAGGGAAAGGTGTGGATGTGGTGCTGAATTCCCTTGCGGCCGAAGCCATCCCCATGGGCCTCTCGTGCCTCGCGGAGTTCGGGCGCTTCATCGAGATCGGGAAGCGTGATATCTACCAAAACTCCCGCATTCCGCTTTGGCCACTGCGCCAGAACGCGTCGTTCCATGTCGTCGCGATGGACGCAATTTTCGGAGGCGATGAGGAACTCACCGGCCAGCTTTTAAAGGTTGTTGCCGACCTGGTGGAAACCAAGGAGCTTCATCCCCTGCCGTTTCGAGCCTTCCCGGCCTGTCGCATCGATTCGGCTTTCCGTCTCATGGCCCAAGGCAAGCACACCGGGAAAGTCGTCGTCTCGTTTCCAGAGCCATTTATTTCCAGGCGCGGTGAATCTCCGGTTCCAGCCTTTGGGGTGGATCCGGACGGGAGTTATCTGATCACGGGAGCTTTTGGCGGTTTTGGCAAGGTGGTGGCGGAATGGCTTGCCGACTGCGGGGCCCGGCACCTTGTGCTTTCCAGCCGGAGTGGCCCCTCGACGCCTGAGGCCAAAGCCTTCGTCTCTGCGCTTCGGGAGCGGGAGGTGGATGTCCAAGTGATGCTTGCGGACGCCGGCTCACCCGGGGATGTGGATTCCCTGCTCGATGGGATTTTCAAGGCAGGCCATCCGCTGAAAGGAGTTTTTCACTTGGCGATGGTGATTGATGATGCGCCGATCGCTTCCCTCACCAGCGCGCGGATGCGCAGCGTTGTGGATCCAAAAGCGATGGGAGCATGGCTTTTGCACGAAAAAACGCAGTCCATGGAACTCGATTACTTTGTGATGTTCTCTTCGGTTTCGAGCATCTTTGGCAACCCGGCCCAAGGCAACTATGCGGCCGCGAATGCATTTCTCGACGCCCTCGCGCAGCACCGGCATGCCATCGGTCTTCCGGCGCTCGTGATCAACTGGGGCGCTCTTGGCGGTGAGGGCTATGTGGCCCGGAACGAGCGGGTGGCGGAATACCTGGCACGCCAGGGGACAACGCCCTTGTCGCCCCGCGAGGTGACCTTGTTGATGGAAACCTTCCTTTCGGCGGGCACCACCCAGGCGCTCGCTCTCCGTGCGGACTGGGCCAAATGGCGGACTTCATTTCGCGGCAGCCAGGAGAACCCCCTGATGGAGCGCATTTTTGCGGACGGAGTCGAAGGGCAGGAGTCCGGCGGCAGCAAGAGTGACTGGCGGCTCAAGATCGAATCGGCGGCACCAGATAAGCGATCCGACATCATCATGTTGGCGGTGTTGGATATTGTGGGGTCCGTGCTGCGGGTCAAGCCGGAGAGCCTGCGGCCGGATCAGCCGCTCACGGATCTGGGATTGGATTCGCTCATGGCCGTCGAGATCGAGACCTCTCTGGATGGCGTGCTTGGCGTGGCTCTGCCGCCGGCGAGCCTGATGCGGGCCCGGACGATCCAACAGATTGCTCTTCTGATTGCGGAATATATGGCGGCCTCAAAGGCCGGAGACACATCAACCGTCAACTCGCTCCCTCCAGAGCCCGCTCCGGCAGACAACGTGAGCCTGGATGACTTTTCTGATGACGAGATTCAGCAGTTGCTTGGCGACGAATCGCCGGCCGATCCTGCCGGGGAATTTGCTCTGACGAAATGAACCGGCATCAGGGTGGCAGGGGGATCTTTCCGCTCGCAGTTTTCACATTTCTGCTCGGAGTCTTTTTTGGGGCCTCTGCCAATGCCGCCGACACCGACGCGGTCCTGTCCGCCAATGAGCTTGCCAACAGACTGAGTACGCTGCAGCAGGACGGCTCATCCTATATTCGGCTTCGGCTTGTGGTGATGCCGTCCTCCGGCGCTCCATCGACTACACTTCAGATCCAGCTCGTGCAGCGCCGCACGAAAAACTCGACCGACGTCATCTACCAGATTCTTTGGCCCAAGGATCGGAAGGGTGAATCTGTCCTGCTCAGGAAATCCGGAAATCGGCCCGCAACCGGCTCGCATTTCGTGCCGCCGGGGACGATGCATCCGCTGGATTCCTCAATGATGAAAGACCCGCTCTTTGGCAGCGACCTGTCCTACGCCGACTCGATCGAAAACTTTTTTGCGTGGGACTCTCAGAAGATTGTTGGCGAGGAAAGGGTCGGACGGGTGAATTGTCAGATTCTGGAATCCAAACCCGGCAAGGGCCAGCACTCGATCTATTCCAGTGTTCGCAGTTGGGTGGACACCAACCGGCTTGTTCCCCTTCGTGTCGAAAAGTTTTTTTCCCAGGGCCAGCCGACCCGCCGTATCGAGACGACGCGGGTGTCCAAGGAGGACGACGGTCGATACATTCCGGCCAGCCTGCGCATCCGGGGGCCGCGCAATGAATCTGTGACCGACCTGGAAGGCTCGCGCCTCGATACCCGTGTGACCTACGAAGAGCGGGACTTTACCCCCGAGGCCCTGAAAGAATTGAAAAGGCCAAAGGCCCCTTCCTCTTCGCAGTAACGGTTTTCCTACGAAGAGGACTTTTTAAAAACCTCAACGTCGTAAACGTTTCCTGAGAAGGACGTCCCAACCGAAACGAATCCGGCCGTTGCGGCGAGGGCTCGCAGGTTTTCCGGTTTGCGGTAACGGAAGCGTTTTCCAAAAACCTCCAGGATCCGGGTGGCAGCGGAATCGCGGTGGGAGTTCATAATGAGGTGGCCGCCTTCGGCCGTCTGTTGGGCAACCACCCGGAGCAGGTCTTCCGCACCGGGCTTCCCCGTCGGCAGAGGCTCGCCCAGCCGTTCCTCCGTCGTCGCGTAAGTGTGGCCGGTGAAGTATTCGATAATCCCAATTGCCGTCGTCACGTGGAAAGGCGGTTCCTGGTCTGCGCCCGGTGCCGGCTGGAAAATATCTTCTGCCTGGGCAAAGATACCGTGGGAAGACTTGCCCGAGCGGTCGATCTGATCTCGCAAGGCGGGCAGCTTCTCAATCAGCTGGATGGTTTTCTTGCTGTGCGCAGGATCGCGATCGGAAATCACAGCACGAATGAGCTTCGGATCATGTCCGTCCCGGAGCAAGCGCTCGTAGGCGATGATTATGCTCAGCCCGGTGCCAGCCGCAAAGGCCTTGATCCGCACGGGTTCTCCCCGTCGTAGCCGCTGGGAGGCCAGGTCGTGTGTGAGCCGTGTTTCCCAGGCAAAGCGAACCTGGACATCGCGGCTTGGCACGGAATCCAGCAGAAACAGATCCCAAAGGCGGGCGTTCCTGGCCACCTCGGGGGAGAGCAGCATGTAGATGGCGTTCATTGGGTCGCCGCCCTCGACAAGGAAGGCCGCGTCTGCGCGGGTGGGCTGGAGTAAACTCTTCGTATAGGGGTGTCCCGAGCGCTCGAGGATGCGGTTCCTGTAGTGGACGAAAGCCTTCCCATCCGGACCGGTCAGCCTGACCTGCCGGGTGGTGCGCTGCATCAGACGTTGGACGAACTTCGTCGACAACCTCCGCAATCCGGTTAAAGGTTTCCGCTCGATCCCTTCAAAAATTTGCCAGCTCAGGCCCTCCACGATCGCTTGGGAGGCCTCCTCCCGACCGTCTCCGTAAAGCACTGCCATCGCCGCCATGGGGGAAAGCCCGGCAGCCGCCAAACGATCGGAAACTTTTGGATTCTCACTCACTTTAAGTGCTCTAGAAGAACCCGTCGAATCTCCGCCATTCCCAGTGGATGCAGGTGGGTCCAGTGTCCGCTTGGGATGATCCTTTCGCTCTCGGCCCCGGCGGTATGGCTACTCCAATAGGGCACAATTCCGTCGCTGCTGGACGGTTTCGTGTGGTCGAGGTGGCCGCCCTTCCCACGGTCGCCAAGAAGCGAGTGAAATGGTATTCCGGCCTTGAGCGGAATTGAATTTACCGTATTGAGGAAAAGATTGTCGGGATCGAGCATGTCGATGCCGTTCGGCAGGCGATGCCGTCCATGCGCCCTGGCCTCGGGGCGGATATGGGAATACAATTCCTTGCTGACCTCATTTTGTGAAATTGGGTTGCCCACAAGCATTGACCCGAGGCGTCCGAAAAAATCTGTGGCCATGTCGCTGCCGCGGTTGGATGGCGACATGAAGAGAGCCCGGGAAATATGTGGCTGGGCATCAAAAATAAGTGTCCGGGTGATCAGTTTCCTGGCCGCGTCGGAGAACGGGATCTCCTCGGGTGGCTTGGCGAAAAATGTGTCCCAGATTTTATTGCCGCTGTCCGTCAGAAGCAGGCGGGTGATCATCCCGCCCATGCTGTGTCCAATCACTACGATGTCTTTGTGATCGGGATAGAGGCGTCGCATCTTGTTGAGCTGATAGCGCAGAACCGCAGCCGACATCGGATAAGGGAGGCCCGAGGCGTAGCTGAATACCCAGAATTGGTAATTCCGGCGGATCTCGGGATCGCTGCGGAGGGATTCAATGACCGGGTTAAAAGTCGCGGGAGAGTTGCTCAGGCCGTGGATAAAGAGGACGGGAATTTTCTTAGGGTTGTACGGTTCGAGCCGGGCGAGACTCGCTGAAGTCTCGTAGAGTTCTGGCTTGAACATTTCCTTGAGTTCCAGACGCCTGACGTTGAACGATGCCAGCGACATCGCCAGTGGGGCTTGGAAGTCGGCGGCCATTGGATAGCTGTGACTGTCGAGCTTCAAGGTTTGAGCTTTGAGTGGATCGGAGAAGACAATCTCGCAGCGACGTCCCGAAAACCGTATCGTAGCAGTGAGTCCGTAAAACAGGTCCTTCTTTCCTCCAAATTCGCCGGTTGACGCGGGATCCACATTTTTTCCGCTCGCGACGACGGGCGCCCCCAGCCCGGTGGTGGTCGCTTTCTGGCCCACCAGCTTGCCGTGGAAGACAAGGCGGTCGGTGGGCGTGAAATCCAGTTTGGAGGGATGAAATTGTGGGCGCGGATCCGGCGGGATCAGGCCCAGCTTCCACGGCTTCCCTGTCGCCGACGGGCAGAGCAGCGGCTGCTCCCACGGAGTGAGTTCTTTATTCGAGACAATCTCGACGATGCGAGCCACGGAGAAATTGTAGTCGCTCTGGGCGAGAACGTCCGTGGGATTGGCTGCCAGACGGATTCGGGCGGCATTGGCCGCATCCAGATAGCCTCCAATTTGCGCGAGCGGATTATCCTTTAGGCGCTTCTGCGAGGCCACCAGGGTCCGTTGCTCGGCGGTGGTCGCAAGGTCTGCCGTCCGGCCGCGCTTCTGCACGCTTGAGTATTGCACGCAGCCGGCAAGAAGCAGAATCATTGCGAGCGATGAGGCGAAGGAAAAGGATTTCATGACGTTCAGTAGGGATTGGGAATCCGGCGGACAGAGGGTGAAGAAATAGGTTCCCTGTCTCCCGCTGATCGGTTCTTTCTAAAGCGATTGCTCCCCTCTGAGAAGTCCAATTTTTATCGATGGCTGCAACGGCTTGCCGATCCAAAGCCTGAGAAGCGTGTGATAAAATTCGCGTCCGGGAATGACGGCGAGTTTCCGCCCCTCAACCGTGAGGATCGTTCCTTCCCCGGGTGCGTAGTCGATCCGCACCTCCGAGCCCGCCTTGAGATCGTTCCCTTTCTCAAAAGGTTTAAAAAAGGTATCCAGTTCCGTGGAGAACGTCGCTTGCTCTTCGAGTGTGAGGTTTTTCTGGATATTGTTGCGCGCGGTTGTGGCAAATCTTTTCTCGGAGATCACTCGCAACATGACGATACGCAAATGCTTTGGGTCGGGGTTCCGATCCATGATCTCCGACGCATCTTTCGTCGCCTTGCTCACGTAGAGACCGGCCACGTAGACCCGGAAGCCGAAGAAGGTGCGGGTCGCCGTGCCGTTCAAAATAAGATCCTGGCCGCCGAGGGTGATCATTTCGGGAAAGGCAATTCCTTCACTATCCCTGGCATCGGCAGAGGACGACAGGGTGAGCCCAATCGCGACGAGCAGAGACGCAATCTTCATGTTCCTAATTTTCTTAGGAAGGGAAACGTGAAGATGCCGGTGTTATGGCCGTCGGCCCAACGGGGCTGGACGCCATAGCCTCCGACCATCTCCCATTCGGTAAGGTCGAAGCTGTTGGCGGCGTATTGAACGTTCGGTCGCTCCAGGTGGCCGAGAACATCCGGTTCGCCGCCACAGGTGGCGCAGGGACAGGCCCGCCGCAGGGCTTCCAGAGCCAAATAGGTCTCGGTTTTGTCGGACCAGGCCAGAGCCAGTTCGGAGCCAATTTTTTGAATGCTTTGCAACTGAAGGACGGGGGGCATAGGGAAATTTTTTGTTGTGTTTTTCAAATGACTACCGTTTTAGTAGATGTTTGACCATGGACCATCTCGACGAACTCGAAGCTCAGAGTATTTATTTACTTCGAGAAGCCTATCACAGCTTTTCGAATCTTTGCATGCCTTGGAGTATGGGAAAAGATTCGAATGTCCTTATTTGGTTGTCCAAGAAGGCGTTTTGCGGGAAAATCCCCTATCCTCTCCTTCATATTGACACCACTTATGAGTTTCCGGAAATGCTGGAATTCCGGGAATGGGCTCAAAAAGAATACGATTTGGAATTGATCGTGAAGATCAATGAGGATGCCCGTGCGGGTCGGGGGAGCTATACGACCTCGGTGGGTTACGAGACCCATGATCCTGTGACGGTGACGCACGAGCTCAAGACGGTGGCTCTCCAGCAGGTCATGGCGGAGCGCAAGTTCGACGCCCTCATCACCGGGATCCGGCGGGACGAAGACTCCACCCGGGCCAAGGAACGGTATTTTTCTCCGCGCAATGCGGAATTTGAGTGGGATTACAAGGATCAGCCGCCGGAGTTTTGGAATCAATTCACCACTGCCCTTGAGCCCGGTGAGCATATTCGGGTCCAACCGCTTCTGGATTGGGCCGAGGTGGATATCTGGCGCTATATCGAGCGGGAGCAAATCCCGATTCCGACGATGTATTTCGCGAGGCCGGGTGAGGACGGCAAACTTTACCGCTTTCGATCCTTGGGTTGCTGGCCCATCACGAAGCCGATTCCGAGTGAGGCAACCGACATCCCGGCCATCGTTGCCGAACTTATGGTCACAAAGACGAGCGAACGAGCCGGTCGAGCCCAGGATCACCACGAGCGCAACGCCATGCAAAAACTTCGCGCCAAGGGGTTCATGTGAAGTTGGAAGTCGGAAATCGGAAGTCGGAAGGATCCGACCTCAAGTTGCGGACGTTTCAGTTTGGTCTTCGCTGTGTGAGGTTGGCTGATGCCTTGCCGCAGACGAGATCGGGTTCTGCCATAGGGAAGCAGATTGTGCGGTGTGGTACCTCTGTGGGGGCAAACTATCGGGCCGCGAGAAGAGCTCGTTCTCGTGCGGAATTTGTCGCCAAGCTGGGTATTGTTGAAGAGGAATGCGACGAGACGCTCTACTGGCTCGAAATGATTGAGGCTCTTGGATCCATGAAATTCGAATCCCTCAAGCCCTTAATGCAAGAAGCCGACGAGATCCTTTCCATTATTGTTACAGCGATCAAGACCACAAAAAGCAAACCACTTTCCAAGTAATATGGCCAACAAATCACTTCCGACTTCCGACTTCCGATCTCCCACTTCGCCGAAGCTTCGCATTGTCATTGTTGGGCATGTGGACCACGGGAAATCGACCCTGATCGGGCGCCTTTTTCACGACACGCATTCGCTGCCGGATGGCAAGGTCGAGCAGATCCGCAAGGCCAGCGAGGCTGAGGGGATGGAGTTCGAGTTCGCCTTTCTTCTGGATGCGTTGCTTGAGGAACAGGAACAGAATATCACCATCGACACGACTCAGTTGCCTTTCCGCACCGCTAGTCGCGAATACGTGATCATCGATGCGCCAGGGCACAAGGAGTTCCTCAAAAACATGATCACCGGGGCGGCCAGCGCGGACGCGGCCATTCTGCTTATTGATGCGCATGAAGGCATTCAGGAGCAGTCCAAACGTCATGCCTACCTGCTGTCATTGCTGGGAATCCGGCAGATTCTTGTGGCGGTCAACAAGATGGATCTGGTGGAGTATTCCCAAGAGCGCTTTGAAGAGGTGCGTGCGGACTATACCGAATTTCTCAGCAAGCTGGGGATTGAACCTTTGGATTTCATTCCCATTTCCGCAAAGTTGGGGTTGAACATCACAACTTCGAGCCCCGAGTTGAATTGGTTTTCAGGTTCGCCGATTTTGGAGGCCTTGGAAACGCTGGAGATCTCCGCTCCGCCTGAGGGGCTTCCGCTTCGCTTTGTTTTGCAGGATGTTTATCGCTTTGACGAACGTCGCATTCTGGCCGGTCGGATCGAGACCGGCAGCCTCAAGGTCGGTGACGAGATCATGTTCTGGCCTGGCGGAAAGAAGAGCCGCATCAAGACAATCGAACTTTGGAATGCCTCGGTGGCTCCCACAGTGGCGGCGGTGGGCGAACCGGTCGCCATGACGCTGGAGGAACAAATTTTTGTCGAACGTGGACAGATTGGAGGCCATCCCGGCGAGGGGCCTGCGGAAGGGCGGGAGATTCACGCCAGCCTCTTTTGGTTGCAGGCGGAATCCCTCGCGGTCAATACCCCATTCACCTTGAAAATTGGCACCCAAAGCGTGGAGGGGCGCTTGGTCGAAATTACCCGGGTGCTTGATTCCTCCACCCTGGAGCCCCTGCCGGGATCGCCTGCGGCCCTCCATAAAAATGAGGTGGCCGATGTCCGGATCCGGGTGCGCAAGCCTTTGGCCTTTGATCGGCATGATCGCATCAGCGGTTGTGGACGCTTTGTCATTGTGACCGGCAAGCGCATCGGCGGCGGCGGGATCATTCGCGAAGCCGAGTATGCCGGAGACCAGACTGTCACCAGTGACAATATTACTTGGACGATCAGTCCGGTCACCCGGGAGGCTCGGGTCGAGCACCTGGGCCACCGCGGCGCCGTCCTCTGGCTCACGGGATTGTCCGGATCCGGAAAATCCACTCTCGCCACCGGATTGGAGTACCAACTGCATCGCCGAGGACTCGCCAGCTTCATTCTCGACGGGGACAATCTGCGGCATGGCCTCTGTGCCAATTTGGGTTTTTCTCCCGAGGATCGCACGGAGAATATCCGCAGGGCCGGGGAAACGGCCAAGCTCATGGCGGAGTCTGGGTTGGTGGTGATCTGTTCTTTGATCTCTCCGTATCGCGCGGACCGTGAGAATGTCCGTCACATCTGTGAACGGGATGGTATTCCTTTCGCGGAGGTCTATGTCAATGCCTCCCTGGAAGTTTGCGAGGCGCGTGATCCTCGGGGTCTTTACAAGAAGGCCCGGGCCGGAGAGATCAAGGACTTTACGGGTCTGGGATCTCCCTATGAAGCGCCTGAGACGCCGGAGATCGAGATTCAGACCGGGGTGCGATCGCTGGAGGATTCTCTGCAGGAACTCTTCCAATTTGCCGTTGATCTCTCCCGCTCCACCGAGCAGGCGGTCGGCGGAGAGTTGGAGCGGGGGTCGGGAATTTAACGATTGCGGATTTCGGAGCGGGGAGTGCGGAGTGGAAAATCAACTGCGTTTTTGCAGGATATCCCGTGCAAACGGATCTCCATCATCGCTAAGTTCACGGAGGAAGCGCCTGCCTAGCGCACGGATCTGCTCGTCGGAATGGTCGAGCGCGGCTTCGGCGATCCTGGGTGTTAGAAAACGATCGAGCATATTTTCCGCGTCTTCGGGTGAAGCGCCAGGCAGTCGCTCCAGATACTCCCGCTCGGCCTTGGCTTCGAGGAAGGCGATATCCTGCTGGTCCTTGTCGCGCCCGGTCGCCTGCTTCGTCACCAGCAGATCGATGACATCAGGCACTCGTGTTCCATCGCCAAGGGGAGTGGCTCGCTCCCATACTGCGTCGAATTCTTTCATGTCCAGCTCGTTCGGATCGCGAAAGATGTCGAGGGGTTGATTGGCACCCATGATTCTAACGACACCATCTCGGCTGATCACATCGGCAAGTTCCTCTCCGACGATGACTTTCCAGTTGCCGATCGTAAGCGCACGAAGGGAAATGTTCGCAGTCATGAGTTCCCGTACCGCCTCCGCCCACGCCTTGGGACTCAGACCGGGATCAAGCCACGCATCCGCGTCGAAGGTGGGGCGGGGATGACCGTGTGCAATGACAGCGAGTCCCCCGAGTACGATGACGCGGTGCCGGGCGGCGAGTTGGAGCGTCAGTTCTGCGGTGGTAACGAGATGCCCCATTGCTTGGCTGTTTCCTTGATCTGGTCGGAAATCCACATCGCATCCGCCACGGAGTTCACCCCGCCGGGAAGCCATGGTTCCGAATTGTCGGGAATCTGTTTCTTGCCGGCGGCGATGCACGAGTTTGCCTCCGATTTGCCCTGACGCCGTCGCATCCAGGCCCGCGATTTCATCATGGAATAAAGCCATTTCTGTCGTTCGACATCGGGACGGTATTGCTTCATCGCACTCAGATTCTACCCCAATCCGCCGCCGTCTCCAGTCTTTTCCCAAGGACAAAGCGAAGCGTCCAAAGTTGTGCCGTCCCTTGTCCATTGCGGGATCGGGATCAGCGGCCTAAAGTCAGGTGTGGTTCCGCTCAATAATTCTCCCTCCGCAATCCGCGCTCCGCAATCCGAAATCGTTGAGCTTCTTGCCCCGGCGGGAGATTGGGATTGCGTGCGTGCGGCCGTGGCCAATGGCGCTGACGCGGTGTATTTTGGATTGCCGGAATTTAATGCCCGCATGAGGGCGGAAAATTTCAGCGAGGACGACTTGCCCCGGGTGGTGGATTTTTTGCACCACCATGGGGTGAAGGCCTATGTCGCCCTTAATGTTTTGATTTTCACCGGGGAATTGGATGCCGCGGTGGAAGAGTTGAGGCTGTTGAATGAGGTGGGGGTGGATGCCGTCATTATCCAGGATGTCGGGTTGGCGGAGGTTGCCCGCCGGATGTTTCCCGCTCTGCGGGTTCACGCTTCGACCCAGATGACGGTCACTTCGCCGGAGGGCGTCCGGTTTGCCCGCGATCTGGGCGTCCGTCAGATCGTTCTGGCGCGGGAATTGTCCATGCGGGAGTTGGAAAAATTCGACGGGACGTTGCCGCTGGAAGTTTTCGTTCACGGGGCGCTTTGCGTGGCGTATTCCGGACAATGTCTCACCAGCGAGTCTCTCGGACAGCGCAGTGCCAACCGGGGGGAATGCGCCCAGGCCTGCCGCATGCCGTATGAGATGGTTGTGGATGGCGAGACCCGGGATCTGGGAGACAAACGCTATCTGCTTTCGCCGCAGGATCTCGCGGCCGTGCGGGAAATTCCCAAACTGATCCAGCTCGGGGTCCGGAGTCTCAAGATTGAGGGTCGCCTCAAAACTCCCGAGTACGTGGCCGCCGTCACCCGGGTGTATCGCAAGGCGATCGACGCCGCGCTTGTGGGTTCGGCCGATCTGTCGGCATCCCCCGCTGTTCCCTCGGCCGACGATCTCTACCAACTGGAGATGACATTTTCCCGCGGACTTTTTACCGGCTGGATGCATGGCGTGGATCATCAGAAACTCGTGGGGGCGGAGTTTGGGAAAAAGCGGGGACCGTTTGCCGGCCGGGTCACCGGAGTGGGCCGCGATCATGTGATGATCGGTGGGGACCTTTCACTCAAAGCCGGGGACGGACTCGTTTTCGAGAATGCCGCTGATACGGATTCCGAACAGGGCGGGCGGATCTACGAATGCCGGGGAGGGAAATGTTTTTTCAAGCACGGGGCGGTGAACTTTCAATCCCTTCGTCCCGGCACTCGCGTCTGGAAGACCGGAGATCCGGCTCTGGAGCGGGCATTGAAAAAGACCTGGCAGGCCCGCCTCGCCAAAGATGACAAAAAGAAGATCCCCTTGCGACTCGCGTTCTCCGGCCAGGTGGGGCAACCCCTCACCGTCACGACTGGGGAGGTCACGGTCGGAAGTGGAGGCGTCCTTGAGGCGGCGAAGAAATTTGCGCTCACCGGGGAGATGCTGGCCGAAATTTTTGCGCGTTTGAACGACACCCCCTACCGCTTGCAGGAGGTGGAGTGTTCCTCCCTGGCGGATGGGTTTCTTGCCCGGAGTGAGATCAATCGCCTCAAGCACGCTTTGGTGCGGGCCCTCGACGGGCGGACGGCAGAGGCCAGGAAACCGTCCGGGGTGACTCTTGACGCCGTCCGTGAGGATCTCGCTGCGGGCACGCCGGACGAACCTCGTTCCCGTCTCAGTCGGATGCTTCGGCCCCGGCTCTCGGTTTTATGTCGGTCTCCGGAACACATCGAGGCCGCTCTCCAGTGCGGGGTGCCGACGATCCATGCCGACTTCGAAGATATTCGGCGCTATTGCGATGCCGTCTCCTTGGTCCGAAACCGGGCTGAGATTTTTCTCGCCACTCCGCGGATCCAGAAGGCGGGGGAAGAGGGATTTTTCAAGTTGATCGAGAAGGCGGC
>CALBXK010000117.1 GCA_937890535.1 uncultured Spartobacteria bacterium
TGTCCGTATTCCCACCCGAACCAATGACCTCGTTGGTTGCAGGTGGGCTCGCTGCCAAGAAAAGTGAAAACCGGGAGGATCAACATCGCGGGTGCCAGCCAAAAGGCACTGGCATATTTCTTTGTCAGTTTGATGATGCCGAGACCAAGGCCGAGTCCGGCGAGGAGGGCAAAGATGAGGTTCGTATAGCCATGGTAGGGCATCTGGGTCCACCACTCGGAATTATCAATTTTCGAGTGCGAGACCAGGGGCTGGAGAAAGGCCGCGAGGAGAAAGGCAACATGCAGAAAGTAGATCCAGGTCCGGCGGTCGAGGGGAAGTCGCAGGACAAAGAGAATCGATGCAAAATAGCCGATCAAAGCCAGGGGGGTGAAGGCCGCTGACAGTTTCTGCCAGAAAAATCCGACCCATCGTTGGACCATCTGCAAGCCGGTGAAGACTTTGGGTTTTTCGCGGGTCGGGCCGGCTTTCTGCAGGGCCGTGACCCCGGTGAGGCGGCCGAGCGATTTGACCGTCATCTCCGAGAGGCTGCCGGGGTATTGGGAGCGATTGATCGAAAAGAAGAATCCCTCCGGCTCGCGGGCATAGCCCCAGTTCATGGGAGGATTTGTCGCGGAGGCGAGTGGCATGTAGGCGTGAGGCAGAAGGCCCAAGGCGACGGCGAGGGGCAAAAAGGCGATCAATCGCCATCGAATCCGAAATTTTCGCATCCAGGCGAAGACGGCAAGAGCCAGAACCACGCAGTAAAAAAATCGGAGCGCAGTTTTCAGAACTGCGGGGTCCCGCGACAAGATGGCGAAGCCGAGATATCCAAGGAGCAAGGTCAACAGACCGGCGAACATCCAGTCCAGGAAACAACGTCGGCGCAGCAGAATAATGAGCAAATAGGGCAGCGCCCCAAGGGACATGGTGAGTTGGTGATTGCTGAAGGAAAGCGCGAGCAGGAAAAAGGCCGCGAACATGAGGGAATCGTTGGCTGGGTTTCGGACCCAAGCGTAACAAATGAGTAAAAAGAGGGCGATGAGCAGGGCGTGCAGGGCATAAACCTCTGCGATCACAGCCTGGGACCACATGGACTGGCTGAAGGCCAGCATGAGGGCAAACGCCAGCGCCATGAGCGGGGGAACGAAACGGACGCGCCCTTGCAGCGGAGTCTCCAGGCACCATGTTTGGATGTTGGAGAGCAGCGCGGCGCAAAGACCGACGGCGAGCGCTGCGCAGACGCCGCTGAACAGATTGATTTCCCAGGCGGCATTCCCAAGGGGAAGGAGTTGGAAGATCCATGTCAGCAGGGTCCACAAGGGATACCCGGTGGGGTGGGGAACTCCAAAATGTTGGGCGGCGACGATGAACTCCCCCGAGTCAAGGAGAGTGACGTTGGGGGCCGCCGACCAGGCGTAGAAGGCAAAACTGATCCCGGCGGCCAAGAGGGCAACGAGGCCGTCGGCGCGGCTCCATATCAGGCGGGATTTCATTTTCCGGTGATCCCCAGTTCAAGCACCCGGCGAAAGGCTTCAAAGGCAATCGCGGTGGACATCTTGGTGTTTCCCTCCCGCCGCTCAGTGAAAATGATGGGCACCTCGACGAGATTGGCCCCGGACTTCCAAAGGAAGTAGTGGAGCTCCACCTGGAATCCATACCCGCCGGCTTTGAATTTATCCCAATCCAGGTCGCGGAGGGCGTTGCTGCGGATCGCCTTGAAGCCGCTGGTGGCATCGGTGAGGGGCAGGTTGGTCATGAGGCGGACAAATTTGGAAGCGCCCAGGCTGAGAAAGAGGCGGTCCTGGGGCCAGTTCATCACCCGGACCCCATCCCGGTAGCGAGAACCAATGGCGGCATCGGCCCCTTGCTTCAAGGCTTCAAGGAGGGCGGGGATGTCGGAGGGGTCATGGGACAGATCGGCATCCATCTCGATGCAGGCGTCAAAATCACGTTCCAAGGCCCAGGCAAAACCTGCCCGGTAGGCCGTTCCGAGACCGAGTTTGCCCCCGCGTTCGAGCAAATGGATGCGGGTCCCAAAGGCTTCGTGGTGTCGGACCACATCCGCGGTCCGATCGGGGGAGCCATCGTCGATGACGAGGATCTCGCCTCCCTCCGGGCAGACGGTCAGGGTGCGATCGAGGGTTGTGGCCAATCCAGTGGCCTCGTTGTAGGTCGGGATAATGACAAGGAAGCGTTTCACCGGAAGGCGGGGAAATGCCGGGTTCGCCTGGGGCTTGGAAATCGGGGCGATTCGGATGGGACGACGGGCGAGGGTGCTGCGTAGGCGGGCGGGAAGAAATCCCAGGCGGTCGCCAATCAGAAGGGAGCCAAGGGCGACCCATCCTGCGAAGCTGGCCCAGAGGCAGGCGGGAAACCAAACCGGAGCCTGAAAGCTAAGAATAACCGGCTCCGGGGCCCCGTTGAGTCGAATCCCGATGAGTCCCCGGAAGGCGCGGGCAATTTCCAGCGGGTGGCCATTCTGGGTCGCCTGCCAGTCGGGATGGAAGGCCTCCGGAACCAGGAGCCAGCCGACTTCCGCCGGCGGTGTGATTGCGATGCGTTCCGGGGATTGACGGTCGAAGGCCTCAGGCGTGAGCTTCATGATGGGAACGGTTGCTTTCGCGTCATCACCCGACCCTTCGATGAGTCCCTCGGTGTCGCCGTAAACCGAGCGGTGACTGATCGCCGCCAGGCCGCGGCTGGCGGCGTCGAGCGAACGGTCGTTGGCTTTTTCAGGGGCGTCCTCAATGAGGGTGAAGTTTTTTGCAAAGGCGGCGGGTGCGAGGGAGTCGCCAAATTGCAGAATGAGAAAATGGGAATTTTCAAACGCGGTTTCCGCCAACTTCCGAAGCATTTCTTTCAACTCTTCTGGGACGTCGGGGTCTTTTTGGTCAATCAGAAGGAACGAAATGCCGGCGACTTTGAAATAGTTCCGATGCGCCTCCTGTGACGTGAGGGATTCCTGCTGGAGTTCCGCGACGGGGCGGAGAGTCAAATAGTTGTTGAACGCTTCGGTGACCAGCGGGCGTCCGGAAAGAATTGGCGTGAGAAGGTAGAAATAGCGGCCCGAGAATGGCATCACCCGCCCCGGGACCGGGGAGGTTTTCAAGAAGTCTTGGGCGGCCAGGAAGTCCTCCCAGGTCTTTGGCGTGATCTTGGACTGATAATACGAGGGGATGGCTCCGAGGGCGTCCGCCGCGGCCAGAACGACGAGGGCAGCGGCCACCAAAAATCGCAGAGAGCGGGAAACTTCTGTCACGATAATAAAGGCGGCGATTCCCGCCGCCACCGCGACACAGAAGGCGCCGCCAATCTCAAAAAAATCGTGTGGAGCGCGGATATCGCTGAAGAAGGGGAGCTTTTCGATAAGGAGGAAACCCGGCACGAGGAAATAGACCAAGACGGCGGCGGTGCTCCACCAACGCCGCCCCGGCAGCGATCCGGGAGTGATGAGAAATATGGCAACGCCTTGAAGGACAAAAAGCCCCCAGGACACCGCAATCGCAAAATCCGGAGCCCCGTGGCTGCCCTGGAGGAAGGCCATCTGGGCGGTGACCGCATTATGAACCCCGAAGCCAAACCATTGGGCAATGAGAGCGAGGGCGACGAAGAGTCGAAAAACCATGGCGGTTTGGGAGTTCCAGAAATTCCGTCCCCGCAAAAAAAACACCGCGATTACGCACGCCACAGCCACCAGGCCCAAGTAGGTCGATGGGGTTCTGACCACGCTTTGCGCCGAGGGCTGATTTCCGCTGAGCAGGCCTCCCCAGTCCAACCAGGAAAGGGCGGAGCGGGAGGAAAATGCGTTTTGCCAGCCTTCAAACGGCCCAAAATCGAACCTTCCTGTTAGACCCATCTCCCGCAGGGTGGGAAGATTGGGAAGAATCGCCAGCACCGCGAATACCGTTCCGCACAAGAGAAGCAACCTCCAACGGGGAAGAGAAAACTGAGCCCGACTTCCCCACGCCCAGAGGGCAAAAACAAGCAGGATTGGAAGGAGGAGGACGGCGGGTTTTGCGTAAGCCAAAACCAGAAGAGCCCCGCAGACGGCGCATTGCAGGGCGGAGCGCGGAGTGCGGTTTTCGAGGAAGACCAGGGTCCCACGGAAGGCCAGCGGCATCAGGGCCATGCTCAAAACCATGTTCACGTGCTCCACCGCTCCGAGACGAAAGAGGAGGGGAGGAGAAAATAGATAGGCCAGACTGCAGGAGAATGCCGCCCAGGGGACATCCGGGCAGAGCTTGCGGACGAACCCGTACATGGTGAACGGGCAGAGGAGCAGGAATCCGAGGGCCGCCAGCTTGGGACCGACAAATGGTCCGGCCAGCAGAGAGCCGAGAAAAACGCCCAGGTCCGTAAGGGCCCAGAGCGATTGAAAGGCGAGTGATCCTCCCATCATGAAGTTGGGCGACCACCAGGGGATTCCCCCGACGGAGGTGGCGCTGTTGGCGTAATCCTGAGCCTTGGCGTAATTGGCGAGTAATTCCTGATTGGACGCTCCCTGTCCGAGCCAAACGGAGCCCAAGAGGCCGACGAACAATAACGTCGTCAGCGTGAGGGCGAGAAAGGGACGGGACATGAGCGTAAAACTTCTAGCGACAACCCGGGAGCGCGCAAGTTTTCCTTGGGGTGGGTGGTTTGCCCGGACGCGCGCTGAAGGGCGGTTTTGGAGCGGGAACGCCGCCGCAGCAGGATTTGACGGGAGGGACAATCAGGGTTAATCCCTAGGGAGTATGCAAACTGTCGCCGCCGAACCCCCTGTCGAACTCAAGAGTTATGTGGCCGATGAGTCCCTCAACCGCTGGTTCCATCGACGGGAGATTTCCCCGCGCATGATTAACTATGTCGGCTTTGCCTGCAATGAACGCTGTCGGTTCTGCTACTACCTGGAGTCGATCGAATCGAAGACGACGACGAACCGGACCACCGAGGAAAATAAGAAGCAGATCCGGGAGGGGCGGAAGATTTTTCGCAAGACCCAGATCGAGTTCACCGGAGGGGAGGCGACGATCCGGCCGGATTTTCCCGAATTGGTCGCTTATTCCAAAGAACTCGGCTACGAGGAAATCAGTCTCATCACCAACGGTCTCAAAATGTCGAATCTCGACTACTGTAAGAAGATCGTCGAGGCCGGGGTCAATGATGTCCTGTTTTCCTTTCACTCCTACGAGCCGGAAAAGCATGACTGGCTCACTCAGATTCCCGGCAGCCACCGTCGCCTCAAACAGGCGGTGGAGAATATGATTTCGCTGGGCGTGCCGGTGCGCTTCAACTCGGTCATCACCTCGGAGAACTACAAGGATCTCACCCCTCATCTGGAGTTCCTCTGCACGTTCGCCCCCTGGAGTATCAACCTCATCATGTTCAATCCCTCGGAGGAGACCGCCGATTACAATGCTCATGATGCGATTCGGTTCACCAGCTACGACGAGATCGCGGGATATCTCTCCGAGGCGATCACCATGTTTCGTGATCGGGTGAAAGCGCTCAATATCCGCTTCATGCCGTTTTGTTTCCTCAAGGGGCACGAGGCCCATGTCCGCAATTATTGGCAGGCGATTTATGAAGGCAAGGAATGGGATTCCCTGCTTCATATCGGTTACCGAATCGGCTGGCCGAAAACGATTGCTGCTGCCCTGGTCGGTCTGGTGCTTTTGCCGTGGTCGGTGGCCCGTTATGGGAGGAAGAACCTGGGAACCTTTCTGGCCGAGCTGGTTGAAACCACCCGCGTCAAGTACCTCTTCTCCCACGTCAAAGGTTGCCGGAAATGCGCTCTGAGGAAAATTTGTCCCGGGTTTCACAAGGATTTCCTCAAGAGTTATGGTCGGGATCAGAAGGTACATCCCTACGAGGATCTGCCTCTGATTCGCAATCCGGTCTACTTCGCCCATCCCCGTTATGACTTCAAATTTCCTGGGTTGATGGAGGAGCAGAAGCGGAGTGAAGCCTCGGTCGGACGCTGAAGGATTCACGCGTGCCTGACGCTCCCCGATTCTCGGTCATTGTCCCCTCGCCGGTAGTTTCCCCGCCCTGCCGGGTGGTCACCGACCTGGTCGCTATCGCCTCCGCCCGTCCGGACTTGGAGATTCTTCTTGCCGTCGGATCAAACCCCTCCCGGCAACGCAATCTCGCCGTCGCGCAGGCTCGCGGTGAGATCCTGGTTTTTTTGGACTCCGACTGTCGGGTGGACGAGGCCCACTTCACAAGAATCGCCGCTCATCTGGCGGCTGGTCGCGACTTCGTTGGCGGACCCGTACTTTTGGAGGCTCCTGCCGAACCGAACGAAATCTTGTTTCAAAGTTTCTTTGCCCATCCGGCGGTGACCGGTCCCTCCAGTGCGCGGTATCGGGTCCATGGGGAATTGCGGCCCTGCGACGATGCCGGCCTGATTCTTTGCAACCTGGCGGTGCGTCGGGAGATTTTCAGGGTTTCAGGAGGTTTTGACGAACGCCTCTATCCCAATGAAGAAAATGAGTGGATGGCCCGCCTGCAGGCCGGGGGTCAGGTCCTCTGGCACGATCCGGCCCTGACCGTGCGTCGCCCCCAGCGCAAGAGCTGGGGAGAATTTTCCAGGACTCTCATTGGATACGGACGAGGTCGCACCCGGCAATCCCGAGTGAGCCGACAAGGGAACCTGCCCCGTCAGATTCCCGCCATGGGGCTGGTGCTTTTCCTTCTCGCTTTGCTCGTCCGGCCCTGGCTGACACTCAAGATTGGACTGCTCGGATGGTTGAGTTATGCCGCCGTCTTACGAATGGCTCCTCGGTCTTATCCTCCGCTTTCCATCCTCGGTATGCTGCTGGCTCCCACTCTCCCGCTTTTTTATGCCGTGGGACAGATCCAGGGCTTCTTCGATGGCACGAAGAAACGTCCCTCGGGAGAGGTCAGGGTGTTTCGGTGGGAAGGGGACGACTTCCTCGCCTTGGATGATATGACGAGCATCTCATAGAAGAAGCTTCCTTTTTTTAAAAATAAGGAAGACAATTCCGGACATGCCCGATACCTACACGATCAAGACGGCCCAGCAGAAGTTTTCTTCTGTTGTTCAGGAAGCCTGCGACCATCCGGTGACGATTACGAAGCAGGGGAAGGCGGTTGCTGTGATGATGTCCATGGAGCGTTTGGAGTCAATTGCCGAGACCATGGAGATTTTGGCGGATCCCAAAGCCATGGATGCGATTCGCAAGCACCGCGAGGGACGGGGCGTTTACCATGAGGTTTCGGTTCTCGATCACCTATGATCGCCGTGCGGGTGAGGGAAGAGGTGCTCGACTACCTGCGAAAGCTCCCCCCACAGCCGCGCCACACGCTCCGCGTCGCAATCAAAGCTCTGGGAAACGAACGCGGCGACATCCGATCCCTTGTCGAGGAATTGGAAGGGTTTCACCGTTTACGCGTGGGATCGCATCGGGTGATCTTCGAGTATGAAATCCTCCATGGAACGCGAACCGTCACCTGTGTGTTCGCCGGGCCGCGCAAATGGATCTACGAGGTTTTTCAAAGCCGGATCCGGGAATGAACCTCTGAGCCCGGAAAGGAAAATGGGAGATGATTTAATCCTGTCTCTCCCCGTTTCCAGGCTTATTTGTAGGAAGCCTGGGATCCTTTGGTGCTGCGTTTTTTGATCCAGGGCATGAGACCACGGAGGCGGGCTCCGGTTTTTTCGATGGGGTGTTTTTCCCCGGCCTTGAGGAGGGCATTGTAGCGCTTGTAACCACCCTCGTATTCTTTGATCCATTCCTTGGCGAATTTTCCGTTTTGAATGTCTTTCAACGCGGCCTTCATCCGTTTCTTCACCCCGCTATCGATAATTTTTGGTCCAACGTGGACGTCGCCCCACTTGGCGGTTTCGCTGATGGAAAACCGCATCCCGGCAATGCCGGCTTCATTCATGAGATCGACGATGAGTTTCAACTCATGCAGGCATTCGAAATAGGCCATCTCCGGGGCGTAGCCGGCTTCGACCAGAGTTTCAAATCCGGCCTGCACCAGCGCGGAAGCCCCGCCGCACAGAACGGTTTGCTCGCCAAAAAGATCCGTCTCGGTCTCTTCCTTAAAGGTGGTTTCGATGACCCCGCCGCGGGTGCCGCCGACGCCCTTGGCCCAAGCGAGAGCGACCTTTTTGGCATCTTTGCCGGGGTTTTGAAAAACGGCGATGATGGCGGGCACGCCCTTGCCTTCCGTGAACTGACGACGAACAATGTGCCCTGGTCCCTTGGGGGCGACCATGATGACGTTGACGTCTTTGGGCGGGATGATGGTTTTATAATGAATGGAAAAACCGTGACTGAAGAGGAGGGTCTTGCCCTTGGTGAGATTGGGCAGGATGTCCTTCTTAAAGGCGGCCGGCTGTTTGGTGTCCGGAATCGCAACCATGATGACGTCGGCGCGTTTGACCGCTTCTGCAGTATCGTACACCTTGAATCCGTAATCCTCCGCCACCTGCCGGGATTTGCTGCCGGGATAGAGTCCAATAATGACCTTGGCCCCGCTTTCCTTGAGATTGAGGGCATGGGCGTGGCCTTGGGAGCCAAAGCCGAGCACAGCGAGGGTTTTTCCTTTGAGGACCTTGAGGTCGGCGTCTTTGTCGGTGTAGATTTTAGCAGGCATTTTTGGATTTCGGAGTTGGGATTGTGGAATGCGGATTGTTGGATTGGGAATGGAGAAAAGGGAGCGGGACTAGTCGGTCGAGCGGGGGAGGGCAACTTTTCCTGTGCGGGTGAGTTCCTTGATGCCAAATCGATTCATCAATTTGAGGAATTTGGTGATTTTGGTTTCGGTCCCCGTGAGTTCGATGGCGAGGGTGTTGGCCTGGACGTCGATGATCTTGGCGCGAAAGATGTCGCAAATTTGCATCACCTCGGATCGGGTCTTGGAAGTCGCGGTCACCCGGAGGAGGACGAGTTCCCGATCGACGGATTCATCGTCCTGAAAGTCCTGCACGTCGATGACATCGACGAGTTTTTCAAGTTGTTTGGTGACTTGCTCGAGCACCTTGTCGTCGCCGCGCAGGACGATGGTCATGCGGGAAGCGGTGTCATCAAGGGTGGGTCCGACATTCAGGGTGTCGATGTTGAATCCGCGACCGCTGAACATGCCGGCGATGCGGGTGAGAGCGCCGAAACGATTTTCGACGAGGATGGAAATGGTATGGCGCATGGATCGAAAGAGCGGAACAGTCTGGAGATTGGAAGATGCCAGGTCAAGCGCGGGCCGCTAGGACCTATTGCTTCTGGGATTTTCCGGATTCGAGAAAAGCCTCGATGAAGCCGGTGGTATATTGGCCGTTGCGGAACTCGGGAGTCTGCATGATCGTTTGTTGGAAGGCGATCGTGGTTTCGACGCCGGTGATCATATATTCGCTGAGGGCTCGGGACATCCGATTGATGCAGGCATCGCGGCTGGAGGCTGTGGCGATGACCTTGGCGATCATTGAGTCGTAGTTGGGCGGGATGGGATATCCGGCGTAGGCATGAGAATCAATGCGAACCCCGCGGCCCCCGGGGGCATAGTAGAGTTCGATCTGGCCAGGGCAGGGCTGAAAATTGCGGGTCGGATCCTCGGCATTGATCCGGCATTCAATGGCGTGGTGGCGGGGGCGGGCGTTCACTACGTAATCGGAGAGGTGTTCGCCGGCGGCGACCTGGATCTGTTGTTTGACGAGGTCGCATCCATACACCTCCTCCGTGATCGGGTGTTCGACCTGAATCCGGGTGTTCATTTCCATGAAGTAATAGTTGCCGTCGTCATCGACGAGAAACTCCATGGTTCCGACATTCGAGTAATCGACCGTCTGGGCGAGAGCAACGGAAGCGTTGCCCATTTTCTGGCGGAGTTCCGGGGACATGAGGGGGGAGGGGCATTCCTCGACGATTTTCTGATTCCGGCGTTGCAGCGAACAATCCCGTTCGCCGAGGTGGACGATCCGACCATGTTCGTCACCCACGATCTGGAATTCAATATGATGAGGGTTGACGATGAACTTCTCAATGTACACTTCGCCATTCCCGAAGGCTTTTTCCGCTTCAAGGCGGGCGGCATGGTAACCTTGGAGGAGGGTGCTCTCATCGTGAGCGAGTCGCATTCCGCGACCGCCGCCGCCAGCGACGGCCTTGATCATTACCGGATAGCCAATTTTCCTGGCCACCTTAAGAGCTTCTTTTTCGCCTTCCACGGTGCCATCGCTGCCTGGTGAGACCGGAACTCCGGCATTGCGGGCGCATTCCCGGGCAGAGTTCTTGTCGCCCATGAGGCGAATGGCCTTGGCCGGAGGCCCGATAAATTTTATATTGCAGCTTTCACACACTTCGGCGAAGTGGGCATTTTCCGCCAGGAATCCATAGCCTGGGTGAATCGCTTCCGCGTCCGAGATCTCGGCGGCGCTGATGATACGATCGATTTTGAGATAACTGTCGGAGCTCGGTGCGGTGCCGATGCAAACGGCCTCGTCCGCGAGTTGAACGTGAAGGCTGTGCACGTCGGCTTCGGAATAGACGGCGACGGTCTGGATGCCGAGTTCCTTGCAGGCGCGGATGATTCGCAGAGCGATCTCGCCCCGATTGGCGATGAGAATTTTTTTGAACATCGTGTCATGGGTGGCCGTATGGCCGCCCTGGCGGACTATTTGAGGCGAAACAGCGCCTGACCAAACTGGACGGGTCGACCGCTCTCAGCACAGACTTCAGCGATTACGCCGGAGGTCTCCGCTTTAATTTCATTCATGACCTTCATGGCCTCGACGATGCATACGACGGTGTCGGCGTTGACTTCCTGGCCGACGACCGCAAAATCCGGAGCCTCTGGAGAGGATGCAGCATAGAATGTGCCGACCATGGGAGATTTGATCTCGCGAAGATCCTGGGCCTTGGCCGGGGCGGTTTCGGCAGAAGCCGCGGGGGCCGGAGTCAGTGGGATGGCCGCAGCCGGTACGGCGTTGGTAATGACCTGGGTCACCGTATCGGCGTCCGAGGTCTTGAGGGTGATTTTGAATCCCTCGCGCTCCATTTTAAAAACGGCCAAGCCGTTCTTTTTCATGAGTTCGATCAATGTACGTATCTCTTTGAGTTCCACGGTATGAATAGATTTGAAGGAGTAGAAATCTCATGATGTGAGCGGAGGGTCAAGAGATTCGCGGGAACACCCTTTACAAATCGGATGGGATGGATCACTCTTCGCGGTTCAAATTATGTGGTTGCTCGTTCCAATTTTACTCACTCTTCACGTGGCGGTTTGTCTGTTGCTCGTTTTGGCTATCTTGATGCAGTTGCCACGTAGCGAAGGTTTGGGTGCCGCCTTTGGGGGAGGGATGACCGACAATATGTTCGGGGCCCAGACGACCAACGTGCTGTCAAAGTTTACGGTTTGGCTTGGCGTGGGATTCTTTGTGTTGACGCTTTTCTTGGCGATGGCCTACGCGAGGAGGCCTGCTGCGGAGGCGTCCAAAGTGAACCAGGAATTGTTGGCGGCCCCCGTGCCGGTGGAAGCGACCTCCCCGGCTCAGGCCGCTCCGGAGGTGATGAAGGAGGGGGGTGCAACCGGGGAGACCGTGACATCAGATGCTCCCAAAGAGATCGATGCTCCGGCTCCTGAGTCCAGTCCATCGGGCAGTCCATCAGCCAGCCCCGCTGCGGCCACCCCATAACCCTGATCGCGGTCAGGCGGTTTCATGAAAATTGCCAAATCGGTTGCCTCGGCCCGCCAGGCTTTGCGGAAGGTGGGGAATCCGCTGGTTTTGGTGCCGACGATGGGGGCTCTCCACTGCGGGCATGTCGCCTTGGTTCGGCGAGCCCGTCGTCTGGCCGGGCCTTCGGGGACGGTGGTGGTTTCAATTTTCGTGAATCCGACCCAGTTCGGTCCCCGTGAGGATTTTTCCGCTTATCCTCGTTCGAGGGTCGCGGACCTTGCGACCTGTCGGGCCGAGGGAGTTGATCTTGTGTTTTTTCCCGAGCCGGGGGCCATGTATGAGGAGGACCATTCTTTGCAGATTGGGGAATCCAGACTTTCCCGGAGGTTGTGTGGAGTGTCCCGACCGGGGCATTTCGCGGGCGTTTGCCTCGTGGTGGCAAAACTTTTTTTGATTCTGCGACCCACCCAGGCAATTTTTGGAGAAAAAGATTGGCAGCAACTCGCGATCATCCGGCGGATGGTGCGTGATCTTAATTTTCCGGTGCGCATTGTCGGGCAACCTACCGTGCGCGAGGGGGACGGGCTGGCGTCGAGTTCCCGAAATCTTCGATTGAATGCGGCGGAAAGGGCGGTGGCCCCGCAGTTCTATGCCGCCCTGCGTCTGGCCTCGCGGGGGCCTAGCCGCCAGGATATTCTGCGCATTGGGCGCAAAGAGATCAAAAAGATCCCAGGGGTTCGTCTCGACTATTTGGATTTGGTGGATGGCGAGACTTTGGAACCCGTGACGACCTTGCGGCTTCCCCGACGGCTGGTCGGGGCGGTTTATCTCGGCAAAACGCGTTTGATCGACAACCTTGCTGTGACGCCAAGGAAATGAAGGTCTTTGATTTTATTGTGATCGGAAGCGGCATTGCCGGTCTGTCCTTTGCGCTTCGGGCCGCGGAGAAAGGTTCCGTGGCGGTGGTGACGAAGGGGAGGACAGAAGAGTCGAATACGGCCAGAGCCCAAGGCGGGGTGGCTTGTGTGGTGAGCGCTGAGGATTCCTTTGCCATGCACATTGAAGATACCCTGGTGGCGGGGGCGGGTCTTTGCGAGGAGGAGGCGGTTCGGAGGATTGTGACCGAGGGGCCGGAGCGCATCGCGGGGCTCATCGCGTTGGGCATGCCCTTTGACGAACGGGAGTTGCCAGACGGGCGGCGGGAATTGGATCTGGGGAGAGAGGGCGGGCATTCCAAACGCAGGGTGCTCCATTTTCAGGATTCCACTGGATCGGCGATTGAGAAAACTCTCGTGGCGAAACTGGCGGAGCATCCGAACATCACCGTGATGGAGAACCATATGGCGGTGGATTTTCTCACGGCCAGGAAGCTGGGCCACTCCACGGAGGATCGGTGCCTGGGGGTTTACGTTCTCGATGAAACCCTTGGGGAGGTCGAGACGCTGCGGAGCGACGTCACTGTGGTGGCCACGGGAGGATGTGGAAAAGTGTATCTCTATACCACCAACCCCAGCGTGGCGACTGGCGATGGGGTGGCGATGGCGTGGCGGGCCGGAGCGGCGATTGCCAATATGGAGTTTATTCAATTTCATCCCACCTGTCTCTTCCATCCCGATGCAAGATCCTTTCTCATCTCCGAGGCGGTGCGCGGCGAGGGCGGAGTGCTTCTGGACGCCGGCGGTCGCCGCTTCATGGAGGATCACCACCCGAAACGGGAGCTCGCATCCCGGGACATCGTGGCGAGAGCGATCGATGCGGAAATGAAGAAGTCGGGTAGCCAATGTGTCTATCTCGACATTTCCCACCAACCGGCGGACTTCCTCAAGGCACGTTTTCCGACCATTTATGAAACCTGTCTCGGGCATGGCATTGATATGACCTCCGAGCCGATCCCGGTGGTCCCGGCCGCCCATTATCAATGTGGAGGCGTAAAGACCGATCTCGACGGGGAGACAAGCCTGCCGGGGCTCTATGCAATCGGAGAAGTGGCCTGCACTGGACTGCATGGTGCGAATCGTCTCGCCAGTAATTCGTTGCTGGAGGGACTTGTGCTCGCGCATCGTGCCTTTGAAAAATCAACGCGAAACCGGCAACCTTCTGTCCATTGTGATCTGCCCGAATGGCGCTCGGGTCAGGTTAAGGACGTGGACGAACTTGTGGTTGTCTATCACAATTGGGACGAAATTCGCCGTCTCATGTGGGATTATGTCGGAATCGTTCGCACCGACAAGCGGCTCCAGCGTGCCGCGACCCGCCTAGGCAACTTACGGGCCGAAGTTCAGGAATTTTATTGGAACTTCACGGTCACGGCCGAGTTGTTGGAATTGCGGAATTTGGTGACGGTGGCCACCTTGATCGTGGATAGTGCCATCAGCCGGAAAGAAAGCCGGGGCCTGCATTTTACCCTCGATTATCCTGAAAAGAACGACGCGGCCTATCTCCGGGAAACAATATTACGGCGGGATTATTGATTGTTAATTGGCTTTGCCTCAGGTGCCAAAATATCGGTCGCCCGCGTCGCCGAGACCCGGGAGGATATAGGCCTGGTCGTTGAGGTGTTCATCGAGGACAGCGAGGTACACCGGCACATCGGGGTGATTTTTTCGGAAACGGGTGACGCCTTCCACGCATCCGACCATGGCCATAAGTCTCAAGCTGGTGACTCTGGAAGATTTTAGTTCCGTCGCCGCATCCGAGGCGCTGTGGCCGGTGGCGAGCATCGGGTCTACGAGGAAGACATCTGTTTCGGCCAGGTCCGGCGGGGTTTTGAAATAGTAACTCTTGGGTCGCAAGGTTTTCTCGTCACGATACATCCCGACATGTCCGACCCGGGCTTCAGGGATCACGTCCCAGAGCGCTTCTGCCATGCCGAGTCCGGCGCGAAGGATGGGTACGATCGTCACGGGATGGGCGAGACGATGTCCCGCACACCGGGCCAGGGGAGTCTCGACTTCGATGTTCTTCGTCAGGAGGTCGCGGGTGGCTTCAAACGCAATCAATGTCGTTAATTCGTGCAAAGTGCGTCGAAACTGCTCGCAGGAGGTGTCGCGACTTCGGAGGACGGCAATCTTGCTTCGGACCAAGGGATGATCCACGACAAAACATCCGGCAATACGAGAATCCGCCATGCCGCCAGCCTACAGAACTCCCCGGGGAAGAACAGGATGGAATGGCGGGGAGCCGGAAGGAGTTGGCGATCGCCTCGGATTATCGCTTCACGCCGTAGGCGTTATTGCGATCGGAGGCGAAGAGATTGGCGCCGCGACGCTTGAGCACGAAGGTATTGTTCTCTCCGTATTTGGCCCAGGGGCCGACAGGCACGTCTCGGGATTCGACAAATTTCCAATCACAGACATCCTTGCCCCGAATGCCCAGATAATCCCGGACGGCTGGTGAGACATCCAGTCCAGCACCCTGATTCAAATTCAATTTTGGTCGGGCATTGCCGAAGACGTATTCCCAGTGATCGGTGCGGAAAGGGCCGCAATCCTCCCACTGGGCGTAGCAAACGCGGTTGCGGTAGCGGATGGCGAGCCAGCGTCCTTTCAATACGGATTGGCCAGGGCGCTCATAAGCCTGTTTGAACCAAGGAATGACTTTGCGGGATTCTGGCTTCGTTTTCCCGCGTGTGACGTCGTTGTACGGAAGCGCGATGTAGAAGGGGTTTTGTCTTGGGGTGAACTTGGCCGGAGCAAAATTTTTCCGTCGGGCGGGATCCGGGTCATCGTAGCCGCCGTAGTTGCTCGCCCAGTTTCCGTCCCAGGAGCTTTTGTGGTTGGGGACAGGATTGTTGGCCGTGGGTCTCTCTCCCACCCAAAAGACGGTTGTGACAATATTCCGCTTCCAAGGGTAGCGATTAAAGCCCGGTCGATAGCTGCTGGGGGCTAGAATCTGGGGGGCAATCTTCTGCAGAGCGCTTTCACGAAGCCGTTGCGCAATTTTTTGAAAATTGGCTTGGGACGTCGAATCCGCCGCGAGCAGGGGCGTCGCTAGAAGGCTGAAGATAAAGAGGAAAGAAAATTTCACGTCGAAAGGCTGATCCGGTATCATCTCCTTGTTTCAGGCCCCTCGCAAACAAAAAGTCCCTTGCTGGAAAATGGCGTCAGTCCCGGGAGAGCCCCGAAGGCGCTCTGGCTCTGGAACACAAAATGGCTTTTCGCATTTGCGATCTAACGAAAAACATGTGAAGAACCTTCCATCGCACGAGGAAGATATAGTTGGGAAAGTTCGCGCCGCCCGAAGAACGCCAAGCCCTGGTTTTTGCGTTGGTGGTTCTATGGTCCGCTCGGCGTAATGCTCCTGTCTGGTGTGGTGGCCTGGTTTACGGCCATGTATTTCATGGCGGAGTTCGAGAGCCGCGCGGCGGAGTTTGATCTGGCGGAGCTCGATCATATGGAAGCGGCCTCGATCATTTATGACCGGGAAGGTCGTGAACTTGGAAAAATTTTCCTGCAGAACCGTCACCCTGTGGCCCTCGATATGGTGGCTCCCATGATGGTCAATGCGGTCATTGCCGCGGAGGACAACAACTTTGCCACTCATGGCGGAGTCGATTACATGGGGGTGTTGCGTGCGGCGTTGGCGAATTACCGTCGGGGAAAAATTTCCCAGGGGGCGAGTACCATCACTCAACAACTGGCCAGAAATTCGTTTGAGCTCCGGGAGAGAACCTATCGACGAAAATTTTTGGAGATGTTTTTGGCTCAGCGTATCGAGCGAAATTTGACCAAGGACCAGATCATGGAGCTTTATTTGAACCGGGTCTATTTTGGGAGCGGATTCTATGGGGTGGATGCCGCCGCCCGGGGGTATTTCGGGCGCAGTGCCAAGGAACTCGACATTGGGCAATGCGCCATGTTGGCAGGTTTGCTCAAGAGCCCGCAGGCCCTGTCCCCTTTCAATAACAAGGAGGCGGCCAAGCGTACCCGGGATTTTGTTCTGAAAAGGATGCGGGAGCAGGGACTTATCACCCAGGCGCAGTACGGAGAGCAGGTGGAATTTCCCCTCTACGTCATGAAGCGGACAAATCCATTCAAAGTTTCCTACGCGGTGGATTTTATCCGTCAGCAAGTGATCGCGACCCTGGGATATGAGCAGGCGATGAATGGGGGGGTTCGGATTCAGACGACTCTTGACAGGAAGATCCAGCGAGAGGCGAAGCGAGCGATGCAGGACACCCTGGCGAAGGTGGAAGGGAGTAAAGGGTATTTGCACATGACATTTGAGGCCTACCGTGTCGCGACGGAGAAGCTGGAGGCGAAGGTGAACCGAGGAGACATGACGGTTCGGATGCCGGAACCGAAGTACCTCCAGTCCGCGGTGCTGGCGATTGAAAATTCCACGGGAGCGATCCTCACTCTGATCGGCGGACGTGAGTTCAAACACAGCGAATACAACCGGGCGACGATGGGACGGCGTCCTGCCGGCACGGCGTTCGTGCCCTTCGTCTATGCGGCGGCGTATGAGCAGGGAATCTTTCCCGGCACCGTGGTGGAGGACTCCTGTTTTGACAATCGGTACGTGATGGTGGGAGGCTCAGCGGGCATCCTGGGAGAATGGGGGGTGGAACGCGCCGATAACGTTTACGAGGGTCCCATGCCCACCCGCGAAGCGCTGGCCAAAGGGAAAAATGCCGCCACGGTCCGGCTGGGGCTTCAGGCGGGAATCGAGGCGCTGAAGAAAGTGTCATTGCAGGCGGGGATCAAATCGCCCCTGCGGGAGTATTCGAACAGCTACCTTGGCAGCAGTGAGATGGCTTTGGACGAGTTGACCCTTGCCTATACGGTATTTCCCAATGGCGGGAATCGTCCGAAGCAACTCTACATCATTGAAAAAATCTCTGATGCCAAGGGGACGGTGATGTTTGCGGCCCGGCCGGAGAGTGTCCGTGCCATCAGCCCTGAAGCCGCTTATCAGGTGAATCTGGGGTTGCAGGACGCCCTGCGTCTTGGCACGGGGTCGGCGGCTTTCACCGAACTGGGGCTCAAGGAGATGCCTGCCGGGGGCAAGACCGGAACCGCCTATGATTTCACCGACACCTATTTTTTTGGCTATAACAGCTCCGTGACCTGTGGGGTCTGGGTGGGATTTGATCGTCCGACCACGATTTATCGCGGGGCCTTTGGCAAAGATTTGGCTCTACCAATCTGGACGAAAATAATGAACGCGGCTGTGGAGGATTTTCCGGCTCTGAAGTTTGCCAAGCCGGATACGCTCAAGCCGGTGGAGATTTGCCGAATCACCGGAATGTTGGCCACTGCGCACTGTGCTGGGACCGGTATCATTACCGAATTTGGCACCGAAAAGGAAATTCCTCTTGTGCGTTGTGACGTTCATGGCGGTGGGATTCGGAGTTATGCCCGCGAGTATGATGAAGAAGAGTGGCCGCGAGCGACGGCTGCGGTGGATCTTGCGACGATTCGACCTATCGCGGTGATGGCTCCGGCCCTTCTCGGATTTAGCGATGTTTACGCTTCGGTGAAGCCGAACGGTCGAAAGTTTGACGAAAATATTCCGGTCGCGAAGGCCATAGCAGTCACTCCGGAAGAGACCGGGGATCCGGTGGAGGAGAACCCGGACGCGGCCTCTCAGGGGCCGGGGAATGGGGACACCTCATCGGAGGCGGATCCGACCGCTCCAAAAGTAATGGCGGATCCCGAAATTCGCAGGGCGGAAGCGGTCCAGCCCCTGGATTCGCCGTTGGATGCGCCAGCCATCCAGGCGGCAACGCCGGAGCCGATAGGGTTTTGAGTCTGGATCCTCTCCGCCGTGGCTATTTCTTTCCCGCTTTGAGGACCTGAGCGGTGAGCTTCACGTCTTGCCCGATGCGGGTGTGGGTCACTCCGCCGAGTTGGATGGATTGGGCGTTACTGGAGA
>CALBXK010000118.1 GCA_937890535.1 uncultured Spartobacteria bacterium
GGCCACTCCGGCAGTACCGGTCAAAGGTTGGGGGATGGACGGCGAGATAGTCTCACTCAAGTTGTATGGCCCGATAAGGTCCCGGTCGCTCTTGGTGTCGCGGAAGGATTATGAGGAGGTGTTACGTGACGCCTGAGCAATACAAATCCACCCGCCAGCGCCTTGGCACCCAGGCCAAAGTCGCCGCCATGCTTGGAGTCAGCCGGGAATGCGTATCACGTCGGGAGACGGGAAAGGACCCGCTGACAAAAGAGGCTCAGCTTGCGATAAAAGCAATCACCCAAAAAAAAGCAAAGAAGGAAGAACAATGAATCCGGCTAACATCCATCCAACCGGCACTCTCCTGCAACTGGTGAGTCAATGGCGGTGGCTGCGCTCGATGTTGACGCTGATCGAAAGCGGCGATGGGCTGATCGGCGCGACACACGACAGCCTCACGACCCAGGCGCGGCTCCGCGCCGATGCTGCATCATTGGCAGCGGAAATCATCAACCTCAACGGGCAAAAATTCTTGAAAGCCTGTCCCCGCTGCGATGGTCGAGGAATCCAACAATCAACCGATCTGGAGCCCCCGCCATGCCCGCGTTGCAAAGGCAGCGGATATGCCAACAGGAAATGTTGAGCGGAAAAACCGGCTGACTAATGACAACTCAAGAAGCAATCGAAGAATCCAAACAGGCGGAGCAGCGCCTTGTTCGCAGGTTCCCCATCGACTTCCGCGCCATCGCCGCCGAAACCGGATGCACACAAGGGACTATCGTGCATAACGCGATGTTCGGGTGGCACGTCCAAAACGGCAACGGCCCGGCTGACTTCTGCGTCTTCACGCCGCCTGAAATTACTGATGGCGAAACGCTCCGCATCGAAAACCGAGAGTGGGCGATCTATCCCGCGAACAACAAGCGCAGCGAGCCGCCGTTGACTCCACTGACATGTTCGGCACAAGAGACGCCAACTCCTCGCGTTTACTCGCATGAATATGACGCGGATTACAACCCTGAAACCGGTGAATGGTTAGAAGGTGTCTGTGGACATCCGGAGTGCAAATTCTGCGCAGATAGACCAGCAACGGCTCCGGTGACGAATGACAAGAGGAGCGACCGGCCATGAGTGACACTCACCGAAACCAATGACTTTATGAAAACCAAAACCAAGAAAAGCTGCGAGCAGACAGGGCAAATGGCTCAGATATTACGGAAGATGCACAAGCTGGAACAAGCTCTTCGGGTGATAAACATCTGGGCGAAATTTGACGGTGATAGCAACGACACTCGAGAAAAGGCGATGGCCGACATCAGGAAGATGAGCGGGGAAGCACTGGGCTCGTAGCATCTACCGCCAAGCTGAGCCATCCGGCGAATCGCCATGATAAACACACGACTAAAAACACACGACAAGACGAAATGCAGCGGGGAACACTGCTGCATCCACAACCCGTCCGAGCACCACATGAGGACGTGGCCGATGCACTGGCGGGACGACAGCGGGGTCATGGAACGAATCTGCCCGCATGGTGTCGGGCATCCAGACCCGGACGACGCCGCGCACCAGATCCGCATCGGCCGCGCATACCGGACCATCCACGGGTGCGACGGGTGCTGTCACCCTGACAAAGAGATGGACCGAAAAGGAAACGAATGAAGAATGACGAACAAAGTGGATATGCGCGGAATTTCTCTCAACTGCCTTATTCTGTGACCGTTTCAGGGACTAGGTTCCTCCATCGCAATGATGTGATCCTCGCACTGATGGAGGTTGGGCTAGGCGCAAAACTGGTAAATGAGGTCATTCAAAAACTCGGATTTCCCCTCGATCAATTTCCATCACAGAACGCAGAGCTGGCGAATAAGGCGGCCACCGCAAGGTGGTGGAACCACAAGAAAGGGGAATCCTGAAGGCACCTACCGACAAGCTGAGCCACGGCACGCAAACCGAAAGTGAACCTAATGGAAAATGAAAAACAACAACCCGCCGCTGTCGTTGGCTCAAGCGGATTGGTAGGTGACGGCAACGCAACCGCTGACAGTGACATGACTATGTCCATGTGGCTCGCTACCGAAGGCGGGCGTAAATGCCCTATGTGTGGGAAGTACGCGAAGACCTCCGAAATGGGATATGTCGGCGGGCAACTGGGGGGAATAAGGATCACCGCTCACGGACACCTACCTGGCTACGGCTGCAACCAGACAGCTACCCATTGATTATCAGGTCAGTCGTCCTTGATAAGTTGATATTGACGGGGTTTTCGGGACAGAAGGCGGTTAGTTTTTCTGTTGCGTCCCCGAGCCAAACAAGAATCCGGTGATCGCCATGAGCACCATGCGATTGTCCGGCGTCACCATGATCGGATGGTTCCCGCTCCCGACCGTGAAACTGTGCATCTCGGTGAATGGAACCGTCCAAGGCCAGAATCCTTGGTCCAGCTCGTGGTAAAAGTACACCACCGTGACATCCACAAAAGCCGGGCCGATAATGATGAAGGCATAAGTTGAAAAAACCGCGATGGTCGCGATCATGCGGGCGACCCGTACCGCCCAATGCACGTCCGTTTCACGGGCGCGCGCGAATACGGCCGCGCGGCGATCCTCGGAAATCATCCTTAACTCTTCAATGCGCGCCTGATGTTCCTGCTTGTTCGCCGCCCATTTCATTATTCCGCTCAAAACTGCGGTCCCGCCCATGGTGATTATCTCAGCTCCTACCATTTGCGCATCCTTCCTTTTTCGATTTCAATGTTCACCCGGCCGTTGCTTCCCGGCTTGATCCAGATGTGACGGCCTCCAGACCGCTGCACGCCGACCACTCCGCCGCGCTCGTGGTCAGACTGGATGTAAGTGTGCCGAGTCGCGCAGGCGGAAAGCAAAAGTGCGGCAAGAATGGCGGGGAAAGTTTTTATTTCTTGTCTTCCAGATTAGCAACCCGATGCTCCAAAAACCGGATTTGTTGTGAATTCAATTCGATTCGCTTCATGTCCGTGCGCAAGGCGATCACTTCACGTGTCAAAGATTTCACTTCCTGGCGCATCTCCTGCGCCAAAAACAAAATAACACCGAGCAAGGAAGCACCCATGCACTGCATCACCACCCCCGCCCTCAATACGAGCTTGCCGTCTTCAACTAATTTCTCCCTTGTCATAAATCCTCTTTCCTGTTCTCAAAAAATTCTTGAAACGCGGCGTTTTTGTCCGGCTGCGGGAATGTCCATTCCATAAAACCGTTTTCATCCCGGCGCAGGTCGCGATCAAATACCACGTTTTTTAACAGCTTGTGACGGTGGCCATATTGGCGACTGATCCGTTCCCCGTGATACAAATGATCAACCGTTTCCGCCAGCAGACCGATGTCACCCCGCACCCAGCGGGTGATTGGTGCTGCCCAGGTTTCAAACCGTGCCACCAAATCATGGTGCATCTGCTCCTGGCAATGGCGCACAATGCTCTGGCCGGCGTCACCTGAGAAAGCCGCCGCTGCCAATGAATCATTTCCACCGGTCGGCCAATCGTCGAACAGCCCGCCGAAATGTGTGAAAAGCTCCCGCTGCGCCGCCCATGCGCCGCCAGGCGACCCACGTCGTGCTTGCCAGGCAAAGCTATGGCGTTCCCCGATCTGCCCGCCCGCCACATTGCGATCCCGCAGCTTTTGCCACAGTTGCACCACCGGTTGGCTGTCGAGCAGTTTTCCCAGTCTCCTTGGCCAGTCGTAATTCTCCCACACCAGATCAGCATCCACCCATACGATTTTGGAAACCTCCCGCGGCACCAATTCCCGCACCCCATAATTAATCGCGCTTTCCTTGTGGAAAAATGGCGCTCGCACCTTCACCTGTCCGACTCTCTCTCCAATTATGTTCGGAACTTGTCCGGGCATCAAAACTTCCACTGTGTACAATGGGATTCCAGAACGCTTCCACGCCTTCGCAAATGTGTCATAGTTCAACCGTGGCCGACGGAATCCCGCCGGGTTGAAAAAGCAGCACACAGCCGCAATACTGTTCATCCCCGTGGCTGATCGAATAGATGCTTTTTGCTGGCTCCTTGTAATTCTCATCACCAGGGGTAAAACCGGCCGGCTCCGCCGTTGTAAAGGTAGTCCAGTTCGGCGGCCGTGCGGAGGCTGCCGTGCCACATCAAAAACTCGTCGGCGACGACGCTGCCGCCGCCGCTGAAATCGCTGTCGGTGTTGAGGCGTAAATCCATGGCTCCGGTGATGTTCGGTGGGGTGGACGTATCGCTCTGGGTGGTGCTATTGATCCTGACGGTAAGGCCGACGCCCATGTCTGCCACGATGGCGAAAAAGAACCAGTCGGAGTCGTTGAGACCGGTGAAATCCAGTGAGCCGCTGTTCGTGCCGTCGTCCCAGGTGACGCTGACCTCGCATTCGCCATCCGTGCTCGCGTCGCTCATCTCCAGACTGATGTCGTACGCTCCGGAACGCAGGGACCAAGGGACGATGTTGGAGCCGGAGAAATCGCCGCCGGGCTTGAGCCAGCCGACGGCGCTGAAATCACCGGTCACCAGGCCGCTTTGAATGGCGTAAATGCTCGACGCATCCCACTCGATCCCGTCGCCGTCTTTGCCGCTCACCAGCGCGGGCAACCCATACCAGAACGAGAGGTCGTCGCTGCCGGCGTTGTCGGTGTGGATGTCAGCCAGGCTGTCGTGCTGCCAGGCGTTGAGCGGGTTGCTCGGCGGTGTCGGCGCGGACCCGGCGGGGGAGCCGGCCCAGAAGCCGACCAATGGGTTGACGGCTAGCATCGCTCAGTCCTCATTTCCGGCGTCGAGTTGGAAGAGCAGGCGCACGCCGATGAGTTTGGCGGAGCCGGTGAAGGTGTCCGCACCGGCGGCTCCGTTGCGGTAGAACTGCAACGACGCCCACTGCCCGGC
>CALBXK010000119.1 GCA_937890535.1 uncultured Spartobacteria bacterium
GGTAAGTGTCTGCCTTTGCTCAATGGGATCGCCGCCGTCATCGTACTCGTGGTCACTCTGATTGCGATTTTTCCGGAGGTCCGAGGGATGGCAACAACGTCCCTCTGGAATGACGAAATCTACTCCATACAAAATTTTAGTTCGAAAGGGCCGGGGAAGGTCCTCACGGATCTTCACGCGCCGAACAACCACCTCTTTTTTAACCTGCTCAATTCGGTTACGCCGGCCTCTGATTCCCTTTATCCGGCCCGCGCCCGGCTCTGGTCTTTTCTCGCCACTGCAGCTCTGGGGATCGTCATTGCCGGGCACTATCTGCAGCTTCGCCAGCCGCTCGTCGGAGCAATGGTCCTTTTTCTCATCATGGCCAATTTGACCAATCTTGACACCATGCTCCAGGCAAGAGGTTACGGCTTTCTGGCACTCGGGGCTGCGCTTTGTTGCCATGGAGTGGTACGGTACTTCCAGCGTGGTACAACCCGCGACATCATCCTCGTCGCCGTCGCTGTCTGGCTGGCGACTTGGAGTGTGCCGTCGTTTGTCTTCTTTGGGGGACCTTTGCTCCTTCTCGTCACCTTCGCAACCCGGGACCTGCGGTGGCTTTGGGCTGGAATGGGTTGCCTTGCCCTTATCGTTCTTTCCTATTGGGTTGTGCAGAATCAAATGTTAGAAAACGCTGTCAACTATGAGGAAAAATGGGGCCTGGCATTTAAAGATTGGGACGCAGTCAGCATTGTTCTCCAGAGATACCTTCTTTTTGAAGGTCCTCCTTGGGTGGCTTTTCTCTTCGCCGCCGCTCTGATCGTCGGCGCTCAAAGCCTGCGTTGGTCCCGACCCGAAGAGCAGGCGGCTTTACTGCTCGGAGCTGCCGTTCTGGCCGCTTGGCTGATTTGCCTGATAATGCGAACCCCCATCCCAAGGTCCGTCGCCTTCATCGTCGTTCCGATATCCTTCCTGGCCGCGCAAATCCTGCAGCGAATTATCTACCGGAAGGGCCGGGTGATTTTACCGATTGTCGGCACCTTGATCCTTACCGGAGCGATATTATGGCAAGGCGGCCACAGCATCAGCACCTTCACTTTCACCCCCATTGAAAACTGGCTTGGCACCGCCCGTCGCATCGAGCGCGACTTTCCCCACAATACGCTTGTGCTCGCAGATTTTCGCCCGATGCGGCTCGGTGCATACCTCAAGGGTTCTGACTACCCCATGGTGAAAACCTTTGATCGCGAACAATTCCTTCGCGGTCAGTTGATCGTCGTTGATTCCTCCTTTTACGAGAAAGACCGGTGGGACACCTCTGGGTTGCCGTCCGGCTACCGCACGGTTCAGGTGCCCCAGCGCCGCGGAGACTCTCAAAAGATCTACTGCTTTCCCTAGCAGACTGTTGAAAAACCCCGAAACGAAAAATTGGAGGAGGAAGAATGGAAAGAATGCGGCCAAGCCGGAAGCGGTGGGAAGAAGACCCTGCCGGGCGGCAGCCCTTTTGTGACCAGGCCGCGTTGCGGATCGGGCGCGGGGTGCACCCCGCTTCCTCCCCGCGCCTTGCCTGACCCCAAAATGATCTGCCGTTTTTCATTCCGCTCTTTTTCAACAGTCTGCTTTAGGCGGCCGCCCGGCGAAAAAAGAGTTCATTCGAGAATTTCCCGCCAAGGACCGCCCACCGAAGAATTATTGAGTCGCATGGATGAATGCCGCAGTGTTTGTTCAGTCACAGCCGACTCGGCCGTGTATGGAAATTCCCGAACTCTCGATTATTATCCCGGCCCGCGATGAAGAGGGCAACATCCAGCCGCTTTTGGCGGAATTGGAGAGCGTCATGTCAGCGGCTGGCCTCAGATGGGAAGTGATCGTCATCGATGATGCCTCTTCGGATCAGACGGGGGATCAGCTGCGGGATGCCCGATTGCAGCACCCGACGTTGAAGGTCCTGTCGTTCGGCTCGCATCGGGGGAAAAGTGCAGCTCTAGCCGCCGGTATTTTAGCATCCAGGGGTTTGCTCATCGGGACGATGGACGCGGATCTTCAGAATTGCCCGGTTGATTTTTTGCCCATGATCGCCATGATGAATCAGGATCCCGGGCTCACTCTGATCCAAGGGCACCGAATCCGTCGGCGGGATTCCTGGACGAAACGCCAAGCGTCGAGGCTGGGTTTTTTCACTCGTCGGATAATTCTTGGGGATCATGTGCGAGATACTGGCTGTGCCCTTAGACTGTTGCGCCGCCGTCAGGCCATCGATCTGCCACTTCACTATGAGGGCATGCATCGGTTCCTCCCGTTTCTGGTGGTGTTAAATGGCGGAAAGGTCCAGGAGGTCCCGGTCGATCATCGTCCGAGGAACTCCGGACACTCCAAGTATCATGTCGGTCCGTTGACTCGCGGATTGGGGGGATTTCTGGATCTTCTGGTGGTGCGTTGGATGATGTGGCGGAGACGTGCCGTCACCGATGACGTTGTTGCTGAGCCTTCGGGGGAGTCATGAAAATAGAAATGCAGGCGTCCGGGTGGCGAAGTCTGTGGCCATTGGGGGTGGTCGTTTTTGTGGTGTGGGCGGTGCTGTTAACCACGGCTTCTCAATCGACCTTGTGGGACCGCGACGAAGCTCGGTACGCGACGGCCTCCCTTGAGATGGAAAATTCGGGAAATCTTCTCTACCCGACATTCAACCAAGAGCTTCGCGCCTTCAAGCCAGTGATGATCTACTGGTTGATGTCAGCCGCAATTCACGCCTTCGGTCCGAGCGAGTGGAGTGTCCGCTTGGTGTCGACCCTTGCCATTGCGGGGGTCTGCCTCTTGACGGGGTTGATCGCTCGCGAGTTTTTGGGCTCGGGGATGACGGCGGCGGCGATTGCCGGCACCAGTCCGATGTTGATTCTTACGGGAACTGCGGCCACCACGGACGCGACGCTTCTCCTGAGTATCCTTCTTTCGCAATGGGTTTTCGTCCGGGCTTGGCTGGACGGACCCCGTCGCTGGCATGTTCCGGTCATGGGAGCAGCGATTGGGATGGCGTTGCTGATCAAGGGGCCGGTGGGGCTTGTCATTCCGGTGCTTTCCATTGCGACGGCACTTGTCCTCTCCCGGGGACGTTCCGAGGTCGGCCCTTTTGGCCTCCGGTTGGCAGGAGCGGCGGGATTGGGGATCCTCATCTTTCTTGCCTGGGGGCTACCGGCTAACGCCGCGACCGGCGGAGAGTATTGGCGAATCGGGGTTGCGGAACGATTGCCGCGGCGGATATTCTCCGCCATGGAGGGCCATGGCGGACAGGGCTGGCTCCCATTTCTCCTCCATTTGCCCTATTATCCGCTGGTTCTCGCCGTCGGCTTTCTTCCCTGGACCATCTACCTGTCTTTGGTGCCGGGATCGTTTCGGAATGCCGCTCGCCCAATGTCCACCAAGGGGTGGGCGCGCAGTCCGGAGGGGCTTCGCATCCTTCTGCTGGCAATGATCCTGCCCGTCTTCGTTCTCATGACCCTGGTGGTTTCCAAACTTCCCCATTACATTCAACCGGTCTTTCCCTGGTTTGCCATCCTCGTCGCGGCCGCTCTGGCCGGTATCCGTAGGAGATCTCGTCACCAGTTGGTAGCCGGAAGGATGCGCTGGAGTTTGTTGGTTTTTGGGGTTCCTAGCGTGCTGGCCGTGCTGGCCATACTCGCGCTTCCCTGGATTTGGGCCCCGGCCGATGTTTTTCGGAGCTCTGGAACTATTTTGGGCCTCTTCCTGCTCGGGTGGCTGCTCGTCCTGGGAGTAAATCTTTGGAGGGGGCGTATCTTCAGCGCCGTGTGGGCGCATGCCATAGGCATGTTGATGTTCACCTTGGGCGCTGCTCTTTTTGTCCTTCCGACCATAGAGACCTTTGCCAAACCCGCCCAGCGGCTGGGGATCGAAGTGGGCCCCCTGATCCCTTCCGGAGCTGAAATTGCCGTCTTTGGATGGTACGAACCGAGCTTGCATTTCTATCTCGGGGCCAGGCCCATTCAGCGTCTGCACGACCCGGTTTCCCTGCAGGAGTGGCTGAGCGGTCCAGGCCCCAGAGTGTTGATTCTCAACGAATCAGTCTCATCCGGCCTGACCTTGCCCCCGGCCGGGTACCGTCCTCTTGCCACCCAAACCGGTATCGACCATGTGGGGGGGAAGACTACCCGTCTCACCGCTTTTCTCCGGGAATGAATGGGAGCCTGCGATTTGCCGCTTCGGGAGTTGGTGGTGGGACATATCTCAATTTCAGTTCAGCCGCACCGGCTTGGACTTGTCTTTCGCTGAGCCCGATGGCCGGAAATTTGTCTCGTGCATGGTCCCCCAGGATTGGTACAAGACTTCACGATGCCTATGGCTGTTGTGTGGCTTAAATGTTGATGAGGGGATCCTCTGGATAATGCCAAAGCCGTCCAATCCCCGGGTCGCAGCGCTTGCGGCCGTTCGCGAAGAGCTGGGAGCCCTTCCGGCTCCCATTGTGGTGTTCAATAAGTCGCATTCCGGCAGTCGGCTCCTGGCCCGTTTGCTTGAGGAGGGAGGAATCTTCATGGGTGCCCACCGGAACGGCTCCGGGGATTCCGTTGATGTGCTCAAATTGGTTGAGTATCTCGTCACCCAATACTACCCCGACTACGCGCCCCTCTGGGATGGAGGGGTTGTGGACGATGCCTTACCGGAGCTTGTTCGTGAGGTCTTTTCCTCCCATCTTGGCGGATTTTCCGGGAACGGGTCCTGGGGCTGGAAGCTCTGCGAAACCTCTCACATCCTGCCGGTTGTGGATTATCTGTTTCCAAGCGCCAGATATATTCATTTGGTTCGCGATGGACGGGATGTTGCCTTTTCCGACCATCGGGCTCCGAACCGGCCGTTTTGGAAGAAAATCTATTTCAACACCGATGGGATCTCCGCCTGGCGGGGGCTGAAGTTCCACAGTCGCGACTACGCGAGGCGCAGTCATATCTACAATGCCCTGCATTGGGTGAATAGTGTCACGGTCGGACGCTTCTATGGGGCCATGCTTCGGGAGCGATGTTTGGAGGTCCGTTATGAGGACTTATGCGGAGATTATGACAATTGCGCCCGGCGGGTGTTGGCCTTTGCCGGCGTGGAAGAAACTGCCGGGGCCATCGAAGCAGTACGGCCCGGTGTGCATCAGGAATCTTTGCACAAATACCTCAGGCAGCCGAAGGACAAGGTCCGGGAGGTGGTGGAGATCGCCAAGCCGATGCTCCTGGCTATGGGGTACATGGAGCCCGATGGTCTCCTTGACATCGTTGCAGAACGGGTCCGGGGAAGTTCTTTGTCTCCCTGATTCCCTTGACGGATGGCATGATCGACGGGCTGCGATTACTGCTGCGCCACCACCCAAGCGCGATCGCGCACTTGGCGTAACGTCCAGTCCGGGTGCGGATGGTAGGGGATGCGGGCGCTCTTTGGAGCGTAGTGGGTGACAAGGCTGCGTCGTGTATGTGGACTGCTAATGCGGGCACCTCCATGCATCAAATCCGCCGCCCACATGAGGGCGCTGCCTTTCGGGATGTGGAGGTATTCTCGCTTGAGCCCCTGCTCGGCGGCGATTTCTTCAAGGGTTTCCGAGTAATTTGGGCCGTCCGGATCTCCGGGTCGCAGGGCCTTTGTGTTGTTGGCGAAGAGGAGGTCGTCGGTTTTTTGGCTGCCAGGGTAATAGAACAACTCACCGGAACCGGGCTCGGGGGCGGCCGAGTCGAGGATGGCGAATCCGGATTCACACCAGCCAGCAAGGATTTCCGGGCTGCTACGGAGTTGGACACCCTGGGTCAGGCGCCGGTCGAGTTCGCCGGGAAGGTCGGACCAGAGGAACTGATCGGAGGCGGACGTGTCCTTGGGGCGTCGTTTCATGCCCGTTTTCGTAGCATTCCGCGCGAGGGAGTCCATACTTATAAAAAAATCATGAGCGAGACATTGTTGACCCGACTGAGATCCGCATCGCGTCTATTTCTCCGTCGCGCTTTTGTGGGGAGCTGGAAGCGATGGCGGGAACCCGCGCTGGCCGGAAGATGTCAGCACGAACTTGCCGTTTGCGCGATTTTCCGTGAAGAGGCACCGTTTCTGGACGAGTGGCTCCGCTTCCATGCCGGGGTTGGTTTCACGCACTTTTATCTCTATAATAATTTCTCCACTGACGAGTTTCGGGAAGTGCTTCGGCCCTGGCAGGAATCGGGCCAAGTCACTCTGACGGAATGGCCACAGCCCGCCGGACAAATATCCGCTTATTCGGATTGCTTGAGACGTTTCCAAAAGAATGCCAGATGGATCGCGTTTTTTGACATTGATGAATTTCTGTTTTCTCCGGGGAACATGGACCTTCGGCCGATTCTGACCTCATTCTCTGATTGGCCCGGGATTGAGGTTTGGCAGTATTTTTTCGGGTCAAATGGACATCTCAAAAGACCCAAGGGTCTTGTCTGCGAGTTGTACACCAGACGGGCACCAGTCAGTAGAAGATCCACCGTCAAGACCATTGCTAATCCGCGTCTGGTGTACAAACCCTCGGTGCATCAGTTCAAATACTGGATTGGCCAGGCGCGGGATCCTTCACGACAGGTTGTTCACAAGGGGACAATGGCCAAATTTCATAAGCTGCGCATGAATCACTATTGGTCCCGATCCCTCGAGGACTTGAACACAAAAATTGCCAGAGGGGATGCCTCAACGTTCACTCCGCGGGATCGCGGGTGGCATCTGGCCTTTGAGCGTGATTTAAACGCGGAGGAGGACTGTTCCATTTTGGAAACGGTTCGAGCCATTCGCTGAAAACTGCTGCAATCAAGGGACGGAACAGCTAGACTTCACGGGCTTAAGAAATAGGGGCGAGCGACGATGCACATCCAGGTCCGCCCGATCCCCGCTCCTGAGTCAAAATTTCTACAATCCAATCCATGAAAAAACATTCTATTCGGACCCTTCGCATCCTGAGCTCATTAACATTGCTACTGGTGCTGGCCTCCTGTGCGACTCAAGGCCGGGGGAAAGTGTTCTCCCAAGCTCCGAGAGTTTCCCCTGGCAAGGCCACGGTGATCCATTACCGCAGGGAGGGATTCGTCGGATCCGCCGGGGAGTGGGGACTCTACGCCAACCGCGAACCTCTCGTGATTGTCGGCAACGGCGGCTACTTTGTTGAAGAACGAGATCCTGGAACGGTGCAATATCAGACCGAATACACCCTTAAAGCTCCCATTGGCAATTTGGTCTCAGCTGTCAGCAACGCCTATGAAAAACCCAAAGACGCACATTCTTTGCAGCTGAGCCCCAACGAACGGGTTTATCTTCGCTATGAACCCCCGGCCTCGGTTTTCCGAATCAACTCCCGCCCGGAGGTGATCAGGGTGGACGAGTCCACGGCTTTGCAGGAGTTGCTTGAATTGAAGCAGTTTATGGTGCTGTCAAAACCGATTGACTAATTTGCCATCAAAGGCTCAGGAGTCTGGGTTCAGGGGAATTGGTTCTGAAAGCCTTGGCGGCGAATCGGATGCCAAAATTTGATGCAATCCCGGGAGGGAGACGGTAGAAAGCAGCGGATGCAGGAACACGAATCTATCGCAATCACCGGAATCGGCTGTCGATTTCCGGGCGGCGCTCATGGGCCGGAGGCGTTTTGGAAGCTGCTTTGCGAGGGGGTGGATGCCGTCACCGAGATTCCTCCGGATCGCTGGAACATTCCCGCTTACTACGATTCGGAGCCGGGACTTCCTGGAAAAACCAACTCGCGGTGGGGTGGCTTTATCGACGGAATCGACCAGTTTGATCCGGCGTTCTTTGGGATCTCGCCCCGCGAGGCGGCGCAAATGGATCCCCAGCAACGCCTCGTGCTTGAGACCGCCTGGGAATCTCTGGAAGACGCTGGCATGGTCATCGATCCCTCCGAGGGCGCGGACACCGGGGTATTTCTGGGGATGTCGACCTTTGACTATTGGCGCATCGCGGCCAGCGACTGGGACAAGACATCGATTGATTCGCATACCACGACCGGCACTGTGCTTAGCGTCGCTGCGAATCGCATCTCGTATTTTCTCAATTTGCGGGGCCCCAGTATCGTCCTGGACTCGGCCTGCTCGTCCTCGCTCACGGCGGTGCATCTCGCCTGTCGCAGCCTGCGCAATGGCGAATGTAGCTCGGCGCTGGCGGGCGGCATTAATGCGATTCTAATTCCGGACACGCTCATCGGCTTCAGCCGGATGTCGATGCTCTCGCCGGATGGCCGGTGCAAGGCGTTCGATGCCCGCGCCAATGGATTTGTCCGCGGCGAGGGGGTCGGTGTGGTGGTATTGAAGCCGCTCTCCGCTGCGCAGGCCGACGGCGATCCCGTCATCGCGGTGATCCGTGGTAGCGCGGTCAATCAGGATGGCCGCACCAGCAGCCTCACCGTGCCTGGCGGGACGGCGCAGACGCGCCTCATCCGCGAGGCCTGCCGGGATGCAGGGGTGAATCCAGCGGAGATTGCCTATGTGGAAACCCACGGTACCGGCACGCCCGTCGGCGATCCCATCGAGGCCGCGGCCATTGGTGTTGTCGTCGGCGAAGGCCGAACCGGCCTGCCTTGCGTCATTGGGTCGGTCAAAACCAATATTGGCCATCTGGAGTCGGGTTCGGGAATCGCCGGTCTCATTAAGACGGCTCTGGTACTTCGTCATGGGGAGGTGCCGCCGAATTTGCATTTTGAAGAGCCCAATCCGGACATCGATTTTCAAAAGCTCAAGCTGCGGGTGCCGACCACGCTGGAGAGGCTTTCGCGCGAAGACGCGCTTGCGGGCGTTAATTCCTTTGGATTCGGCGGTACCAATGCCCACGCCATCCTGCAGGCGGTGCCGCAGCCGGAACCGATTCCGTCCGATGAGGCGGACGGACCGGGTTTGCTCGTGCTCTCGGCCAACGGAGCAGAGGCCCTGCGAGCCGTAGCCGCGCGCCATGCTGGCTGGCTGGCCGAGACTCCAGAGCCGCTGGTCGAGGTCTGTGCCAACCTCGCGGCCCGGCGGTTGCACCGCTCCCACCGAATCGCGGTGGCGGCGGACTCGAAGGCCGAAGCGGCCGCGAAGCTGGAGGCGTTTGTTGACGGCGAGACTCGTTCGGGCCTCTCAACCGGGGTCGCCTCGGCATCCAGCGGTGTCGTATTCGTATTTTCCGGTCAGGGTCCGCAATGGTGGGCGATGGGGCGCGAATTGCTCGGCGAGGCGGGTGTGTTCCGGGATGCGATCGATGAGTGCGAGGCGCTTTTTGGCCAGTGGGGAGACTGGTCGCTTCGGGAGGAAATGTCCCGCGACGAAGCGGCATCCCGGATGGAGCTTCCGTCCATCGCCCAACCCGCGATCTTCGCCCTCCAGATTGGGCTCGCGCGATGGTGGAAGGAAAGGGGTATCACGCCTTCCGCCGTCATTGGTCACAGCGTCGGTGAAGCGGCGGCTGCGCATCTCTGCGGCGCTCTCGACCTGCCCGCCGCCGCGCGGGTGATCTTCGAGCGAGGCCGCTGTATGGAACTCGTTCGCCCCGGCGGAAAGATGATGGCGGTCGCGCTTTCGCCGGAAGGGGTGGGGCCGTGGATCGCCGGATTCAAACGCCGGGTCGAGATCGGCGCTGTGAACAGTCCGCACGCGGTCACTCTCTCGGGTGAAAGCGAGGCCCTGGATCAAATCGCCCAGCGCCTGGAAGCCGCCAATATTTGGCATCGGTTCCTGCGGGTGAACTACGCCTTTCACAGCGCGCAAATGGATCCGGTGAAACGTACCCTCCGTGCCGCGCTCAAGGGGATCGCGACTCACAAACCCGTGCTTCCCATCGCCTCGTCGGTGGCAGGAAAAATCGATCCCAACGAGACCTTCGACAGCAACTATTGGTGGCGCAATGTCCGGGAGCGGGTGCAATTTTCTGCCGGCATCGCGGCCCTCACCAAGGCGGGTTTCTCGACTTTTCTGGAGATCGGCCCGCACCCGGCCCTTTCTGGTCCTGTGCTCGAGTGCCTTCGCGACGAAGGGATCGAGGGCCTGGTTACGCATTCGCTGCGCCGAGGCGAGGGCGAACGCATTTCGCTCTTCGGTTCGTTGGGGGCTCTCCATACCCGTGGCGTCCCCGTGCGCTGGCAGAAGCCGTCCCGACCGATTTCTCTCCCGCTGCACCCCTGGCAGCACGCGCGCTACTGGAATGAGGCCGAGGAATCCACCGCTTCCCGTCTGAACCCACCCAGCCATCCCTTGCTCGGACGCTCACTTGGCACGGCCGAGCCGGTCTGGAACCTCAAGCTCAACAGCGCTCTCGTTCCTTATCTCGACGACCACCAGGTTAACGGGCGGCGGGTTTTTCCGGCGGCGGGTTATTTGGAAATGGCACTGGCTGCCGGACGCGAAGTCCTCGGGACGGGATCTCTGATTCTGGAGGAGATTGAATTTGAACGCGCCTTGTTCCTGCCCGAGACCGGTCCATCCCTGCACCTTGGGCTCCAGTGGCGGGCGGAGGACCATGCGTTTCGCATCCATTCCCGTCCGGGCGCCAGCACCGCATGGACGCCGCATTGCCGGGGAAAGATTCGGAGCATCCCTGATGCCACACCGCCAGAGCCCACCGCGCTGACCGTCATCCAGTCCCGGTGTCCGGAGGAACGCGGTGCCGCCGCCATCTACGAACTCTTTCGGGAAACTGGACTTCAGTTTGGACCTCGCTTCCAAAATATTTCACGCGTCTGGCGTCGCGACGGCGAAGCTCTGGCCGAGATCGTCGCCGCAGAGGGCTTGCGAACCGAGGACTACCACATTCATCCCACACTTTTGGACGCCTGTTTTCAGGCGCTCCTTTCCACCCTCACTCCGAAGCAACGCACGGGCGGTCTTTATTTGCCCGTGCAGATCGAGCGGATGCGGGTGTACTCCGAGCCCGGCAGCGACTCGGCGGGCAAGCCGACCGCAAGGCTCTGGAGCCACGTCCGGCTGCTTGCGAGCAAGGAACGCTCGTTGACAGCGAGGGTGGACGTTCTCGACGAATCTGGAAACGTGCTGATCCGCATTGATGGATTTCGATGTGCTGCCGTCGAGACCCGCTCCACGAAGCAGGCTCTCGCCGATGATTGCCTCTACGAAATGGTCTGGCGAAAGGAGGCGTCTGACGACGAATCGCCCGCAGTGCCCGCGAGCGGATGCTTACTCATCAGACCGGAGCCGACGCTGGCGGGTGAGATTTCCTCCCACCTCCAGGGCGCGGCCGCTGACGGTTCCTCCAACCCACCCTGCGTGGTGTGGGAAGAGCTTGACGGAAGGGAGGCCCGCCTCGCGGAATTTTCCCAGGTTGTTTACTTCGTGGAGGATTCGACGGAGCAAGACGATCAGGCCGCGCAGGCAGAAAAGAATTGCGCCGGGTTGCTCGAGCTCGTGCAGCGTCTCGCGGTGACGGATCCCACTCCGCGACTCACGGTGGTGACGCGGTGCGCGCAGCCAGTTGAAGATCGGGTTGTGCCAGCGGCCGGCGCTTTGCTTGGCCTTGCGCGCGTGACGATGAATGAACACCCGGCGCTGGGATGCCGCCTGATCGATCTGGGGACGGATGACTCCCCGGAGCAGATTGCCGCTCTCATTGAGGAACTGCGGCATGTCGGCGAGGACGAGGTGGCCCTTCGAGGCGCCGAACGCCGGGTGCCCCGACTGGCGCGAGCGAATCCGGCCCGACGCTGCCTGAGTAGTCGTAAAACCCCCTTTCGCCTCGAAGCGACCCGGCCCGGAGTACTTGACCAGCTCACATTTTGCGAGATCAACCGGAAGCCGCCCGGGCCCGGGGAGGTGGAGGTGGAGGTCCGCGCCGCGGGATTGAATTTTCGCGACGTGATGAAGGCGCTCGGAATCTATCCGATCGAAAAACCGCTCGACCGCCTGCTTGGTGATGAATGCGCAGGGGTCGTGACCGCTCTTGGTGACGGTGTCGCACGGCTTGCCGTCGGAGACGAAGTCATTGTGATCTCGCCGGGTTGCTTTTCCCAATTTTACACCGTGCCTGCCGCCTTTGTGGAGCGCAAGCCATCGGAGCTCTCCTTTGAGGAGGCGGTAACGATTCCGGTCACGTTTCTGACCGCCCACTACGCGCTGTTACGTCTGGCCCGCGTTGAGCGGGGCGAGAGTGTCCTTATCCATGCTGCAGCGGGTGGGGTCGGACTCGCGGCGCTCCAGATTGCGCGGCTTGCGGGGGCGGAGGTTTTTGCCACTGCGGGGAACGACGAAAAGCGCGACCTCGTCCGGCGGATGGGCGCGGCGCATGTGATGGACTCCCGCTCCCTGGATTTTGCCGAGGAGATCCTGGAGATCACCAACGGGCGTGGGGTTGATGTCGTGCTCAATTCGCTCGCGGGCGAGGCCATCCCGAAGAGCCTCTCCGTACTCGCGCCCTATGGCCGGTTTCTGGAGATCGGCAAGCGCGACATCTACGAGAATCACCGGCTGGGCTTGCGTCCCTTCAGTCGGAATCTCTCCTTTTTTGCGATCGACCTCGGGCAGGTCCTTCAGGATCGACCGGAAATTATCGAGCGCACGCAGCGCGAATTGATGGACCGCTTCGAGGCGGGCGATCTCGCGCCGCTTCCCCGCCGCGTCTATCCCATCGCCCAGGCGGCTGACGCGTTCCGCGAAATGGCCGCAGGCCGCCACAGCGGGAAAATCGTCTTTTCGTTTGATGACCCCGTTTCCGTCCAACCCGCGCGGGAAACGCCGATGCGATTCCGCGCGGACGCCACCTACCTTCTTGCTGGTGGGGTGGGAGGAGTGGGACGTGCGGTCGCCGAATGGATGATCGCGCAGGGGGCAAGAAATCTGGTCCTGATCGGCTCTCGGGAGGCTTCGGCAGAATCGGCGCGCAAAGACTTCGCCGACGCCGTGAAGCGGGGCGTGACGGTTGTGGCAAAGGCCGTGGATGTGTCGGATGCGGCCGCCGTCGAGGCGCTACTTGATGAGATTGCCCGGACGCTCCCCCCGCTGCGCGGTGTGATGCATGCGGCGATGAAGGTTGATGACGGTGTTCTCCGGCAGCTCGACGCCGGGCGCTTCCACCACGTCATGGCACCCAAGGCCGGAGGGGCGTGGAATCTTCACACTCTGACGCGGGAAATGCCGCTGGATTTCTTCGTTATGTTTTCGTCATTCACCTCGCTTGTCGGCAACCCGGGACAGGGCAACTACGCGGCTGCGAATGCCTTCCTCGACGCGCTAGCCGCCCATCGACGTGGGCTCGGCCTCCCCGCATTGACGATCAACTGGGGGCATCTCGGTGGTGTTGGGTACACTGCCCGCCACGCTCGCGTCGGCGAACACCTGGACCGCGCCGGATTTGGTGCGATCGCGCCAGAGGAGGTTCTTGCCCGGTTGGATCGCCTCCTGCAAAGTGAGGTTTCCCAGGTCGCGGCGATGCGGGTGGACTGGAGCGTCTGGACCCAGGCCAATACCCGGCTCCGCAAGCTGCCTCAATATCGCAGCCTCGTTGCTCAGGAAGCTCCGGACGCGACGGACACGGGCGGTCAGGGGCGGCTCGACACCATCCTCCAGACGGCGAGCCCGGAACGCGAAAAACTGCTTGAGGCCATGATTCTTGAAATGGCCGCTCGCGTGCTGGGAACCTCCTCAGACCAGATTGACGTCGCCCGTCCGCTGAGCGAGATCGGTCTGGACTCGCTCATGAGTATTGAATTGGTCAACCGTATGGAGGAGGGACTCCAAATCCGCGTTCCCGTGGAGAAATTGGTCGGAGGACCCAGCATTCACACCGTGGCCAGCATTCTCGCCGAAGTCCTGCCGCCACCGCCGGTGTCGGCCGCCGAGGCTGCGGCCTGACACCACTCGCCGAACGGCCATGGACCCGCTTCGTTCGATTCTGCATCGCGTCAGCTACGGCGTTTATCTTGGCGCTACGTTTCTGGCGCGTTGGGTGCCGCTCCCCGTCCTGTTTCTTGCCGGCCGACTTCTGGGGCTCTGCGCCTATGGGGTTCTTCCGAGGCGGCGAAGGCTGGCCATCTCCAATCTTAGGAATGGGCTGCGTCTTCCCGAGCCGGCGGCGAGGCGTCTGGCCCGCGAGCACTTTCTGACCCTCGGTGCCAATCTTCTCTCGATGCTGAAGGTGCCGAGCATGAGCGATGCGGCAATTTGGCGTCACGTCACCTTTGAAGTGAAGCCTGCAGTTCCGAGGGAACCCAGCGCCATCCATTGGGTGGCGGTCCTCAGCCACATGGGTAACTGGGAGTTGCTCACCCGGCTTGCGCCACTCTTTCCCCAACTCCGCTTTGGTGCCATCTACCAAAAATTTGCGAACCCCCATGTGAACGAACACTTTTGTCAGAGTCGGGCCCGGCGGGGGGTGACTCTCTTTGATCGGCGCGAGGGATTTTGGACTGCGGCGAGCTTCCTGGAGTCTGGAGGCGTGGTGGGTGTGCTGACCGATCAATACGCGGGGGACTCCGGCACATGGATGCCCTTTTTTGGTCGCCTGACTTCGACATCGACGCTTCCGGGAACCCTCGCAAGTCGCGTCGGGGCAGAGATCGTGCCCATCGTTGTCACCACCACCGGTCTCGCCCGTTGGAAGGTCACCGTCGGTGACCCGCTCCCGCGTTCTGAGTCTCCCGAGCAGGCCGCTGCGGTCGTCAATCGCGAACTCGAACGCCAGATCGCCGCCTCCCCCGCCGACTGGCTCTGGGCCCATGACCGCTGGAAGACGCCCCGGTTAGGGTTTCTCCTCAGCGCGAGCAAGCGCCGGGTTTTTTTTCCGCTGGATTTTGACCGGAGGGATCTAATGGCCTATCGCATTCTTATTCGTTCGGTGGAGAGCCTGGACGAGGCGAAGATCTCGCTTCCCGCCGTGCAGGCCATCAAGAACGGACGTCCCGACGCGCGGGTGACCGTCCTGACCTCGGAGGGACTGGCAGAATTCTGGGGAGGAGTCGCCGAGGTGGACGAAGTGCTCTCGTTTTCCGAGGATGAATCCTGCTTCCAGATTGCGGGAAAAATTTCCCGGGCCGGACGGTTTGATGTCGGGATTCTGTTTTCCGCGACGGATCACGCCGCGAGGGAGTTATTTTTGGCGGGTGTGCCCTACCGTTTTGGGCCTCCTCGGCGCTTTCTGCTCAATAGTTGGAAAAACCCGCCGGGCGTTCCCACCCCGGAACGCGAAGGCGCTGAGCGCTATCGGCGTATTGCTCAGGCGGCAGGCGCTGCCATGTGAGGAGAGATTCGGTTTTATAAGTCCAGCTTGTTATTGGATTTGGTGACCTCTACGACCATCTCATTATTGAGGAATTTTTCGAGTTCGGTGAGGCCGAGGTGAATGATGATGGCGTCGAAAACCCGATGATCAAAGGCGGCTTGAATGGCTAATTCCCCTCTGGGGCCAGGCGACCTATAGTAGATCATCGTCGTAATGGGGGTCAGGCACTGGGTGATCCTGAGGTCGAAGGATCCGACGGAGTTGACACAAAATGTGCCAAACGTTTTGCTCCGTATCTTTCCGCGCCCATTGAGTCCATACCACCATAGAATCCGGCGCAGGGGGAGGGGGAGCTTCGCGGTTCGAATCAAACGTCGGTAGCAGCCAATCTCCTCCACCGGGCTTTCCACAAAATGGCGTACCCGGCGGTTGACTTCCTGGAGGGGAAGGGTTTCAGGAGCCTGCATGAGGCCGAGAAAAACAGCTGATTCGTCGCCATAACGGCGGTTGATGGCAATTGCGGCCACGCTGCACGGATGCTCGTAGAGCCGCGGATAGGGGAACCCAAGAAAACTAAGTCGAAACTCCGGCATGCGGGCGGAAACAAGACCGAAAGCCTTGGTGATGAGGGCGCACCAGCTTGGTGGGTTCGCGACCTGGAGCCGAGCAGCCGCAAGAGCATTCACGTTCAGGGTCCGCTCCGCCATGACGGTGGGAACTTTTTGAGCAAACGCGACCAAATCTCCAACCCAACGCCGAGGCAGCGAAAGTGGGAGGGTGCGGCCGGAGGCTTTTTTCATGACTTTGAAAGGAGCGTCTTCACACCGTGGTCGTAGAGGATTGCCATCGGGATGTCCACTCTTGCCAATGCGGGGGCATTCTTGAACCAAATTTCACCTAGGCTTGATTCCTGAACAACAGTGCGGGTAGGCTAGCGATGAGATTGCCGTTCCGATGGCCAGAGATTTATTCACTTGATGAAAATCATAGACCGGCGCATCACCTTGAGCATTCTCCTCGCCACGATCTTTGGTGTCGCGGTTATCAGCCTGGCTCTCGTGCGGGCCAATGTTTTTAATGATTTGATGATCAATCAGAACCTTCCGCCAGGCCTGCCTGCCCCGGAGGCTGAAGGAGAGGAACGCTACCGGAGCATCGTCAGGGCAGCAGGAGCCGCGATGTAGGGAGCTAGGAGGCACTATGATGTCGAAAGTCCCACCTTTTTCAGCTAGCCCGCAGCATATTGGCCTGATGCGTCTTTCCGCTCTTGGTGACGTTGTTCTTGCCCTTCCCCTCGTCCTGACCTTGAAGAAGGCATTTCCCGAGGCCCGACTGAGTTGGGTTATTGGTCCATTGGGTCATTCGCTTTTGGAGGGAATGCCAGATGTGAAGTTTATCGTCGTTGAGAAACCACGGAGTGTCGCCGACTATTGGCGGTTTTGGCGTCGGGTTGCGGGCGATCCCTGCGACGTTCTCCTCGCTGCCCAGGCAAACTATCGGGCGAATTTTCT
>CALBXK010000120.1 GCA_937890535.1 uncultured Spartobacteria bacterium
TTTGGACATAAAAACGTGGAATACATCGGGGGCACGGAATCCGTGATCCCGCATTTACAAGAAGTTCTCAAACCTGGAGACATTGTCATGGCTCTCGGTGCTGGAAACATTGGGGAGTTGAGCCACAAGCTTGCATCCCATTTCAATGATTGATCGCTTTCAATAAAAAGGACCGTCACCTATGCTCAACGAAGCCTGGAAACGCCGATTGATTCACATTGCCCATTCTGGAACGGGAAGGGATTTCAATCTCAAGACCAAGATGGAGTATCCCAAAACCGTTCTGGGCCACAAAATTCATCCGAGTAAAACTATGAGCTATTCTTTTCCCTGGTTACATAAGATAAAAGGCACCGTCCTGCAAAATGAAATTTTAGCACCCTACACTTCCATTCAAATTGGCGGCCCAGCAGATGTATTGATTTTCCCTGAAGATATCCGTGATCTGCAAATGATTTTGAAGCTTATAGGCTCCCAACCTCTTTTCATTCTTGGTGAAGGAACTAATTTGCTGATTGGTGACCGAGGAATTCGAGGAGTGGTTGTCTCTTTAAAAAATTGCTTCAAAGAAATCAAACGTCCTCTTTTCTTTCGTAAGGAAACAGGAAAACGCCGTGCCGTAATCAAAGCTGGAGCCGGAGTAAAAATGTCTTACCTCGCTAAAAATGCGGCTCGTTATTCCCTGACAGGAATCGAACAATTGGTAGGCATTCCCGGATCATTAGGAGGCGCAATCGTCATGAATGCCGGGGCGGAAGGAACCGAAACAGGTCAAGTGCTTCGTAGCGTAACGCGGCTCACTTCGGATGGAGAAATCCAGACCTTAAAGCGCGAACAACTTACTTTCGAATATAGAAAAACTATTTTTCCTGATGGCAACGGAATAATTCTTGAGGCCGAGCTGGAGATGGAGGAGGGAGATCGCACTGAAATCCAGAACGCGATGGATCGGCATCTCTCACGACGATCACATACTCAACCATTAACGGTCCCAAATTCGGGCTCTGTGTTCAAAAACCCCGATGGCGACACAGCAGGAAGGTTGATCGAGTCCGCAGGACTCAAAGGACTTTCTGTTGGCGATGCGGGGGTTTCTATCAAACACGCAAACTTTATTGTCAACAAGGGGGGCGCAACGGCTAAAGATGTGAACTGTTTGATTGAGAATATTCAAGAAGAAGTGAAGAAAAAAACGGGCATTGAATTACAAACCGAAATTGTCAGCGCAGGTGAGTAAACTGGAGAAACAACTATATTAAATTGGTCCGCACACAAAGGTAATCCCTCCTTCCTTTGTTCTCCGGTCCTTTTGGCCAAGGGCCGGGGCGGACCTGCTTAAAGAGAGTTTGTGATAATTTTGAATGACTTAAAAAATAAAACTATTGGGGTGCTCATGGGTGGACTTTCTCCCGAGCGCGAGGTTTCAATTGTTACCGGAAACTCGGTCCTTGAGGCTCTTAACAGGAAAGGATTAGCTGCCTTGCCGATACACGTTGACCACAATATTGGGGAAACGCTCAAATCTAATCCTATCGACGTGGCTTTTCTGGCTCTGCACGGAACCTTTGGGGAAGACGGATGTATTCAAGGCTTGCTCGAATATTTCAAAATTCCTTATACCGCGTCAGGTGTTATGGGGAGTGCTCTGGCTTATGACAAATTAAAATCCAAGGAGATTTTGAAGTTTCATGGGATACCCACAGCCGATTATGAAGTGCTCTATAAAAACAAGGGAATATCCCGGACGCTTGACCTTCCTGTTGTCGTCAAGCCAACCAATCAGGGTTCGAGTCTCGGGGTGACGATAGTTAAAGACGAAAACCAATGGGAACCGGCATTGGAAACCGCATTTGCTTATTCTGAAGAAGTGATTGTCGAAAAATTTATTGACGGAAAACTGCTGGCAATTGGAATGAATGAAATGACACCCATGCCGATCATTCACATTCGTCCTAAGTCCGGATTTTATGACTATGAAGCAAAATACACATCAGGAAAAACCGAATATATTTGCCC
>CALBXK010000121.1 GCA_937890535.1 uncultured Spartobacteria bacterium
GCTGTGGCCAGCTTTGAGGCGTCGAGCAGTTCGATGTTCTCCGTGCCCACCGCCAGCATCACGAGGCGATCCACTCCGAGGGCCACTCCTCCATGGGGAGGAGCCCCATAACGGAAGGCCTTGAGCAGGTGCGGAAACAGGATCTGCTGTTTTTCTGGAGAAAGCCCCAGGACCTCAAAGACCCGGGCCTGCAAGTCGGGCTCGTGGATTCGAATACTGCCGCCTCCGACCTCAACCCCATTGAGCACGACATCATAGGCTTGCGCCCGCACCTTGCCATATTCGCCGGCCTCCAGAAGCGGGATGTCCTCGGTCTTTGGACGGGTGAACGGATGATGAACGGCGTTCCACTTTTGCTCTTCGGCATTGTAGGCCAGGAGCGGAAAATCCACCACCCAAAGAAAATCCAGAATCTCAGGATCGGTGACAAGAGATTGAATCTCCGCGACCTGAAGCCGGATGCGGCCAAGCACCGTGCAAACCGTTTCCCAGGAATCGGCGCCAAAGAGGAGGAGATCCCCTTCTTCGATGGCAAGACGTTCGGTTAGGGCCGCTTTCTCGGCATCGGAGAAAAACTTCACAATGGGAGATTTCCATTCCCCATTCTCCACCTTGATGAAAGCGAGCCCTTTGGCACCGGCTTGTTTGGCCAGATCGGTGAGGGTTTCGATTTGACCCGTGGTGATGCCAGCAAATCCCTTGGCATTGAAGGCCTTTACCGTTCCACCCGAATCAAGAGCCCCACGAAAAACTTTGAACTGACTTTCAGAGAAAACGTCATCCAGAGTCACGAGTTCGAGACCGAAGCGCCGGTCCGGTTTGTCGCTGCCGAAGCGATTCATGGCTTCGTCATAGGTGAGACGGGGAAATGGCCGCGGAATCTCAACGCCACGGGCGGCCCGAAATACATCCGCCAGCAACCCTTCAATCAGCGGATAAATATCCTCGGCGGTTATGAAGGAGGCCTCCAAATCGATTTGAGTCAACTCGGTGATTCGGTCGGCTCGGGGATCTTCATCGCGAAAACATTTTGCAATTTGAAAATAGCGTTCGATCCCCGCCACCATAAGGAGTTGCTTGTATTGTTGGGGCGACTGGGAAAGCGCATAAAAAGTGGCGGGATGCACCCGGCTGGGCACGAGAAATTCCCGGGCCCCCTCGGGCGTGCTCTTGGACAGAATCGGGGTCTCGATCTCCAAAAATCCCTGACCGTCAAAGTAGTCACGGGTGGCCTTGAGGATTTTATGGCGGACGGAGAGATTCCGCACCATGGCCGGACGACGCAGATCGAGATAGCGATGCTCCAGACGCAAATCCTCACTCACCGAATCCTCGCCGAGAGGAAATGGCAACACGTCCGCCTTGTTAAGAATGGTCAGGGCATCGGCCACGATCTCAATTCCCCCGGTGGCGAGACGGGGGTTCTCCGTACCGGGAAGGCGGGGCGCCACGGTACCGGAAATTTGGAGGACATCCTCGCTGCGAAGCGTATGGGCGGCTTTCGCTGCCGAGGCATGTTCCTCAGGACGGAAAACGACCTGAGTGAGGCCTTCCTTGTCCCGGAGATCGATGAAGACCACGCCTCCGTGATCGCGGCGGGAATCCACCCAACCACAAAGAGTGGCGGTCGATCCGGAGTTTTCGGGACGCAATGCCCCGCAATGATGTGTACGATAAGTCATGAATTTCGAAAAATGAACCACAGAGGACACTGATTCGCAGAGGAATCAAACCTCCTCTTTCGCAGCAGTGCACTTTGTGGTCAGGCTTCTTTTTGGCGGGTTCGCAACCAATCCGCAAGCCCGCTGTTGGGCACCGTCGCTTCTTCCCGGGTGGCGAGGATCTTCACCTTCACCTCCGGCCACTCGTCACCGACGACGACAGCCACCTCGGCACCAAGCTGTTCGGCGGCCTGAAACTGCTTCCCGACTTTGGTTTCCGTGAGGGGAAAATCCACCCGGAGCCCAGTATCCCGAAGGGTCTGAACCAAGGCCACTGCGGCAAGCCGTTCTGTTTCCTTGGCGATGACCAGATAGACATCACAGGCCCTCTGTTTAGCCATCCAAGCGTCCCGTCGTTCCCTTGCGGCAGGCACATCATCGATGAGATTCTCTAAAACGATATCGCCCATACCAAAGCCGAGAGCGGGCAGATCGACCTTGCCATCACTCATCAGGTGCAGGAGGCGGTCGTATCGTCCCCCACCGGCCAAAGCCCGTTCCTTTTTACTCCGGTCAAATACTTCAAAAACGATCCCGGTGTAGTAGGCCAGGCCTCGAACAATGGCGTAATCGATTTCGACATAGTCACCCAGCCCCCGCGCTTTCAGATTCTCCAGGACCGGAGCCAGTTCGCCCGGCTCGCCATCGCGAACGAAGGCCAGGACACTTTCGGCCGTCAGACCCGCCACCCCAAGCCCGGCCAATGCTTCATCCGTCTTTTCGGGCGGTATCCGCTCGGCCTTGTCCACGATCTGAAAAAATTCATCTTCCCGATCCGCCGGTCCGCCGGCCCCGGCGAAAAATTTTTGCCAGGCGGTCCGACTGCTGAGCCTCACCACGAAATCCTGCTCCGTAAACCCAAAGTCGCGCAGGACATCGACAACGAGCGCAATCAACTCCGCATCAGCCGAGGCGGCGGACTCGCCGAGGATGTCGGCATTCAATTGATAGAACTCTCGGCCGCGGCCGCGCTGCGGTTTTTCATACCGAAAAAACTGGGGCACAGAGAACCATTTGAGCGGTTTCTTAAAATCGCGTTCCCGGGCTGCCACCATCCGCGCCAGCGTGGGGGTCATTTCCGGGCGCAGGGCGACAGGACGGTCCCCCTTGTCCAGAAAATCAAAGAGCTGACCGACCAATTCGCCCCCGCTCTTTTTTTGGTAGAGCTCGCTCGATTCAAGCACGGGTCCATCGTATTCGACAAACCCATGCCGCCGCGCCGCCTCTCTCCAAGTGGTGAGAATATAATTCCTTCGGGCGCAGTCGCCGGGGTAAAAGTCCCGAAAGCCGGGAAGTGTCTTCATCGGTTGTTAACTCCTGCTGGTTTGATCATTGATCGTAAATCGCCATGGGATGAGGGTGAAACTCCAGCCGTCATCCCTGCGCAAGCAAATCCAATAGGACCTTGCCGGAACGACCTTCCTGATTGGCCTCAGCGATGGCGTCCACCAATTCGGTCAAAGGAAAGACCCGATGGACCGGCATCTTCAATTGCCCGGAGAGCGACAATTTCACCAAGCCGGCCATGACCTCTGCCCGCCGTGCGGACGACAATTGCGCGGACCATTTTTTCAACCAAAACCCACGGAAGGCCAGGTCGCGAAAAATAAGAAGCCCATTGGGCAACTTCAACGGTTGACGGCCCATGGCGCCATACGTCACCAGCGTTCCCCCGTCCCCGAGGGCATTGGCGAGATTCAAGGCACTGGCCCCACCGACCGCATTGAGTGCCAGTCGGGGCCGGAGCGTTCCGCAGAGATTTTCTACCTCGGCACGAAGATCCACCTCTTCCAAAACCACCACATCGGCACCCTGGCTCTTGAGTTCGTCCACCAGTTCCGGTCGGCGGACAACGTTGAGCGTCCTCCAACCCCGGGCTTTGGCAATTTGAATTGCGCTCCGACCCACGGCGGAATTGGCCGCATTCTGCACGACCCAATCTCCCGCCTGCAAATCAACAAATTCCTCCAGCATGGCCCATGCCGAAAGCGGATTCACCGACATCATGGACGCCTGGATCGGGTCCAGATCGGAGGGAATGCGAACCGCAGCCTTCGCCGGCACAGTCATGAATTGGGTCCAGGTGCCCCACCGCATCGGCAGCACCAGATCGCCAGGCGAATATCCTTCCACTCCGCCACCGCAAGCCTTCACCCGCCCCACGCCTTCGTTGCCGATCACCGCTGGCAATTCCGGCAATTCTCCATACTTTCCCTCAATAATATTGAGGTCGGCGGGATTAACCGGCGCCGCCAGCATCTCCAAAAGGAGTTCACCCTTCTGCGGCGTGGGAACCGGGGCTTCCTCCACACCCAAAACCTCGGACACCTTGCCGAAGCCGGTCAAATACGAACGTCGCATAGCCTAGCAGCCTGTCTAAAAGGCGGAGTCCACCCAGATGGGATCATACCATTCGCCCGGCCACATCCCACCAAACGGGGCCTCTCCCATATAATAGGGGTCCATAAAGTAAGGATCGTTTCGCCATTTTCCACTTGTTCCGGTCTGATCGCTTTCGGTGGCTTCAAAAAATCCCACCGACTTTCCGAGGTAATTGAGCAAATCAGCGCCGGCTCCGGCATCATTCAGGGCATTCAGTTGGCCGTTCGAAAGCGTGTAGGGCGCATGGGTGCTCTTGATATAGGTGAGAATCACCGAACTTGGGACCTTCTTTTGCACCAAGCCGTACATGTCGGAATAAGTGAGGATCCGATGAGCGGCAATCTTGTCATAGGTGGCCCCCTCAACGCCCATCGCCTGCAGTTTCGTCAAAACCGCCTGGGGCTTCGGCGCAGATGATCGCGGCGTGGTCGCGCAGGCGGCAAGGACCATCCCCGCTGCGGCCAAGGCAAAAAGTTGAGGCAATTTCATGGGCTAAATCTATTGCCCAAACTTGCCGCTGGCGATGAAAAACCAATTCCGGTCGCAGTTCGGACCATCTAATTCCGTGTCGTCAGATAAAATCCATGCTGGAAGCGCCAGAAAATCCCAACGATCTGCAAGAGCAGCGACAAGAAAATGACGGCATGGATCCCCAGATAG
>CALBXK010000122.1 GCA_937890535.1 uncultured Spartobacteria bacterium
CGCTGGGGGTCAATTTTAATTGTCGTCAGGTACCAATCTTAATTGTCGCTGGACAGTGGACTTCTGTTTTGGTTTACCTGCAAAGCCACCCCTCAAGGTGAATGTTCTCATCGCCATCCTCCAGGTCATCTCCCCGGCGCGACCATGTTCGTCCGTTCCTGCCTGATCGTGGGAAGCGGCTTGATAACTTCTCACATCCTCACTGCCGTCGCCGTGGGGATACTCCTTACTTGGTTTGAATTTTCATCAGCACCCAACTTCAAAACTTCATTTCCCAGAAAGTCCTCGGCCATATTGTTCTGGGAGCTCTGTTCCTATTGGGAATTACATAGATCGCGCTCTAAGATCATACCTCCCTCGACAATGTCCAGTTCCCCAATTCTATCGATCGCATTCACAATGCCCTCACAGATAGAACAAGAGCGCTATTTCCTCAAATCTGTGGATTAAATCAGCACTTCCCTAAAGCAATTTTAGAAAATAGGTTACGACCTGAGAGTTGCAATAAGCCTCTTTGGGTTTGAAAAATACTCAAGAGCGCAAATGATCGAAGTGCATACAATATTAGCATTCATAAGAGTTTCAACTGACGCTCCTTCCCCCTGAATTAGAGCAATGCCTAACGCAGACTCTTTGAGCATAAAACGATCATTCCGCCCATTCCCAATGCAAGCAGTTGTTTTAGAGTTTAGTGAATTAATATAGTTAAGCTTCCATTGGGCTTGATTTTCTTTTGGGGAAATAGTCAAGCTGCAATTAGTGCCCTTGAGCTGCTTCTCTGCCAAGCCAAAAGTATCAGCTGTAATAACATGAACCCTGATGTCCGAAATGTTATTGATAGCTTCAGAGACGCTTGGCAAGATTACTCCGTCTACAGCCAAAGTTCCATTGTAATCACAGACGATGTCCGAAATATTTAGTGTTCCGAAATCGGGGATGGTAATCGTTTTCATATTTTTCACTATATCAGATAAAGCACGATGTCCATATCGTTGCAAGCCTTGGCGAGGATCATCGGCGTGAGCGGGTCGTTGTTGAAAAATCTCCGCACAAACGATTGCGACATGTGCTCGAAATTGATGACGCGTCCGTATTTTTCCGATGTGACGATCCGTCTCATTGCCCGGTAAATCGGTGTGTACCGGATCTGGTCTTGGAAAGAAATGGTTGACCCGTCGAAACCAACCCTGCACAACCCGTTTCCACGGGTCGCGTGACGAGGGCCGATCGCTCACCGATGATGCGCTGTATTCGACTCCAGCTGGAGCGCGGCACCCCGTCATCATTATGAGATTTTAATATCGTTCAAGGAGATAAGATGCCCTGCGGATCGAATGAACAATCCGCAATCTTTGACTGTTCAGGTCGATCCTCAGAATCTTTTGCGAGTAAGTTTCCAGACATCCGCAGTCAGGTTATTCCCCGCCACCATCCAAAGAGCATTCTCAAAGACAAAAACGCAGCCGGCGTGACGCGGTGCCCAAGGGGTTCCTGAAACCTCTGTCCACTGGTGTCCATCCTCGGAATACCAAACATCATTGAGATTGCCCTCTGTTCGACCCCACCCCTCCAATACCCACATACGATTATCAAATGCCGCCACGTCAAGCATCTGTCTCGGCGCCCATGGAGCGGAGCTGAGATGTTGTTCCCAATGAATTCCATCGTCGGAACTCCACACATCATTGTAAAAAATTCGCTCCGGATTTTTTGGCGTGTTATAAGTCCCCCCTCCCAACAACCAGATTCTGTTTTTGAAGACCAGCGGCTTGCCAACCATTCCGCGAGGTCCCCATGGCAAATCGTCAGCCACCTTGGTCCAGTTCTTGCCATCTTCGGAGTTCCAGGCGTCCGCATAGAAAATATCCTCGGGCTCATGGACGAATCCCGGCATATTTTGCCCTCCAAAGACCCAGATTTTCGCCTGAAAGACTGCGGTGCAATGCAACACCCGGTCCCGCCAGGGGACCTCTTCACAGACCAGATCCCAATTCACACCGTCCGCACTGCTCCAAACATCGTTCTGATAATGGGACCGATTGGCATCCCCGCCAACAATCCACATTTTGTCCTTGAAGACCACATAGCCCGCAGTATGTCGCCCTTCCCAAGGCGCTGATTCTGTTTCGAGCTTCCATTCCAGTCCATTAGCTGATGACCAGACCTCATTATTGGTAATTTTCGGAAAATGCTTGGGATCTCTGGGGTTCCACCCCCCGAGAAGCCACATCCGATTTTTGAAAACCAACGCACCGGCACCATCCCTCGGGGCAAAGGCTGCTGGTTCGATCATTTTCGTCCATTCGTATTCAGGTGCCATGGTACTTTCGCCGTGACAGATAAGTGGGATCATGATGGCCAATACGGTTGCGACACCGAGGAGGGAATGAAGTGCTTTCATGGGAGAGGAGGACGGTTACGTATTCACCGAAGAGGCTATTCCTCGACCGGAACCAGGGTCACATCTTCCACCCAAAAACTGCCTTCCAATACGTCGAAATAGATCAGGATCAGAACCGTATCCGCATCCGGGATCTCACAGGGAATCTCGACGTCCTTCCATTCGCCGAAAGTATCGAGACGCTCCAATCCAATCCAGCTCCCCGCTGAATTGGTCATTCCAAATAGCGCCGGAAAACCGTTGGAACTTCGGAGAAGATTCTCGGTCTTCACCTTGGCCCGCAAAATGTATTTCATGCGGGGAGTGACTTTGACAATCTGGCGAATCTGGGTATAGCAGCCTCCACCCGGGGGATGAGTAATCCGAAGGCTGGATGCCCCTTCCTGACCGGCATCGGAATCCTGGGCAATTTCTCCGGGAAACAGGTCGCCCGAATCCGCCAAAGCCCATTCATGGGGTACGGGATCTCCCTCCAGCGCGGGGTTTTTGATCAGATTGTTTTCGGCCACCAGCAGGGCCGGTGAGTTCAACCCAAGGACGAGGAGGCATCGAGTTAAAGTATTTAATGGATTCATGGGATGGGTTTATTGCGGGTGAGAGAGGGCACGGGCCAGTTGGAGGAGCGCATCGAGAACCTGAGACCGCAAATGCAAACGCCACCAGGCGGGTAGGTTGGGAGCGCTTTCCCATTCCTCACCGCTGGTGAGAGGGAGAAGGTGTTCAATTTCCCATTGGGCAATTTCGCAGGCCGTTTTCAGATCCTCCGGGTCTCTGCGTCCCGCATAGGCATTCAGAAAGGTGCGGATATGGCAGGCATTGGCGGAACAGACGTATTGGTTGGCTTCGTTGATCGCACCGGAGAGCTGGGAAAATTCCTCCCGAATTTGATCCAAATAGGGTTGCAGAGCCGCGAAAACTTCTTCGTCTTTCAGGAGTGCCGCTCCTTCAGACAGGGCCAAGGGAAGACTCATCCCGAAGCCATGCACTCCATAACTCCAAGGCCCATCGACGTAACATCCATAACTCTCAAAAACCCCCACCGCTTCGCATTTCGGATCCTGCGCAACCGCCTCACGCTTGACCTCTTCGGTGGGGAAAGCATAGCGAACCTGCCCGACCTCACGCGACCCATCCAGGTTGATCCATTGGTGATAGCTTCCCGGGGCAGAATCGCCGGCCAGCCGGGCCATCGAGAGCAGGTTTTGTCGATGGATGCGCCGCTGATCCTCATAGGCTTTTTGGTCCAGGCCCAATTCACGTCGCAAGTCGAGTTGCCGGAGCCAGGCCACCGCGTTATCGGTGTCATAGACATGGGCCATCAGATAGGGATCCTGAGTGGGAGATCCGGGATCCGCGGTGTAAAACATATGCGGAAGGAGCCCGGTCTCCGAATGACGGGCCGCCAGAAATTTGTCGGTCATGCGCCGGGCCCATTCGGCACCGCGGGGATTTCCCGTCCGCCGGGTCCAGTCCAACCAAAGGCCGCACAAGGTCACGGCCGCTCCCTGAAAGCCGCAATGTCCGGGCTGAAATGGCAGGCCGCGTTCACCTTGTTCCGGCGAAAAATTATAATAACAAAAGCGATTGAAAGAAAGATCCTCCTCGCGGGTCACCAGTCCCATCCAGAGGGATTCCATGGCCCGGTTCATTTTCTCTGGAACCCGTTCCCACAATGACTCAGGGAGCATTCCGTCAAGAGGTTTGAGTCTCGGATAATCCACATTCTCCGATCCACACGGCAGCCCTGCGAGGGTGAGGAGACTCAATTCCGTCTCCCATCCGCAGTAGGGCAGGCCGCTTCGCTCCTCGAATCCATGGATGGCAAAAACTGATTCCATCTCATCAGCCAGGGCTCCCCATTTTTCACCCTCGGAAAATCCGGCGCGTTGCCGCAGAACCGAAAGCAACGGCCCGTCCCAGCGTAAGGGGACTTCCTGCACCGGAGCCTCAACAAACGGATAGAGGCGATAGGGTCCTCCCCACGGACCGGCCACCGAAGTGTAGGATCGCTCCGAGCGACGGGTGATGGCCGGAAGACGCGGCGCATCCGGAAATCCGCGAAGGTGATAAGATTGGCGTTCCTGGAGAACACGCAGAGTATGATCCACAAAAGCCAGAATATCGGAGGAAACAAGCATTTGACTCTTTATACGTAATCCGTATTTTATTGAAATAGAATTCTTCCCATGACATGAATTTTCCAAACATCGCCCCATTCTATACCAATTCCACCTGCGAAGCCTGCACCCGGATCACTGCCAACCTGATCGCCCGCTCCGCAGAACAATAGAACCGTCCTCCGAGTCCAAGCGAATCATTATTCGGACTTGGACGCGCACCGCGAAAACCTTACTTGACCAC